>NZ_JBHYGX010000030.1:67693-70904 GCF_042739975.1 Streptomyces sp. NPDC059080
GCGCCCCCCCCCCCGCCCCCCGCCCCCCCCCCAGGCCCCCCAACGTTTGTCCCCCCCCCCCCCCGCCGGGGGGGGGGGCCCTTCAACATCGTGCCCGGTGAGGCACTGGCGGAGGACACGAGATTCGAACTCGTGAGGCGGTGCCCCCAACACGGCCGACAGCCGGCAACCCTCCAGGGAGCGTTGGTCGTGTGTGGTAGCTGTTCACAGAAGGATTTTCATTGATCAAGGCGTGAAAGGTGAGTCAGGGGCATTTGCCCTGTCTATAAGGGGCATAAGGGCAAGTATCGGCAAAGCGTTCCGCCTTCACTGGAGCGGTGAGGCAAGAGGTGCTCTCCTAGCGCAGCACAATGCGCAGTTGCTTGGGTAGACGCGGTCTCCCTAGCATCGTGTCCATCGAAGCCCGTAGCGGGCCGAGTTCGTATGACACGAGGGGGAGGTATGGGAACCACGGGGTATGCGCGGCAAAGGCTGGTATCGAGAGCCGAGATCGCGAGAATGGCCGATGTCCGTCGCTCCGCGATCACCAACTGGGAGCAGCGGCACTCGGACTTTCCGAAGCCCACGAACGTTGCGGGTACGGAGTACTACTCCTTGCCCGAGATGGTCGCCTGGCTTGACAGCCGACCAGTGCCGTCCAGGGCACGCAGGGCAGACGAGCCGGTAGGCGTCACCTACGCCGACCGGGCTCGCGTCTGGATTGCCGCAGCGTCTCAAGACGAAGCCACGAAGGTCCGTGGAACCGCGGGATTCCCGCTGGTGCACCATCCCGCGGCGCAGAAACCGGGCGAAGAGGATCGCAGCGCCGTGGTGAACGACCTGCTGCGCGAGCAGAGCGAGGGCAGCTGGGGCTCAGCCCCGCAGGCGAACTTCCTGTACTTGTTGCTCTCTCTCGTCTTCCTCCGATGGGCTGGACCGGGCCGATGGGCCGACGTACGGCGGCACGCGACCGCCGACCGGGGAGGAAGATTCCTCCACAGAGCCTTGCCGGCTGTCGCACGCAATGTTGAGCGGATTCTTGCCGAGCTGGGTGTCCCCAGCGGCGTGGGAGCAAGACTGGAAGGTCTGACCGCCCATAGTCGGCGTGCCCTCCTCCGCCTCCTCGACAGGGTCGAAATGCTGGAACGCGGGGACTTCGCGGAGCTCCTGAGCCGATACGCGCTCCAAGCGGGGATGGGCAGTCAAGATGCCTTCACGCCGCCCGCCGTCGCGAGCCTTCTGGCCGAGCTGCTGGATCCGGGCGCGTCGGATCGGAGCGTCTACGACCCGAACTGCCGGGGAGGCGAGCTTCTGTCGGCTGTACTGACCGCACGGCAAGGGCAGGGTTTCACTCCGGATACGCACGCACCAGCTGTGAGCATCGGGAGTGCAAATCTGGAGACACGCGTCCTGGCGGTCATGAACCTCATGGTGCACGGCGTCCGTCCCGAGCGGCAGGAACTGACGGGAATCCCCGCCCCCTGGGCAGTGAAATCCATGCCGCATCGCTTCGACCTCGTTCTCGCCAATCCCCCCTTCAATGTCCCGGTGGGAGCGGTCGACCCCAGCTATTGGGCATACGGCGAACCCCCGGCCTCCAACGCCAACCTGGCCTGGCCTCAGCACGCCGTGATGTCCCTCAATAGGGGCGGCCGAGCGGTGGTTCTCATGCCCAACAGCGCTGCTGTTTCCTCCAACTCGAAGGAGCAGCGCATTCGGCACGCCTTGGTGGAGCGCGGAGTCGTGGAGTGTGTCGTGGCTCTTCCGGCCAAGCTGTTCAGCACGACCGCAATCTCCGTCAACGCCTGGATCCTGAAGCCGGAGACGCAGGAAAAGGGGCCGGGGAAAGTTCTCTTCGTCAACGCCTCCGGCCTGGGAGCACAGGTGTCCAGAAAGCTCTCCGTCCTGGAGACCGACGACCGTGCTCTGATCGTCAACGCCTACCGGTCGTGGCGTGCTTCGGAGGAGGGGGACACAGGACACCCCGATCTGCGTATGCCATCTGTGGCTCTTCCGAGGGAGGCCGTTATCGCGCACGGTTCGTCGCTGAATCCCGCTGACTACGCGCCGCTCCCGAGCCAGCCCAAGGCAACCGCCGACGAGGTGGCGCAGGCATACGCCGATCTGTTGCGGTCGGGAGAGAAGACCACCCGGGCCGACGACCGTGTCGTGGAGTCCAGCCGGACCGACCGGTGGTCCACCCGGACGGAGAGGGACTCTTCCGAAGGCCAGGATTGGCAGCGTCTTGGGGATCTGTGCCAACTCCAGGCCGGTCCGTCTCCAGCACTGTTGAGGAAGGAGATTTACGTACCCGCCGGTGAGGTACCGGTTGTGCAGCCCACACACTTGCGTGATCGGCGGATCACCGACGCCCGGAGCACCTCGGTCTCGTACAGGACGGAAGAGCGCATGCGGCGCTTCGCTCTGTCCGAGGGGGACATCCTCTGCGCCCGGACGGGCACCGTGGGGCCTGTGGCTCAGGTGGGGGCGGATCAGGTGGGGTGGCTGTTCGGCACAAACCTGATGCGTCTGCACACGTTCGGGCCGGAGGTCTTTCCGCCCTATCTTCTGGCCTACCTCTCACTGCCGCGCACGGTGGAATGGATCAAGAGCCGGTCAGAGAAGACGACCGTGCCTTCGATCAGCAAGTCGGACCTCCAGTCCTTGCTGGTTCCGATCCCGTCCTGGCCCGAGCAGCGGCGCATCGCAGTGGCGCTCGGTGAGCTCGATGAGCAGATCACTGCGCACAGGGAAGCTGCCGATGCCGCGTCCCGGATGCGTGGCGCTTTGGCGGAACAGCTGATGTGTGACATGCCGCAGCCCGGCACAGAGCCTGACGTTTCCCCCGACGTTTTCTCCGAGAGGATCGCCCGATGAGCCGCCTGCCCATCGCCACGAGGTGCGCCTGGCTTTTGGTGGTGATGCTCTTCTCCGCCGTCGTCGCGCTCGCGGCCTTCATCCTCAAGACGCACACCGGATCAGGAGTGGCTGATGCTGCACTTGTCGCGGGCTCCGCGTTCGCTGGCAGTGCGATCTTGGCTCTCGGTGTGATCGTCGCGGCCATCGGCACGTAGGCGTTGCCGCGCAGACCCACGCGACGCCAGCGAGATGCGGAACACCACCGGGCACTAACGTTGAAGGGCCCCACTGCGAACAGGGGGCCCTTCAAACGCGGTGGCGTTATACCATCACCCAGCCCCCCCGCCCTCCAATTCAGGCGGATGCGGGGGTG
>NZ_JBHYGX010000030.1:70914-74684 GCF_042739975.1 Streptomyces sp. NPDC059080
GAAGGGCCCCACTGCGAACAGGGGGCCCTTCAACGTTAGTGCCCGGTGAGGCACTGGCGGAGGATACGAGATTCGAACTCGTGAGGGGTTGCCCCCAACACGCTTTCCAAATGTTCGTGTGGGGGTTCGGCAGGGGCCGTGGATGTTCTGACCTGCGTCGGAGCCTCCGGGGCGACCGCGCTCGGACGGGCCCGGACCGGGGTGAATGAGACTAGGACTGAGACCATCGAGAGCCGTGTCGAGGAGGCGGCCCAGCCGCACCGCCCCTTCTTCACCAGCACCTGCGCGGCTGTGCGCACCTCCGCCCGACCCGCGTTGGCGCGGACCAGGAGCTTTCGCTGGCTCCTGGATCACTCGTCCCGGAGGCGGATAGCCAGCACTGTCCCGTCGGCTCGGATCGACACCGTGTTCCAGTGCTTCGCTGTGCTGCGCTGCGGCCACTGTCCTCGCAGGCCGTGCACCTCGCGACGGTACTCGTTGACGCGCCCGTGGTGGAGATGCGTGTAGAGACTTCTCTTGAGCCCGGAGAACGCTTCTACCCGAGTGCCGTTGAGGCGGTAGATGTGATCGGTGCCGACGAAGTCGATGTCGTGGATGCGGTGCTCCGCGTCTCGCATCCTGGCCGTGTTGGCCTGGGTGTCGTGCTGGAAGTGGCGTCGTCCTTGCTCCTTGGTCAGGTACTGGGCGGTGGGTCTGCCACCTCCGGTGAAGGCAGTGAGTGTGGCTGCTTCCGTCCGGGCCAGCACGACGCTGAACCAAGTGAAGGAACCGGGCAGTACCTGGAATCCGGGAATGGTCCTCCTGCCACCTTCCGTAGGCAGTACGACATCGGACATGAGGTTTCCCTGCCCGAGCGCGAGGTCGAGGTCGACTCCCGATTCTTCGCCGGGCGGGCGGAGCAGGGTTGTGCCCGGCGCCTCCAGAACATGCAGGGCGAGACTTTCCTTGGCCGGGATCTCGGTGCCGATGAGCAGGTAGGGGACAGTGCCGTAGGGGCCGATGTGCACTGACTCCACATGGGCACTGGCGGTGCTGAGCTGCTTGTACACCTGATGAACGCTGCTGTGAGTTCCCTTCGAGGACAGAAGGAAGATCTTGGACGGCTTTCCAGGTTGCCAGGCTTCGACGAAAAAGTGGGGTCGTCGCTGCAACGGTTCCGGGCGAGGCCCGGTGCCGGAGCTGCGCAGGGTCCAGCCAGCTTTCAGGGCGATGTCCGCCGGGATCACGGAAACCGAGTGGTCGGGGTACCGGGACCTGACTATGTGCTCGGCCAGCAGCGAGGCGAAGCCGGTGCCGATCTCTCCGGACTGTGTGGCCTTGTAGAAGCGCAGGAGATCGCGCCCCTCGGACGACAACTGCAGGAACCGACCCCGGTTCGCTTCCAGCGCCTGGCTGTAGCGCAGGCTGCCCCAGTGCTCAGCGAGTCCTCGCCCGGCCCCCTGACGGGCCGCCGCAGCGCCAAGGCCGATGGCGTGCAGGACTTGCCAAGGAGTGAGTGACAGTGATCGCGGCGCTTTCCGAACGGCTCTGTAGTCGGTGCGCCTGCGCAGCGGGCCCCGCCCGTCCTCCGCGCGCTTCTTGTCTTCGTCTGTAGCCGCCTTGTTGACCTCAGCGGCGAGTTCGTGAGACGAGCGGACCTGAACGTTGGAGGTGGTGCCCAGTTCGTCCAGGATCTCGGCGATGGCTTTGGTTTCGTCCTCGTTCAACGGCGCCCCTACTGTCGTTGCTGTGTGGCGTGAGCCGTTGGACGCTAGAAGAGTGCGGGGGAGCGCATACAAGTACGCACAAGGGGTCGCACGACCGGATTCGGCCACCTCTTCCTTTGATATGAGGAGAGACCATCTGCGGCCAGAAGGCGAGCCTGTGTGGGGATGGCCCAGCGGGGAGGCACGCTGTAGCGACCCTTCGTGCCCCATTGCGTGCCGGTGACGATCCGTCCCCGGCAGACCGGTGCTCGGCCGGCCGTGGTGGCGGCCTGCTCGATCTCGCTTGGAGCCGAGGGGCGGCGAGCAGGGAAGGCCGCGACGGGGCTCACCGCAGGGGGTGAGCCCGCGGACCTGGGGCTATCGCGTGTCTTCCATGCACGCGGACACTGCCTTTGGCAGGCCGGTGAAGTCGGTCTTCAGTGGGCTGAGGCGCTCCAGGCTGGATAGCGTGATGGTCTTCTGGATCTGGCAGCGTTCGTCCAGGACTCGGGTGGGCAGGACGTAGAAAGTCCATTGGTCGAGGGAGAGGGGATCGAGCGTCTGTTTGTTCTGGTGGTGCAGCAGGCAGAAGACGTACACGTCTGAGCGGCGCAGCACTTCGGCTGAGGTGGCACCAGTCTGGGCGTCCCAGCCGGAGGCTGGCGCGATGTCGAACGAAACCTTCGACGGCCGGGACTGTGCCCACGACTGCAGGTAGGCCGCCGACTTCACCTCGATGCGCCACTTCTCGGACGTACGGATGTCAACCGTGTCCCATTCTGTGCGGGTACCGGTAGCGGCGCCCAGTGCTGTGGCCACAAGGTACTCAGCCAGGACGCCACGCATGGTGTTGTTGGCCAAGTCGGAGCATGCCCAGCTCCAGAAGTCAGCGAGCTTGCCCACTGTCTCGCCATTGACCCGTATCGGCTCGCTGCCGCTTTTGCGCGCTATGACCAGCGGGCCGAGATCGGTACTCATGCTGTCCTCCAGGCGACGAGGTGAGACGCTAAGCGTGTCAGTAAGCGATGACAAAGCCGTTGCGGTCGACAAGGAGTATGGGCTGCGCCCATGCGTCAGCAGCTCGCTTCCTCGGCGATGATGCCGGTCTCTTCGAGGCATTCGCGCACGGCGCACTGTGCCGCCGTCTCCCCGATGTCCTGGGCGCCGCCCGGCAAGGCCCACTGGCCTGTGTCTCGACGGCGCTGGAGCAGGATGGCGCCGCTGTCGTCGACGACGAGCAGGTTGTTGGCGGGAATGAGCGTGTTTGCCTTGGGGGCCTTGGGATCGTTGTAGTACTCAGTCCTGCCCATGTGACGAGGGCCCCTCCTGGTCTGGCGTCCAAGGCCGCGCGGTGGCCCAGACAGCTTCGAAACTCTGCGCGTAGTTGTCGAACCACCCTGCAGCATCGGCTCTCTTGAGATGGAGCAGAGGGTTGGCACTGGCCGGCTGGTCCCAGACATGCGGGTTGACCAGAAGGTCGTCGTCGTAGCGGAACAGGGAGGTGTAGAGGGTGGTGTCGTGCAACCTGACCTCGCAGCCGGCCTCAGCCAACAGGGGACGGTAGTAGGTCAGGGAGGCGCGAATCTTTGCCGCGAGCGTGTCGCCAATGCCCTCCTTGCCCCCTCTTCCCGCGGCCCCGGCCGAAGACGAGGACGACGTGATCACCTTCGCCGAGCAGGAGATCGACCGCACCTGCCGGGCGGGAGAGGAGGGCTGGTTCGTCAGCGACGGTCGGCCCCTTCGTGATCTCGATCAGCCGACCGGCGGCTTCACGTTGCCCCGCATGCCGGTGCAACGCTCCCGTGACCCGATGCGGATCACCGCCGTGGAGCGCGCCGCCGCCTCCGCCGCGCTGGGATGCCCGCCGTGGGAGCTCGGGTCGTGCACCGGCTGCGGCCAGCTGATGCGGCGCTACGGGCGGAACGCAGCCATGTACTGCAACGTGTGCCGGGCCGTCCTCAACGGGGGATAGCCGCAACTGAGACCACATACGTGGGGGGGGGGGCCCGCGCCCCCCCGGGGGGGGGGCGCGCCGCTCAGCGCGGTGGACCGATCGGGGGGGGTGGACTCTATATAAAACTATGG
>NZ_JBHYGX010000031.1:0-3057 GCF_042739975.1 Streptomyces sp. NPDC059080
CCGCCGCTCTGCGCGGGGCGCGGCACGCGGCGCCGGGGGTCCTTGGGCGCGGTCATGACGCGGCCCTCCGGTGCGGGACGCCGGTGCCCGTGGCCGCGGGGGGCCGGGGCGCTCCTGCGTCGTACGGCTGGGGGGCCTGGTACGTCACCGGGTTCACCTGCCGGAGGTTGTCGGGGCGGGGACGGCCGCGGCGGGCGACGGGGCGGCCGGTGCCGCGGAACCGGCCGGGGCCGGTGAGCCGGGCGGGCGGGGCGGGGCGGACGGCGCGGGGGCACCGGCGGCGCCCGGTGCGGCCGGGGCACCGGCGGGTGCGGTCCCCGGGGCGCCCGGGGCCGGCGCGTGGGCGCCCTGGGCGGCGAAGGCGCCGAGCGCTCCGGGGAGCGACGGCCCGGCCGGGGCGTGCAGGGGGTGCGGCTCCTCCGTCGCCTCGCTCGGCTTGCCGCGGACCGTGCCGTCCGGGGCGAGGAACGCCGGGTTGCCGCCCGGCACCATGCCCAGTTCCCGGGCGCGGCGTTCGAGGGCGCCCGGCGCGGAGACCGCGTCCACGGCCTGCTGGAGTTCCTGCTGGTCGTCCGTCAGCTCACCGGTCTGCTTCTCCAGCCGGCTCAGCTCGAACGAACCCTGGTTGAGCGCCGAGTTGAGCAGCAGCAGGGCGAGCAGACCGGAGCCGAGGAGGACGACGACCAGCAGGACGAAGGGCGTTCGCGCGGCGGAACTGCTCCCGCCGGGGAACAGTGCCGCGAGGCGGGAGGGCCCCTTCGGCGAACGCCCCCGGGGGGTCACGCGATGTCCTCGCGGATGCGTTCGGCGCCGCGCAGCCGGGCCGGGGCCGCCCGCCGGTTCTCGGCGACCTCTTCCTCCGTGGGGAGTTCGGCGCCCCGGGTGAGAAGCTTCAGACGCGGCTGGTACTGCTCGGGCACGACGGGCAGGCCGGGCGGCGCGGTGTTGGTGGCACCGGCGGCGAAGACCTGCTTGACGATCCGGTCCTCCAGCGACTGGTAGGCGAGGACCGCGATCCGGCCGCCGACCGCCAGCGCCTTCACCGCGGCGGGCACGGCCCGCTCCACGCTCGCCAGCTCGCCGTTGACCTCGATGCGCAGCGCCTGGAAGGTGCGCTTGGCGGGGTTGCCGCCGTGCCGCTTGGCGGCCTGCGGCAGCGCCTCACGGATCAGCTCGACGAGCCGGGCGCTGTTACGGAACGGCTCCTTCGCCCGCTCGCGCACCACCGCCTCGACGATCCGCTTGGCCTGCTTCTCCTCCCCGTAGGAGCGCAGGATCCGCACCAGCTCCCCGGGGGCGTAGGTGTTGAGGACCTCGGCGGCGCTGATGCCGGTCGTCTGGTCCATTCGCATGTCCAGCGGCGCGTCCTGGGCGTACGCGAAGCCGCGGTCGGCCTCGTCGAGCTGCATGGACGAGACGCCGAGGTCGAAGAGGACGCCCTGGACCCGGGGCACGCCGAGGCGGTCGAGGACCTCGGGGAGTTCGTCGTAGACGGCGTGCACCAGGGTGGCGCGGTCGCCGTACGGGGCGAGCCGTTCACCGGCCAGGCGCAGCGCCGACGGGTCGCGGTCGAGGGCGATGAGCCGGGCCGCGGGGAAGGTGGTGAGCAGGGCCTCGCTGTGGCCGCCGAGGCCGAGGGTGCAGTCGACGACGACGGCGCCGGGCTCGGCGAGGGCGGGGGCGAGCATGTCCAGGCAGCGCCGGAGCATGACGGGGACGTGGCGAGTGTTGCCGCTCATGCGCGGACCCCGCTTCGCCGGGCGGACCCGCATCCGGGGCGGGCGCACCTCTTTCTGATTCGCTCGCTGCGCTCGCTCATAAGCCTTCCGATGGGTGAGCGGCAGGTGGGTCCCCGGCCGCTGGCGGGGTGCCGCACGTACCGCTTGGTCCCCGCCCGCTCTGAAGGGGAAGTGGCTCTCCGGCGACGGGGAATTGGCGTCGGAAGGCCGCTGGGAGCGGGAGGAGGCCGAGCCGTACGTGTGGTGGACACGCGAGGGCTTCGGGGACCGAGGAGAGCGTCACGCCTCCCACTTCGCGCCACTTTAGTCCACCGCCTTCCCCGGTCAATCAACCGGTTCCGCGCGTCCCGGAGCCGCCGTTCGGGCCTCCGGTCACCCGTACGGGGCACCGTAACGCTCCATGTGGATTACGTCACAAAGGGTGATGTCACCCGCTGCGCCCGCTCCCAGGTGCGGCCTGATCCGGCGGCCGGGGCTACGGTGAGGCCATGTCCATATCTGCCTCTCAGTCGCCGTCCCCGGCCGCCGACGACACCGCCGCGCCCGCCGGGACCACCGTCACCGACCGCCTCGTCGCGTCCAACGCGCGGTACGCCGACGCGTTCAGCGACCCCGGCATGGATGCCCGGCCGGTCCTCAACGTCGCTGTCGTGGCCTGCATGGACGCCCGCCTCGACCTGCACGCCGCGCTCGGCCTGGAGCTCGGTGACTGCCACACGATCCGCAACGCGGGCGGGGTGGTCACCGACGACATCATCCGTTCCCTGACCATCAGCCAGCGCGCGCTGGGCACCCGCTCGGTGGTGCTCATCCACCACACCGACTGCGGTCTGCTGGGCCTCACCGAGGACTTCCGCCACGATCTGGCAGCCGAGGTCGGCCAGCGCCCCACGTGGGCCGTCGAGGCGTTCAAGGATCTCGACGAGGACGTCCGCCAGTCGATGGAACGGGTGCGCACCTCGCCGTTCCTGCTCCACAAGGACGACGTCCGCGGCTTTGTGTTCGACGTCACCACCGGTCTGCTGCGGGAGATCTTCCCCCAGCGCTGACCCCGCACCATCGCCGGGTACGGGACACACGTCCCGTACCCGGCTTCGTGCTGCCCGGACGCGGGCGGGCGGAGATCACCCGCCGGGGCGAAACGCCGTCAGTTGTCCACAGGCCATGACGCGGAGTGCGCGCGGCGGTGAGAATGCGGGGGTGGCGTCGCCGCGGCTCGGGCCGGGGGGGAACGCACGCCCGCGGGGCGTGGCGGGCGCGCGGGGAGCGGCGGTGCGCGCGGTGTGTAAGCAATGTTGGTCGGAGGGCGCGGTAGTGG
>NZ_JBHYGX010000031.1:3067-27243 GCF_042739975.1 Streptomyces sp. NPDC059080
CCAGACCGCGGGACGCGCTCGCTTGCTCGTGGGTGGGGGGGGGGGGGGCGGGGGGTGGTGGGGGGGGGGCGCCGGGGGGGGGGGCCCCCCCCCCCCCCCACGTCCGGGGGCGGACGGGGCCGTACGGAAGGCGCCGGTCCGGTGATGAGGAATCCTCTGTTCAGCGCGGGCACGGGGAAGGGCCGAGGAGGGCCGGTGACGACGTATGACGAGCGAGCGAGCCTCGTTGATGTGACCACCACTGCCGAACGGGTGCAGCGGTCGGTCGAGGGGGTCATCGAGGGCAAGCCGGAGGTCGTACGGCTGGCGTTGACGGTGCTGCTCGCCGAGGGGCATCTGCTCCTTGAGGACGTACCGGGCGTCGGCAAGACGATGCTGGCCAAGGCGCTGGCGCGGTCCCTGGACTGTTCGGTGCGGCGGATCCAGTTCACCCCGGATCTGCTGCCCTCCGACATCACCGGTGTCGGCGTCTTCGACCAGCAGAGCAAGGAGTTCGAGTTCAAGCCCGGCGCGATCTTCGCCCAGTTCGTGATCGGCGACGAGATCAACCGCGCCTCCCCCAAGACCCAGTCGGCGTTGCTGGAGTCCATGGAGGAGCGGCAGGTCACGATGGACGGCCGGACGTACGAGCTGCCCAGCCCGTTCATGGTCGTCGCCACTCAGAACCCGGTCGAGATGGAGGGCACGTATCCGCTGCCGGAGGCGCAGCGGGACCGTTTCATGGCCCGGGTGTCCGTCGGCTATCCGAGCCCGGCTGCCGAGCTGCGGATGCTCGACGTGCACGGCGCGGCATCGCCCCTGGAGAGGCTGCGGCCGGTGGCGCGCGCCCAGGACATGGTCCGGCTGACCGAGGCGGTGCGGGGCGTCCATGTGGCGGAGGCGGTGCGCCGGTACACCGTGGAGCTGGTGGCGGCCACCCGCGCCCATCCGGATCTGCGGCTGGGCGCCTCACCGCGGGCGACGCTGCATCTGGTGCGCGCGGCGAAAGCGTCCGCGGCGCTCGCCGGGCGGGAGTACGTACTCCCGGACGATGTGCAGGCGCTGGCCGTCCCGGTCCTCGCACACCGGCTGCTGCCGACCTCTCAGGCCCAGCTGAACCGCCGCGGCGCGGAGCAGATCGTGCTGGAGATCCTGCACCGTGTCCCGGTGCCGGACCCGGCGCGGCAGGCCCGGGCGGACGCCCCGGACCGCCGCCCGCCCGGCCTCCGGGAGCGGTGATGTCCGGCGGGAGCGGGGTCGCCGGGCGGAGCGGGCTGCGGGCGGCCTTCGCCGGGCTGACGACGCGCGGCCGGTCGTTCCTCGCCGCGGGGGCCGCGGCGACCTTCTGCGCGTATCTGCTGGGCCAGGCGGATCTGCTGCGGGTGGGGCTGCTGCTGGCGGCGCTGCCGCTGGTCTGCGTCCTGGTGCTGCACCGCACGCGCTACCGCGTCGCCGCGAGCCGTACGCTCGCGCCCGCCCGGGTGCCGGTGGGCGCCGAGGCCCGGGTGCGGCTGTCGGTGGAGAACCTCTCCCGGCTGCCGACGGGTGTGCTGATGCTCCAGGACCGGGTCCCGTATGTGCTCGGGCCGCGGCCGCGGTTCGTGCTGGACCGCGTCGAGGCGGGTGGGCGCCGGGAGGTGTCGTACCGCGTCCGGTCGGACCTGCGGGGGTGTTTCCCGCTGGGACCGCTGGAGCTGCGGTTGGCGGACCCGTTCGGCATGTGTGAGCTGACCTGCGCTTTCGGCGCGTCGGACACGCTGACGGCGGTGCCCCGCACGGAGCCGCTGCCGCCGGTGCGGATGGCCGGGGAGACGGCCGGGTTCGGCGAGGGGCGGCGGCGTCCGGCGGCGCTGACGGGCGAGGACGACGTCATTCCGCGCGGCTACCGCCACGGCGACGATCTGCGCCGGGTCCACTGGCGGTCCACGGCGCGCCACGGCGAGCTGATGGTGCGCCGGGAGGAGCAGCGGCAGCGGACGCGGTGCACGGTTCTGCTCGACACCCGGGAGGCGGCCCATCGCGGCACCGGTCCGGAGTCGGCGTTCGAATGGGCGGTGGCGGCCGCCGCGTCCGCCGCGACGCATCTGCTGGAGCGCGGTTTCCCGGTACGGCTGCTGACGGACACGGGCACCGCGGTCCCCGGCCTGGAGGGCGCCACCGCCGCGCCGGGCGGTACGGACGCCGGTGCGACGGCCGGGCTGCTGCTGGACGTCCTGGCCGTGGTGGAGCCGTCCGGGGAGCCGGGGCTCTCGGCGGCGTACGAGGCGCTGCGCGGCGGCGAGGGCCTGCTGATCGCGTTCTTCGGCGAGCTGGACGAGGAGGCGGCCGAGGCTGCGGCGCGGATGCGGCGGCGCAGTACGGCCGCGGTCGCCTTCGTCCCGGCCGGCGACGCTTGGGCGCGGAACTCCTGGGAGACACGGTCCGGAGCCCGCCCGGCGGCGCTCGACGACCGGCTGCGGATGCTCCGCGAGGCGGGCTGGACGGCCCTGCCGGTGGCGCCCGGCGCCTCGCTTGCCGCGCTGTGGCGGGCGGCCGACGGGGCGGGCGGCATACCCTCCGATGGTCTCTGGGCGGGCGCGGCGTCCGCGCCGTACGCCCCAGGGGACACCGACGGCGCGGCAGCGGGGCGGGGAGCGGGACATGAGGCGTGACGTGAGCGGGCGGCAGGACGGCGGAGGGGCGCGCGGACGGCGCGTCGCGGCGGACGGGCGGGCGCCGGGCGGCGGCCCGGGCCCGGGGTCCGCCGTGAACGGCCGGGCCGTGCGGGCGGGAGGGTGCGGATGAGCGGGCGGGGGCCTGCGCTGTGGGCGGCGGTGGCGACGTTCTGCGCGTCCTGTGCGCTGGTGCCGTTGGTCGATCCGGCCGGCTGGATGGTGCAGGCGGCGCTGCTGGTGGCACTGGTGGCGGCCGCGGGCGCCGGTGTGCGGCGGCTGCCGTGGCCCCGGCCGCTGGTCATCGTGGTCCAGGCCGTGGTGGCGCTGCTGGCGGTGACCGCGCTGTACGCCGGTGGGCAGGCGCTTCTCGGGGTGCTGCCGGGCCCGGACGCCGCCGCGGAGCTGGTCCGCCTCGGGCAGTCCGGGGTCACCGATGTGAGCCGGTATGCCAGCCCGGCGCCGCTCACGCCGGGCATCCGGCTGCTGCTGGTCGGCGGGGTGACGCTGGTCGGCCTGATCGTGGACGCTCTGGCGGTCACGTACCGCAGCGCCGCGCCCGCCGGGCTGCCGCTGCTGGCGCTCTACTCGGTGGCGGCGGGGCTGGCGCCGGGCGGCACGGGCTGGCTGTGGTTCCTGATCGCCGCCGCGGGCTATCTGCTGCTCCTGCTGGCCGAGGGCCGCGACCGGCTGTCGCGGTGGGGCCGGGTGTTCGGCAGGGCGGCGGGCCGGGGTTCCCGGCGGTTGCCGGGGTCCGGAAAGGCCGCGGACGCGCCCGCGCCCGCTCCGGCACCGGTGCGGTACGGGCGGCGGATCGGCGTGCTGGCGCTCGGCGTCGCCGTCGCCGTCCCGGCGGCGCTGCCGTCGCTGGGCACCGGGCTGCTCGGTACGGGTGGCCGGGACGCGGGGTCCGGCGGCACCATCTCGGCGGTCAACCCGCTGGTCTCCCTCCAGAACAGCCTGAACCAGCCCGAGGACAAGGAAGTCCTCAACTACCGCACCACGGCGAGCGACACCCGCGATCTGTATCTGCGGATCGTCGCGCTCGACCAGTTCGACGGCACGGCCTGGAAGCCGTCCGAGCGGACGGTGACCGATGTGCCCGAGCAGCTGCCGCGGCCCGTGGGGCTGTCCCCGGACGTCGCCACCACCCGGATCAACACCTCGATCTCGACCGCCGAGTGGTACGGCCAGAACTGGCTGCCGATGCCGTTCCCGGCGTCCCGCGTCGGCATCGCCGGGCGGTGGCGCTTCGAGGAGCAGGGCCGCACCCTGGTGGGCGACCGAGGCCAGAACACCCGCGGCCTCCAGTACCAGGTGGAGAGCCTGCGGGTGCGGCCGACGGCCCGGCAGCTCGCCGAGGCCCCGCCGCCGCCCGCCGCGCTGCGCCGCGAGTACACCGAGGTGCCCGCCGAGCTGCCGCCCGTGGTCGCGGCGACGGCCCGGCAGGTGACCCGCGGCGCGGCCACCCCGTATGCGAAGGCCGTCAAGCTCCAGGACTGGTTCGCGACCGACGGCGGCTTCCGTTACGACACCGAGGTGCAGGCGGGCAGCGGGGTGCAGGCCATCGTGCGGTTCCTCCAGCAGAAGGAGGGCTTCTGCGTCCACTTCTCGTTCTCGATGGCCGCGATGGCCCGCACCCTGGGCATCCCGGCGCGGGTCGCCGTCGGTTTCACACCGGGCACCAAGCAGCCCGACGGTACGACGTCGGTCGGGCTGCGGGACGCCCACGCCTGGCCTGAGCTGTACTTCCAGGGGGTGGGCTGGACGCGTTTCGAGCCCACGCCGAGCCGCGGCAACGTCCCGGAGTACGCGCTGCCGGACACCTCGCAGGACACCTCGCCGGGCTCCCCCGCGCAGGAGCCGACCCTGCCCACGACGCCGTCCGACGGCCCGAGTCCGGACTCGGCCTGCGGCCCCGGCCGCCAGCCGGACGCCACGGGCTGCACGGCGGCAGCACCCACGGCCCCGGACCCGGGCTCCTCGGGCGGCGGCCCCTCCGTCCTCGCCACCGTCGGCCTCACGCTGGGCGGTCTGCTGCTGTTCGCGGTGGCCGCGCTCCCGGCGCTCTGGCGGTCCCGGGTCCGGACCCGACGGCTCTCCGCCGACGGCCCGGCGGGCACCCTCAGCGCCTGGCAGGAACTGCTCGACACCGCCTGGGACCTGGGCATCGCACCGGACGAGGCGCTCACCCCACGCCGCACGGCCGACCGTCTCGTCGACGCCGCCGCACTCCCACCGCAGGCCGCCGAGGCCGCGCACCGGGTGGCCGGGGCGGTCGAGGAGTCCCTGTACGCGGCACGGCCCCGGCCCGCACCACGGGCGGCCGAGGACGTACGGCTGGTCTGCGCGGCGCTGCGCGCGCAGGCATCCCGCGTGGCGCGGTGGCGTGCGGCCCTGCTGCCGCGCTCGGCGGACCGGCCGGCCCGGGAGTACGCGGCCCGGTGGACGGCGTTCCGGCGGCGCCAGGCGTCCGGCCGGGCGGCGGTGGCTGTCCGCCGCGTCGCCGAGGTGCTGCAGACCGGTGGGCGACGGGGGTGACCTGGGGGGATCGCTGAGGGCCGGGTTGCGGGCCCGGCGCACAGCGGCAGGGGCTCGGGTGGGGAGCGGTCCGGTGGGGTCCGACGCCGGTCCGCCTGACGGCTGGGCTCTGCCGCCCGGGCGCGGCTGCCCTCACGGACGGAGGCTCTGGCCGGGGCCCGGTGCGCGGTGCCCGCGCGGGGCCGGGCTCGGGCCTTTGGGTGTGGCTGCCCGCACCCCGGCACGACCACCCGCACGGCGAGGCTCCGGCCCGGCCCGGGGCGCGGATCCGCCGCGGCCCCGAGCGCAACGCGGCGGATCGGGGCATGACGCATGGACGGGGCCGCCCGGAGTGCGGGCGGCCCCGTCCAGGGCTGAGTGGAACGTTTGGGCTCAGTGGCCCTGTTCGTCGCGGCGGCGCTGCCAGCGGTCCTCGATGCGGTTCATCATCGAGCGGCGGCCACCGGACGGGCGTCGTGCGGGCGCTCCGCCCGCCCTGCCGCGCTTCCCCGGGGCTGCGCCGGGCCGCTGCTCGCCGGGCTTGAGGGCCTTGCGCCAGCCGGTCACGGCGAGGACGGCGCAGCCGAGCATCACCAGGAAGCCGACGATGCTGATCCAGATCTGCTGGGCGACCATGCCGGCCATGAGCAGGCCGATACCGACCAGGAAGCCGACGACCGCTTGGTAGACCCGTCGCCGGGTGTACGTGCGCAGCCCGCTTCCCTCAAGCGCTGTCGCGAACTTGGGATCTTCGGCGTACAGCGCTCGCTCCATTTGCTCGAGCATGCGCTGCTCGTGCTCCGAGAGCGGCACGGAGTCCTCCTACTCGTCGGTCGCGGGGGCGACCGGGGGCGACCCTTTCAGGATAGGCAGGGATCCGCCCCCGTGAAACCCGCCCCTCAGCGCCAGTCCACTGTCCTGGCCCCCAGGGCGGCCGGTGGTGATGCTGCCTGCATTCCCCACCCGCCCATCCGTCATGCCGGAACGTCGTCCCTCGATCATACGGGGAGAAGGGGCTGATCGGGTGGGCTGTGGGGGGGCCCCCCCCCCCCCGGCGCCCCCCCCGGGGGGGGGGGGCCCCCCCCCCCCCACCCCCCCCGGGGGGGAGCCCGAGGGCAACCGCGGGGGTGGGCGCGGGCTACCCCCCCCCCCCCACGCGTCCCGCGCTCGGCGCGCCCCGCTCTCTCGGGGGGAGCTGGGGTTTTGGGGGGGGGTTGGGCCCCCCCCCCCCGGGGGGGCGCCCACCGGTGGCGATCAGTCGCGCTCGGCCAGAACGTGCAGCTGGGTGGCGACCGAGTGGAACGCGGGCTGTTCGGCGGCGGCCGCCTCCAGCTTCAGCAGCGCCTCCATCGCGCCGGGCTCGGTGTCGACGAGCACCCCCGGGACGAGGTCGGCGAAGACCCGTACGCCGTGCACCGCGCCGACCTGGAGCCCGGCGCCGGTGACCAGGCCGGAGAGCTGGTCGGCGGTGAACCGGCGGGGCACCGGGTCGCCTTCGCCCCAGCGGCCGGCCGGGTCGGTGAGGGCATGGTGGGCCTCGGTGAAGTGCCCGGCAAGGGCGCGGGCCAGCACGGCGCCGCCGAGACCGGCCGCGAGGAGGCTCAGGGTGCCGGAGTCGCGCAGCGCGGCGACGACGTTGCGGACGCCCTCGGCCGGGTCGTCGACGTACTCCAGGACGCCGTGGCACAGGACGGCGTCGAAGCCGCCGCGCTCGACGACGTCGAAAAGGCCGTGGGCGTCGCCCTGGACGGCCCGCACCCGGTCGGCGACGCCCCCCTCGGCGGCGCGGCGCTCCAGGGCGAACAGGGCGTTGGGGCTCGGGTCGACGACGGTGACGCGGTGGCCGAGGCGGGCGACGGGCACGGCGAAGTTGCCGGTGCCGCCGCCGGTGTCGAGGACGTCGAGGACATCGCGCCCGGCCGCCCCGGCCCGGCGCTCCAGGGCGTCCTTGAGAACCTCCCAGACCACGGCGGTACGAAGGGATGCGCGCGGGCGCAGCGGGTCAGACACGGCGGGTGGCTCCTCGGAGGGGCAGAACAACTAGGCGCCCTCCACCCTATTGCGTCGTGCACCGTCCGCGGTCTGCGGCGCCACCTGCGGCTTCCGTCGCGACCGGGTGGGGCGGGACGGAGCCCGGGAGGACGGCCGGACGCCAGCGGGAGGCCCCGGCCTCGCGCCCCGCCCCCGACCCGCACCTGAGGCGCCGGGCGGCGGGCGACGGACGGCGGGCGGCCGGAGCGGGCCCGGCCCACCGGCACCGGCTGGAGCCCCGGCGGCGTCACCGCCCCCGCGCCCCGTACCTCCCCTCCCAGCTCACCCCACCCGCTGAGGCGGCAGTGACGGCTGGAGGACCAGCATCTGCTCGACCAGGCGGAGGAAGTGGGCGGCGGCGCGGACGAGGTCGTCGGCGTCCCGGCTGCCGGCCGCGCCGGGTATACCGGCCTCGGCCCGGGCCCGGCGGTCGGCCCCGGCGGCGAAGAGGGCGCTCCACTCGGTCAGTTCCGGGGCGATCTCCGGCAGCACCTCCCAGGCGCTGCGGATGCGGCGGCGCCGACGCGGGGTGGACTCGGGCCTGCCCCGGACGGCCAGCACCGCTGCGGCGGTGCGCAACGCGGCGAGGTGGGCCGTCGCGAAGCGTTCGTTCGGGGAGTGCAGGGTTTCGGCTTCGGTGAGGCCCTGCCGGGCCTGAGCGAGCAGGGTGAGGGCGGCGGGTGGCGCTGCCGAACGCCGCAGAACGGGGTGGACATCGCTCGGGGGACCGTACCCAGCGGAGCTGCCCATTGCGGGACGAGCTGCCATGACGAACCTCCAGTCGTCGCAGACCGGTTCGGAACCGTTGCCCCCATCCTGCGGCACACCACTGACAATCGTCCCTGACCTGGTCTTTCACGGAGAGGTACGGCGGAAGAGGCGCGATTCGCCCGGCCGCCGCCCCCGGCGCCGCCCGGCAAGGGCCCGTGCGGCCGGGCATTCCGGGACATCGGCCTCGCGGCGGAACCCGGTTCGCCGGTCGCTGTCCAGGGGCCCGCTGCCGCCGCTCCACGGAGCGCTGGCGCCGACGGCGCACGGGCGGCAGGTGGTGCACAGGAAGGACCTGCCCCCGGAGCTGCGCCTGTGAGCGGGCAGGGGCCTCGGACCGGCACAATCACCTGTATGGACAGCTCCCACTCACGCCGCGACGCCACCCGGCGCAAGCTCTTCGACGCCGCGGTCACCCTCATCGCCGAACAGGGCTTCTCCTCCACCACGGTGGACGAGATCGCCGAGCGGGCGGGGGTCGCGAAGGGCACGGTCTACTACAACTTCGCGAGCAAGAACGTTCTCTTCGAGGAACTGCTGCGGCACGGCATCGAACTGCTGGCGGCCTCCCTCCAGGAGGCGGCCGAGAAGGTGACCGGCCGCGGCGGCACCCGCATCGACGCGCTGGACGCGATGATCCGCGCCGGTCTGGACTTCATCTCCCGCTACCCGGCGCTCACCCAGCTCTACGTGGCCGAACTGTGGCGCACCAACAGAGCCTGGCAGTCCACCTTGATGGTGGTGCGCGAGCGGGCCGTGGCCGTGGTGGAGGACGTACTGCGGGAGGCCGTCACCGAGGGCGAGCTGAGCGAGGAGATCGATGTGCCGCTGACCGCGTCGGCGCTGTTCGGCATGGTGCTGGTGGCGGCGCTGGACTGGCAGTCGTACCAGCCGGACCGCTCCCTCGACGAGGTGCACGCGGCGCTGTCGCGGCTGCTCCAGGGACGGGTGAGCGGCCACCGGAGCTGAGCGACGGGCCCGAACGGGCCGCTGTCCGGGGGACGTTGCCCGGGGTGCCTCCCCTGGGGCGTGGCCCCGGGAACCGTCCCGCCCCGGGGCGCCGCGGTTCGCCGCCGTTCCCCGGGTCCGGACGCGGAAGCGCGCTGCCCTGGCGCGGATCGTTCCCCCACCGATCCGACCAGGGCAGCGCTTCCCCCGTATCCCCCGTGCTTCCCCCGTATCCCCCGTGCTTCCCCCGTACGTCCGGGATGCCGCGCCGTTCCGCCGCCCCGTGCCGGCGGTGCGGCGCCGCGTCCCTTCGGTGCACCCCACTCTGTCGTTCCGGCAGGGTGCGGCCCATCCGCGTACCTACTCATCTCACCGTCTGAGTACGCGTACTCACGCGTGAGCACCCCGTCCCCACGCTGTTCTACGATCTCCGGCATGTCCGTACTCCCGTTGGTGTTCACCAGTGGCTGGGCGAGCGGGATCAACGCCTACGCCGTCGTGTTGCTCCTCGGCCTGCTCGGCGCCGCCGGCGTCACCGACGAGGTACCGGACGCGCTGCAGCGCCCCGATGTGCTGATCGTCGCCGCGGTGCTCTTCCTCTTCGAGGCCGTCGCCGACAAGCTCCCGTACGTGGACTCCGTCTGGGACGCCGTGCACACCGTCGTGCGGCCCGTCGCGGGCGGCGTCGTGGCCGCGCTGCTGGCCGGGCACGACGGGTCGCTGCCGCAGCTGGCGGCGGGCGCGGTCGGCGGCTCCACGGCGCTGCTGAGCCATCTCGTCAAGGCGGGGGCACGGGTCGCGGTCAACACCTCGCCGGAACCGGCGAGCAACTTCGTGGTGAGCGTCGTCGAGGACCTCGGGGTCGCCGGGCTGATCGCGTTCGCAGTGTTCCACCCTGTCGCGGCCGCCGTCATCGCCGGGACGCTGCTGCTCGCCGGTCTGGCGCTGGTGATCCTGCTCTGGTCGCGGATCCGCCGCTCTCTGCGACGGCGGCGCGAGCGCCGCGAGGAGAAGCGGCTGCGAGCCGCCGCGGAAGCGGATCCCGTCCCCCGCTGAGGCCGCCCGCCGGGCCGTGGTGCGGGCGTTGTCGGTGGGGGCGGATACAGTCGCGGACATGGCACGGATTGCGGTGATCGGGGCGGGCGCGGGCGCGATGGCGGCCGCCGCGCGGCTGGCCGTCGCGGGCCACCGGGTGGTGGTGTGCGAGCGGGAGACGACGTACGGCGGGGCGCTGGGGCGCTTCGAGCGGGAGGGGTTCGGGTTCGACACCGGGCCCGCGCTGCTGCACCTCCCGGCGGTCTACCGCGACCTCTTCGTCAAGACCGGCCGGGAGCCGCTGGAGAGCGTGCTGACGCTCACCCAGGTCGATCCCGCGAGCCGCCATGTCTTCCCGGACGGCACGGCGGTGTCGTTGCCGAACGCCTCGCGCGGCGGCGTCCTCACGGTGCTGGACGGCGCGCTGGGCGCGGGCGCCGGGGACCGCTGGAGCGACTTCCTGGGCCGCGCCCGCGATGCCTGGGACGCCACCCGCAGACCGCTGCTGGAGGAGCCGCTGTGGGCGGAGTGGCAGGTGCTGGGGCGCGATCCGTATCCGGCGGTGCGCCGCCGTGGCCTGTTCGGCCGCGGCAAGGGCCCGACGACCGCGACGCTCGCGGAGACCGCCCGCCGGGAGCTGTCCGACCCGCGGCTGATCGCCCTGCTGGAGAGCCATGCCCTGGCGTACGGCTTCGATCCGCGCGCCGTCCCGGCGAGCGCGGCGGTGCTGCCGTACATGGAGCAGACCTTCGGCACCTGGTATCCGGCCGGTGGCATGCGGGCGTTGGCGGACGCGCTGCACGCGCGGTGCGTGGCGCGCGGCGTGGAGTTCCGCTTCGGGGCGCCGGTCGAGCGGATCGTGGTGGCGGACGGCCGGGCGGCGGGTGTCGTCACGGCCGACGGCGAGGTGACGGAGGCGGAGCAGGTGATCGCCGGGGTCACCCCGGAGGCGCTGGCGGGGCTGGTGCCCGGCGGTGCGCCGTGGGAGGCGCCGGACGCCCCGGCCGGTCCGCCGCCGGGTCCGGTGCCCGCCCGGATGACGGTGGCTCTGGCGCTGCGCGGCGCCCGGCCGGACGGTGCCGCGCACCGCACGGTGGTGCACACCGACGACCGCGCGGCGGAGCTGGCCGCGGTGTTCGGCGGGGGCGGCGCCCCCGCCGCGCGGCCCACGGTGACGGTGCTGCGGCCCGACGATCCGGCCACCCGGCCCGATGACGCCCATGAGGCGGTGACGCTGACGGCGACGGTGGCGGCTCCCGGCCCCGGCGGGCTTGCCGCGGCCGATGCCGAGGCGCTGGCCGGGCGGATGACGGAGCGCGCCGAGGCCGTGGTGCCGGGGCTGCGGGAGCGGCTGCTGTGGCGCGAGGTGCTGCCGCCCACGGCGGAGGCGCTGCTGCCCGGCCCCGCGCTGGCGGGTGGCGGCGGCCGGTTCCTGCGGCCCGCCAACCGCACCCGGATACCCGGGCTCCACGCCGTCGGCGGCTGGTCCCATCCGGGGGGCGGTCCGGCGCACGCCGGGATGTCCGGAGCGATCGTCGCCGGGCTGATCGTCAACGGCGAGGACTGGCGCGGCTCGACCTGAGACGGGCCCGTAAGAGCCGTTCCCGGGGCGCGCCTTCGCGGGGACGCCCGGGGAGACGGCCGGCTCGCCGACCGCCCCGAGGCGGCCCTGGCCCCCGCGCTCGGCGCCGTCGCGGGTGGCTCAGCGAGGATCGGCCCACCTTCGTACCAGCGCCGACGGCCCACGGCGCCTGCTTTCCGGATGACCGGCGATCACCGCATGCGGCAGGCCCCGGGCCATGCGGTCCGGGGCCTGTAACACCCTTGCTCCAGGCGGGGCTGACGCGCCGTCAGTAGCGGTGCTGCTGCTCCTCGTGGCCGTGATGCTGCGTCGGCGGATACGGCGGCTCGCCGGACGAGGGGACGCCGTCGCGCTGTTGCGGCACCCAGACCCCGCCGGGCGGGGTGTCGCCGTAGTCCTGGAGCGAGGTGCCGTACCCCGCCGCTCCGTAGGGCTGCTGGGCGTACGGGTCCGCCGGCGCGTAGGGGTCGTGCGGCGGGTACCCCTGGGTGCCGGGATAGGGCCCGGCCGCGCCCGGGTCGGTGCCGTACGGGGCGTAGGAGCCGTAGGGATCGGCGTACGCGTCCTGGGCGCCGGGGGCGTAACCGCCGCCGTGGCCATAGGGGCCGGGGTCCGTCGGCTGGTGACCGAAGGCCGCGGCGTAGGCGTCGGAGCCGTGCGGTGCGATGCGGGCGTCGGGGCTGTAGATGCCGTACTGCCCGGTCTCGTCGGGGAGCGGCTGCGGGGCGTAGACGGCGTCCTGGGCGTAGCCGTCCTGGCCGCCGAATACCGGGGCGGTGCCGTGGCCGTCCGGACCGCCGGGGGCCCAGCCGCCGTCCCGGTCCGGCAGCGGGGCGCCGTAGCCGTCGTGAGGCGCGTAGCCGTCGTGAGGCGCGTAGCCGTCCGGGGTGCCGTGGGGCGGGGCGGTGTCGTACGCGCCGGGGGCGTCGGTGCCGTCCGTGGGCTGCGGGCCGTCCGGGGTGCCGGCGGGCCCGGTCGTCTCCTCGACGTCGGAGACGTGCAGGGCGGGCCGGCGGCCGCCGGACTTCGCCCGGCGGCGCCGGTTCTCCCGCGGGGCGCCGCGCAGCGACCAGCCGGTGGTGAAGCCGCGGCGGAAGGACAGCGTCACGTAGGTCTGTCCGGTGGCGAACGCGACGGCACCGAGCGCGATGACGATCACCGAGGGGAGGAGGACCCCCGTCACCACACCGAGGAACCCGGTGAAGGCCAACAACCGCCACCGGAGCCGGGCCTTGTTCTGGAAGAGGACCTCACCCAGAAGCCACAGCGCGACGCAACCGAATGCGATGTACAGGACCGCCCAGCCCATGTACGCCCCTCTTCCGCCGCGCTGCGGCACCGTGATCAGGGCTGCTGGTGCAGCCCCAGATTCTCGTAGATTTCCAGGGTCGCCGTGGAGTGGTTCAGGGTGATGAAGTGCAACCCGGGCACGTCCTCGGCCCTCAAGCGCGCGCACAGTTCCGTCGCGTACTCGATGCCAATGGAGCGTACAGCGGACGGGTCGTCCTTGACGGCCAGGATGCGGTCCGCGAGCTCAGGTGGGAACGCGGCGTTGCTCAGCTGCGCGAAACGTTCGATCTGCCGGATGTTCGTGACGGGCATGATCTCGGGGATGATCGGCGTCGTGCACCCGGCGGCGGCGACCCGGTCGCGCAGCCGGAGGTAGTCCTCGGCGTAGAAGAACATCTGGGTGATGGCGAAGTCGGCGCCCGCGCGGCACTTGTCGACGAAGTGCGCGACGTCGGCGTCCCAGTCCGTGGAGCGCGGGTGCATCTCGGGGAAGGCGGCGACGCCGACGCAGAAGTCGCCGGACTCCTTGATCAGGCGGACGAGTTCGGCGGCGTAGGTGATGCCCTGCGGATGGCGGACCCAGTCCCCCATCGGCTCGCCGGGTGGGTCGCCGCGGAGCGCGAGCATGTTGCGGATGCCCGCGTCGGCGTACTGGCCGATGATGTTGCGCAGTTCGGCCACGGAGTGGTTGACGGCGGTGAGGTGGGCGACCGGGGTGAGAGTGGTGTCGGTGGCGATCCGCTCGGTGGCGCGGACGGTGCCGTCACGGGAGGTGCCGCCGGCGCCGTAGGTCACGGAGACGAAGGTCGGCGCGACGGCTTCGATGCGGCGGATGGCGTTCCACAGCGTCCGCTCGCCCTTCTCGGTCTTCGGGGCGGCGAACTCGAACGAGTACGACTGTTTGCCGGAAGCGAGCAGCTCACGGACGGTATGTGCGCGATCAGTCCTGGTGGAAGCGGTACCTAGGGCCATACGGGAAGGTTATCCACCCGTGGGTCGGGCACCAACCGACTCCGGTGGAATGCCTGAATAGGCCCGGTTCCCGTCCACGGAGTGGACAGCGGGCCGGGCCCGGACGGCGGGAGCGCGATCGGCGGGTGGCGGGCCCGGTCGCCCGTGCGCGGCCGGTGTCCGGTCGGCTCAGGTATCCCGCTCGCGCACGCGCTTGGCGAGCGAGGCGGCCGCGGCGGCGGGGTCGTCCGCCTCGGTGAGGGCGCGGACGACGACGATCCGGCGGGCACCGGCGTCGAGCACCGCGTCGAGGTTGCCGGAGTCGATGCCGCCGATGGCGAACCAGGGGCGTTCGGGGGCCCGCGCGGCGGTGTACCGGACGAGGCCGAGGCCCGGGGCGTGGCGGCCCGGTTTGGTGGGAGTGGGCCAGCACGGTCCGGTGCAGAAGTAGTCCACGCCCGGCTCGGCGAGGGCGGCGTCGACCTCGGCCTCGGCGTGCGTGGAGCGGCCTATGAGGACGTCCGGGCCGAGGAGGGCCCGGGCGGCGGGCACCGGGAGGTCGCCCTGGCCGAGGTGGAGCACCGCGGCTCCGGCGGCGTGCGCGACGTCGGCGCGGTCGTTGACGGCGAGGAGCGTGCCGTGGCGGCGGCAGGCGTCCGCGACGGTCTCCAGATGGCGCAGCTCCTCGGCCGCCTCCATGCCCTTGTCGCGCAACTGGACGATGTCCACCCCGGAGGAGAGCACCGCGTCCAGGAACTGCGGCAGGTCGCCCTGGCGGGTGCGGGCGTCGGTGCAGAGGTAGAGCCGGGCGTCGGCGAGGGCCGCGGTGCGGGCGGCGTGGATCCGGATCGTCATCGGGTGCTCCCCCAAGGCGGTGGCGTACGGCCGGACGGTCCGGCGCGTACGCCACCTCGGTAGCGGTTACGGATGCGGAGGGATACGGGCGGGCCGGGGCGCGGCCCGCCCGGGACGTCACATGGCGAGCGCCTGCGCCCGGCGCTTCACCTCCGTGCCGCGGTTCTCCCGCAGGGCCTGCGCGGGGGTGCCGGGCAGGCTGTCGTCCGCGGTGAAGAGCCACTCCAGCATCTCGTCGTCGGCGAAGCCGTCGTCGCGCAGGAGCGTCAGGGTGCCGACGAGGCCCTTGACGACCTTGCCGTCCTGGATGAAATCGGCCGGCACGTGCAGTGCCCTGTTCTCGCCGCGGCGCACCGCGATCAGCTGGCCCTCCTTGACCAGCTGCCGGACGCGCGTCACCTCGACGCCGATCTCTTCGGCGATGTCGGGGAGGGTGAGCCAGGCGGGGACGAGTCCATCGATGTTTGCGTCAATCTCGGTCACAGGACAAGCGTGCCACCTCGCACTGACAGTCGGTAGCCGGGCATCGCCACGAGAGGGCCGCGCGGGGCGCCGGAGCCCCGGCACGCGGTTCCCGGGAGGGTCGCCGGGCCCGTCCCCGTGCACCCGCCCGGCTCAGCGCACCGCGGACTTGAGCGGGACGGACGCGTCGGCCGCCCGCACCCGGTCCAGGACGGCGCCCCGCTCGATGAGGCGGCGGCCCTGGGCCAGGTCGCGGGGCCTGCCGACCGCCAGCAGCGCCACCAGGACGCCGTCGCGCAGCCAGATGACCGACCAGGCGGCGCCGTCCGGGTCACCGCGCCAGACCAGCTCGTCGGCGCCGCCGTGGTCGCCCGCGTACTGCACGAAGCGGCCGAACTGCTCCGACCAGAAGTAGGGCACCGGGTCGTAGACGGTGCCCTCCACGGGGTCGCCGGTGATGTTCTGCGCGACGGTACGGGGGCCCTGGAGGGCGTTGTCCCAGTGGTGGATCAGGAGTCGGCGGCCGTAGCGGGCGGAGGGGAAGGAGGCGCAGTCGCCGACGGCGTGGACGTCCGGGGCGGAGGTGCGCAGCCGGTCGTCGGCGAGGACCGAGCCGTCCTCGGGCGACAGCGCGATACCGGAGCCCGCCAGCCAGCCGGTGGCGGGGCGGGCGCCGATGCCGACGAGGACGGCGTCGGCGGGCAGCGCGGTGCCGTCGTCCAGCACGACGCCGCGCTCCGCGACGGAGGCGACGCGCGCCCCGGTGCGCAGCTCGGCACCGGCCGCGGCGTACCAGGGCGTCATATGGGCGGCCACCTCGGCGGGCAGCGCCCCGGCCAGCGGGCGGTCGGCGGCCTCGACGACGGTGACGGTGCAGCCCGCCTCCCGGGCGGCGGTGGCGAACTCGGCGCCGATCCAGCCCGCCCCCACGACGACGATGTCGCTGCGCCCGGCCAGGACGGGCCGCAGCCGCTGTGCGTCGTCCAGGGTGCGCAGCAGGTGCACACCGGGGTGCCCCTCGGTGCCCGGCAGCCGGAGGGGTGCCGCCCCGGTGGCGAGGACGGCGTGGTCGTAGCGGACGGGGCCGCGCACGGTGTCCAGCAGGTGCTCCCCGGGGCGGATGCCGGTCACCGGATGGCTCAGTTCCAGATCGATGCCGAGGGAGCGGAAGTCGACGTCGAAGGCGGCGCCGTCGGCCTTGCCCAGCAGGACCGCTTTGGACAGCGGCGGCCGGTCGTAGGGCGGGTGCGGTTCGTCGCCGAAGAGGGTGATCGCGCCGCGCCAGCCGTTCTCGCGCAGCGCGACGGCGGTCTGCACGCCCGCCATACCCGCACCGGCGATCACCACGCGGGGTGTGTGGTCAGGGGCCTGGGAGGACTTCCTCTGCTCGCTCACCCGGTCACTCTAGGACGGCGCGCGAGGCCGTCCGCAGCACCGCGCAAGGAGATCTCTGACACAGCGTCACAGCCGGTCGCCGCGGCCCGGCCGTTCCGGGGGCGCTCCCTTACGGGCCTTCAGGGGCGGGTACTGGTGCCCCGGCAGGCGACGTTTGCCGGGCGAACGCCGCCTGCCGGGGTACTAGGGTGAGGCGGACACGCACTCGCGGGAGCCCGGTGTACCGGGCTGAGAGGGAGGCTGACCGGCCTCCGACCGTACGAACCTGATCCGGGTCATGCCGGCGAAGGGAGGGGCTGGACGCCCATGCCTCCATCTGCCACACCACCGAGCCCGACGGATCCGTCGCCGCACCCCGATGTGCTGGTGATCGGCGGCGGCCTCATGGGGCTGGTCACCGCCTGGCGGGCCGCGCGGCGCGGGCTGCGCACCGCGCTGGCCGATCCGGAGCCGGGCGGCGGCGCGGGACGGGTCGCGGCCGGGATGCTCGCCGCCGTCACCGAACTGCACTACGGCGAGGAGACGCTGCTCGGCCTCAACCTCGCGTCGGCCCGCCGCTACCCGCGCTTCGTGGCGGAGCTGGAGGAGGCGAGCGGCCTGGAGGTGGGCTACCGCGCCTGCGGCACGCTGGCCGTGGCGCTGGACGCCGACGACCGTGCCCACCTGCGCGAACTCCACGCCCTCCAGGTGCGGTGCGGGCTGGAATCGGCATGGCTGTCGGGGCGTGAATGCCGACGGCTGGAGCCGATGCTCGCGCCCGGCGTGCGCGGGGGCCTGCGGGTCGACGGCGACCACCAGACCGATCCGCGCCGGCTCACCGCGGCGCTGCTGGTGGCCTGCGAGCGGGCCGGGGTGGTCTTCCACCGCGCCCGCGCCGCCCGGCTGACGGTCACCGCGGGGCGCGCCACCGGCGCCGAGCTGGCCGACGGCACCCGGGTGTCGGCGGGCAGCACCGTCCTGGCCGCGGGCAGCCTCAGCGGACGGCTGGCGGGCGTGCCGGACGAGGTGCGCCCGCCGGTGCGCCCGGTGAAGGGCCAGGTGCTGCGCCTGCGGCTGCCGCGCATGCCCCAGGGGAGCCCGGCGTTCCTGTCCCGCACCGTACGGGCCGTGGTGCGCGGGGGGCCGCTCTATCTGGTGCCGCGGGAGAACGGCGAGCTGGTCGTCGGCGCCACCACGGAGGAGCTGGGCTGGGACACCACCGTCACCGCGGGCGGTGTCTACGAGCTGCTGCGGGACGCGCACGAGCTGGTGCCGGGCCTGACGGAGCTGCCGCTGGTGGAGACCTGCGCGGGGCTGCGGCCCGCCTCGCCGGACAACGCGCCGCTGCTCGGCCCGACGGCGTTGCCCGGTCTGCTGCTGGCCACCGGGCACTTCCGCAACGGCGTGCTGCTGACGCCGATCACCGGTGACGCGCTGGCCGAGGCGCTCACCACGGGGCGGCTGCCCGAGGAGGCCCGCCCCTTCTCCCCCGACCGTTTCGCCCCGGGCGCCGGTGTGCCGGCCGCCCCGGGACGCGTCCTCCAGGAGCAGCAGGCATGACCACGCCCACCCCACCCGTCTCGTCCGCCGCCCCGGTCACGGTCACGGTCACGGTCAACGGCGCCGCCCGGGAGATCCCCGGCGGTCTGCCCCTGGACCGCTTGGTGGCGACGGTGTCCGCCGCCCCGTCCGGGGTCGCGGCGGCGGTCAACGAAACCGTCGTCCCGCGGTCCCAGTGGCCGGCTACCCCGCTCGGCGCCGGTGACCGCGTCGAGGTGCTGACCGCGGTCCAGGGGGGCTGACCGGTGGCCGACGATCTCCTCACCCTGGGCGGTACGGACTTCACCTCCCGCCTGATCATGGGCACCGGGGGCGCACCCAGCCTGGACGTCCTGGAGCGGGCGCTGCTGGCTTCGGGTACGGAGCTGACGACGGTCGCCATGCGGCGGCTGGACCCGACCGTCCAGGGCTCGGTCCTCTCCGTCCTCGACCGGCACGGCATCCGGGTGCTGCCGAACACCGCGGGCTGCTTCACGGCGGGCGAGGCGGTGCTCACCGCCCGGCTCGCCCGGGAGGCGCTGGGCACCGACTGGGTCAAGCTGGAGGTGGTCGCCGACGAGCGGACGCTGCTGCCCGACCCGGTGGAGCTGCTGGACGCGGCGGAGACCCTGGTGGACGACGGTTTCACCGTGCTGCCCTACACCAGCGACGATCCGGTGCTGGCCCGGAAGCTGGAGGACGTCGGCTGCGCCGCGATCATGCCGCTGGGCTCGCCGATCGGCTCCGGTCTCGGCATCCGCAACCCGCACAACTTCCAGCTGATCACCGAGCGCGCCGGGGTCCCGGTGATCCTCGACGCGGGCGCCGGGACCGCCTCGGACGCGGCGCTCGCGATGGAGCTGGGGTGCGCCGCGGTGATGCTGGCGTCGGCGGTGACCCGCGCCCAGGAGCCGGAGCTGATGGCGCGGTCCATGCGGTACGCGGTCGGCGCGGGGCGGCTGGCGTTCCGCGCCGGGCGCATCCCGCGCCGCCATTTCGCGCTGGCGTCGTCGCCGCAGGACGGGCGCGCGGAGCTGGATCCGGAGCGCCCGGCGTTCTGATCCCCGGGGGCGGCGGGGCCGCGTCCCGTCACCCCGCGTCCGTTTCCGGTCACCGTTCGGCTTCGGTGCGCCCGTGCGGGCCACGGGCGGGCGACGGTGTCGGTGGGTCCTCGTAGACTCGTCTGCCGTGGATACGACCCTTCAGGACCCCCTGGTCGGGCAGTTGCTCGACGGCCGGTACCGCGTCGAGGCGCGCATCGCCGCCGGTGGCATGGCGACGGTCTACCGCGCCTTGGACACCCGGCTCGACCGCGTGCTCGCCCTGAAGGTGATGCATCCGTCGCTGGCCGTGGACGGCGCGTTCGTGGACCGCTTCATCCGCGAGGCGAAGTCGGTCGCCAAGCTGTCGCACCCCAATGTGGTGGGCGTCTTCGACCAGGGCACGGACGGGACGTACGTCTATCTGGCGATGGAGTACGTCGCCGGGTGCACGCTGCGCGATGTGCTGCGGGAGCGGGGCGCGCTCCAGCCGCGGGCCGCGCTGGACGTGCTGGAGCCGATCCTCGCCGCGCTGGGCGCCGCCCACCGGGCGGGGCTGGTGCACCGCGACATGAAGCCGGAGAACGTCCTGATCGGCGACGACGGCCGGGTCAAGGTCGCCGACTTCGGGCTGGTGCGGACGGTCGGCGCGCACACCGACACCACCGGCGCGGTCCTGGGCACCGTCTCGTATCTCGCGCCCGAGCAGATCGAGGACGGCACCGCCGACGCCCGCGTCGACGTCTACGCCTGCGGTGTGGTGCTCTACGAGATGCTCACCGGCGCCAAACCGCACACCGGCGGCACGGCGGCCCAGGTGCTCTACCGCCATCTGCACGAGGACGTCGCGCCGCCGTCGGAGGCGGTGCCGGGCCTCGCCGGGCAGCTGGACGCGCTGGTCGCGCGGGCCACCGCCCGCGATCCGCGGGGCCGCCCCGAGGACGCGGTGGCGCTGCTGTCGGCGGCGCGCGAGGCGCGGGACGGGCTGACCGAGGCGCAGCTGGACGCGGTCCCGCCGCAGGCCAGGGAGGTCGCGGCGGGCGACGGCACGGAGCGTACGAGCGTGCTGCCGCAGGCCGTGGTGCAGCCGCCGCTGCCCGGTCTCGCGGGTATCGAGCCGGCGCCCGGGGAGGAGGGGCTGAACCGCACCAGCCGCCTGGAGGTCCCGGCGTCCGAGCCGACCACCCGGTTGCGCCCGGCAGCGGCCGCGCGGCGCGGGCCGTTCGCCGGTCCGCGGCGCCGTCTGGTGGCGATCGTCGCCGCGGTGCTGCTGGTCCTCGGGGGCGGCGCGGGCGTCTGGTACGTCACCACCGGGCAGTTCACGTCCGTCCCGGCGGTGCTGGACATGGCGCAGGCGAAGGCCGAGCGGACGCTGCGGGACGAGGGACTGCGCGTGAAGGTGGTGCGCGACTTCAGCCCCACTGTGCGGCGCGGTCATGTCATGTCCACCGCCCCGGGCACCGGCGACCGTATACGCGGCACCGGGACGGTCACGCTCACCGTCTCGCGCGGCCCGGAGATCGTCACCGTCCCGGATCTGTCGGGCACTCCGGTGGCCGACGCCCGGCGCGCGCTGCGCGACCGTGGGCTGGTGCCCGGGGCGACGCGCCGCGAGTTCAGCGACGAGGTCGCCAAGGGGTCGGTGATCCGGACGGACCCGGCGGCGGGCAGCGAGCGGCATCCCGACACGGCGGTGGCGCTGACGGTGAGCCGGGGCGCGGCGCTGGATGTCCCGGATGTGACGGGTGACGACCGCGACGACGCGGCCGAGACGCTGCGGGACGAAGGCTTCGTGGTGAAGTTCGCCGACCAGGCGGTCCACTCCCCGGAGGACAAGGGCACCGTCGCCCTCCAGTCCCCGGCCGGTGGCCAGCTCGGCAAGGGCGAGACGGTCACCCTGACGCTGTCGCTGGGCCCGGAGATGGTCACCGTGCCGAAGGTGACGGGCTGGAACGTCGACGACGCGAAGAAGCGGCTGGGCGACCTCGGGTTCTCCGTGGAGGTCAAGAAGCCCTTCCTGTTCCCGCAGGACACCGTCGAGTCCCAGTCGGTCGACCCGGGCGAGCAGGCACCCAAGGGCAGCACGATCACGATCAAGCTCAAGGGAGCGCTGTAGGGGGCGTTCCCGGACGCCCTCGCGGTGCTCGGCGCCACCGGCCCCGGCCAGTCCCGACCGTCCCCGACCGGCCCCGGCCGGCCCGCCGCCGTACGGGCGTCCCCGGGCCGGAGCCGGGCCCCGGCCGGGTTGTCGGTGGGGCCTGGCACCCTGGTGGGGTGAGCAGTCATCCCTCCCCCGCAGACGCCGCCGCGCGCGGCCGGCTCCGTAATCCGGTCGGCGGCCATGTGCCGGTCGCCGGCGGCCTGGCCAAGACCGGTCTTCCCTATGCCCGCACGATGGGCGGTGAGGTGGTCCAGGTCTTCGTCGCCAACCCGCGCGGCTGGGCGACACCGGCGGGGAACCCCGCGCAGGACGAGGCGTTCCGGGCCGGTTGCGCGCAGGCGGGCATACCGGCGTACGTCCACGCGCCCTACCTGATCAACTTCGGTTCGCACACCGAGGCGACCGTCGAGAAGTCGGTGGCGTCGCTGCGGCACTCGCTGCGCCGCGGCCGGGAGATCGGGGCGCGCGGCGTGGTGGTGCACACCGGTTCGGCGACCGGCGGGCGCCCGCGCGCCGAGGCGCTGGCGCAGGCCGGGGAGTGGATGCGGCCGCTGCTGGCGGAGCTGGTGCACGACGACGACCCCTGGCTGCTGCTGGAGCCGACGGCCGGGCAGGGGGCGTCGCTGTGCGCGCTCGCCGAGGATCTCGGGCCGTACTTCGAGGTGCTGGAGCGCCATCCGAAGCTCGGGGTCTGCCTGGACACCTGCCATGCGTTCGCCGCGGGCCACGACATGGCCGCGCCGGGCGGGATGAAGGCGCTGCTGGACGCGTTGGTGGAGGTCACCGGCGAGGGCCGGCTGCGGCTGATCCACGCCAACGACTCCAAGGACGTCGTCGGCGCCCACAAGGACCGGCACGCCAACATCGGCGCCGGGCACATCGGCGCGGAGCCGTTCGCCGAGCTGTTCACGCACCCCGCGACGGACGGCGTACCTCTGGTGATCGAGACGCCCGGCGGCCCGGAGGGACATGCGGCGGACGTCGCCCGGCTGAAGGAGCTGCGGGCGACCGCGGGCGGCTGAGACGGGGGCCGGTCGCGCGGCGGCGCGCCACGGAGGCGGCGGCCGTCCGGGGCGGCGCGGACGGCCCGGGCCGCGGCACGGCCCGGCCCCGGGCCGCCCGGCCTCAAGCCCGTCTCACAGCTCCGGCCCGTCCCCTGGTTCCTCCTGGTAGGAGTAGCGCTGTTCGCGCCAGGGGTCGCCGAGGTTGTGGTAGCCGCGCTCCTCCCAGAAGCCTCGGCGGTCGGCCGTCATGTACTCGATGCCGCGGACCCATTTGGGGCCCTTCCAGGCGTAGAGGTGCGGGACGATCAGCCGGAGCGGGAAGCCGTGTTCGGCGGTGAGGAGTTCGCCGGAGCGGTGGGTGGCGAAGAGACAGTTCTCCGCCGCGAAATCCTCCAGGCGCAGGTTCGAACTGAATCCGTATTCCGCCCAGACCATCACGTGGGTGGCCTCGGGCGCGGGCGGCGCGAGTTCGAGGATCGTCGCCGTGCGGACGCCTCCCCATTCCGCGCCCAGCATGCTGAATTTCGTTACGCAGTGCATATCGGCGACGACCGTCGTATACGGCAGCGCGGCGAATTCCTCGTGCGTCCAGCAGTGTTTGTCGCCGTCCGCGGTGGCGCCGAAGGCGCGGAACTCCCAGCGTTCGGGGCGGAACTTCGGCACCGGGCCGTAGTGCGTGACGGGCCAGCCCCGCTGCAGTCGCTGCCCGGGAGGCAGCTGAGGAGGCTCCGCTTCGCGGCTTTCCGGCTGACCCATGCCTCCATGGTGTCAGACCGGAAGGGGTGCCCCTGACCCACGCCAGACGAAACGGGCAATCCACAGTAAGCGTGTACTTACTGGACGTTACGCTCCGGGCGATGCGAGGATGCGCCGCACTTGCCCGTAACCGTGCGGAAGGAGCCCGCTGCCATGCAGGGCGACCCCGAGGTCATCGAATTCCTCAACGAGCAGCTGACCGCCGAGCTGACCGCGATCAATCAGTACTTCCTGCACGCGAAGATGCAGGAGAACTTCGGCTGGCCGAAGCTCGCGAAGTACACCCGTGCCGAATCCTTCGACGAGATGAAGCACGCGGAAATTCTCACCGACCGCATCCTCTTCCTGGAGGCACTGCCGAACTATCAGCGGCTGTTCCATGTCCGTGTCGGTCAGACGGTGACGGAGATGTTCCAGGCGGACCGGCAGGTGGAGGTCGAGGCGATCGACCGTCTCAAGCGCGGGATCGAGCTGATGCGCGCCAAGAGCGACATCACCTCGGCCAACATCTTCGAGAGCATCCTCGCCGACGAGGAACACCACATCGACTATCTGGACACGCAGTTGGAGCTGGTGGAGAAGCTCGGCGAGGCGCTGTACATCGCCCAGGTCATCGAGCAGCCCAGCACCTGAGCCCGGTACGGGCGCGAGGCGGTCAGGCCGCTTCGCGGTACGCCGGGGGCACCTGCACCAGCGGGAGCAGTGCCGGAGCCGCCTCGGCCGCCGACGTGACCTCCGAGCCCACCGGCAGGGCCTCGGCCGGCACCGGCGGGGCCTCGGCGGAAACCGGCGGGACCCCGGCGCCCAGCGGCTCGGCGGCGCCCTTGTCGATCAGCTCGCGGGGCGGGCAGGCGCCACGGCCCAGCAGCGCCTGGATGCGGCGCACACAGCCGCCGCAGTCGGTGCCCGCCTTGCAGGCGGAGGCGATCTGGCGGGGCGTGCAGGCGCCGGTGTCCGCATGCTCGCGGACCTGCTGTTCGGTGATGCCGAAGCAGGAGCACACGTACACCCGGTCCACCTCCACGAAAGTCGGCCTCGTCGATCCCGTTGATCGTCAGTGAGGTAACCCTTACCTTACCTGCCGTCGAAGGTGCCACACAACGCCGGAGGGGCGCAACACTGTGGGGGGGGGGGGGGGGGCGGGCGCCCCCCCCCCCGGGGGGGGGGGGGGGCCGCGGCGGGGGTAGTCGGTGAGCAGTGGGCGGTGGGGTGCGGGGGGCGGCGGGCGGC
>NZ_JBHYGX010000031.1:27253-38727 GCF_042739975.1 Streptomyces sp. NPDC059080
CCACACCCCGGCGCCCCACAACCCCCCCCCCCCCCCCCACAGGTGTGTCGCATGCCGTCGCGACGGACGGACTCACTGATCGCGGTACATCTCCGCGACCAGGAAGGCCAGGTCCAGCGACTGGCTGCGGTTGAGCCGCGGGTCGCAGGCGGTCTCGTAGCGCTGGTGCAGATCGTCGACGAAGATCTCGTCGCCGCCGCCCACGCACTCCGTGACGTCGTCGCCGGTCAGCTCGACGTGGATGCCGCCCGGGTGGGTGCCCAGCGACTTGTGGACCTCGAAGAAGCCCTTGACCTCGTCGAGCACGTCGTCGAAGCGGCGGGTCTTGTGGCCCGAGGCCGCCTCGAAGGTGTTGCCGTGCATCGGGTCACAGATCCACGCGACCTGCGCACCGGAGGCGGTGACCTTCTCGACCAGCTCGGGAAGGCGGTCGCGGATCTTGTCGGCGCCCATCCGCGTGATAAAGGTCAGCCGGCCCGGCTCGCGGTCCGGATCGATCCGCTCGACGAGCGCCAGCGCGTCCTCGGCCGTGGTGTTCGGGCCGAGCTTCACGCCGACGGGGTTACGGATGCGCGAGGCGAACTCGACGTGCGCGTGGTCGAGCTGGCGGGTGCGCTCGCCGAGCCAGACCATGTGGCCCGACACGTCGTACAGCCGGCCGGTACGCGAGTCGGTGCGGGTGAGCGCCGACTCGTAGTCGAGGATGAGCGCCTCGTGCGAGGAGAAGAACTCGACGGTGCGGAACTCCTCCGGGTCGACCCCGCAGGCGTTCATGAAGTTCATCGCGCGGTCGATCTCGCGGGCCAGCGCCTCGTAGCGCTGGCCGGAGGGCGACGACTTCACGAAGTCCTGGTTCCAGGCGTGCACCTGGCGCAGGTCGGCGTAGCCGCCGGTGGTGAAGGCGCGGACGAGGTTCAGCGTCGCCGCGGAGGCGTGGTACATCCGCTTCAGGCGCTCCGGATTCGGGATCCGGGCCGCCTCGGTGAACTCGAAGCCGTTGACGGAGTCGCCGCGGTAGGTCGGCAGCGTCACGCCGTCGCGGGTCTCGGTGGGCTTGGAGCGCGGCTTGCTGTACTGACCGGCGATCCGGCCGACCTTGACCACCGGGACGGACCCGGCGTAGGTGAGGACGGCGCCCATCTGGAGAAGCGTCTTGAGCTTGTTGCGGATGTGCTCGGCGGAGACGGCGTCGAACGCCTCCGCGCAGTCGCCGCCCTGCAGCAGAAACGCCTCACCGCGGGCGACCGCTGCCAGGCGCTCGCGCAGCTGGTCGCACTCGCCCGCGAAGACGAGCGGCGGATAGGACTCGAGCTCCGCGATCACATCGCGCAGAGCCTCGTGGTCCGGCCAGTCGGGCTGCTGCGCCGCGGGCAGGTCTCGCCAGGTGTTGCCACCGGCGTGGGTTTCAGCGTTCACGGTCACACCGTCCACATTACGGGGTCCGCGGAGGGCGATCGGGCGCCGCCCGGAGTGTGAGACGGACCGCACCCGGTATACGGGCACCCAGGGCCGCCCCGGGCACCGGCTCCGTACCGGTTCCCGTCCGCACTCCGGACCGTCCGGAGTGCGGACGGCGCCGCCGGGTCCCGGCGGGGTCCGGTAGGGTGCCCGGCATGTACGCGCCGCATGTCACGAACTGGTGGTGGACCGCTCATCCGGCGGCCCGCTGACACGCGCGTACTCACTCGAACTTCGCGAAGGCCGCCCGAGGGGCGGCCTTCGGTGTATCCACCGGCCGTTCCTCCCTCCCGGAAGGAACCCGGCATGCACCACCCCGACCCCTCCCCCGCGCCGCACGACGCCGCCGCCCTGGTGCGGCAGCTGCTCGCCCCCGGCTGCCCGCCGTTCGCGCTGCTGCGCCGCCGGTCGCCGGGGCGCGACGGCACGTCGGTCGAGGTGCTGATCGGCGAGGTCACCGAGGTCGAGCGGCTGGCCGGCATCCCGCTCGGCGACGGCCCGGACGCGCCCGGCGCGCCGGTCACCGACGCACTGGCGCTGGTCCCGTTCCGGCAGATCCGCGAGCGCGGCTTCACCGCCCACGACGACGGCACCCCGCTCGCCGTACTGCGCCCGCACACCGCGTACGAACTGCCCCTGGGCGCCGTGCTGGACGCGCTCCCGGCGCACGACGTGGCGGTGCGCGACGGGGCGTTCGACGTGGCCGACGACGCGTACGCCGAGATCGTCGGGCGGGTGGTGCGGGACGAGATCGGCAGCGGCGCGGGCGCCAACTTCGTGATCCGGCGGACCTTCGAGGGCGCGATCGACGGGTTCGGCGCCGCCGACGCGCTGGCGCTGTTCCGGCGGCTGCTGGCCGGGGAGCGCGGCGCGTACTGGACGTATGTCGTGCACCGCCCCGGGGTGCGGACGCTGGTCGGCGCCAGCCCGGAGGTGCATGTGCGGATGACCGGGGCGCGACCGGACGTCCCGGGCGGCGGCACCGTCGTGATGAATCCGATCAGCGGCACCTACCGCTACCCGGCGGGCGGCCCCACCGCCGAGGGGCTGCTGGCGTTCCTGGGCGACCGCAAGGAGGTGGAGGAGCTGTCGATGGTCGTCGACGAGGAGCTGAAGATGATGTGCACCGTCGGCGACGGCGGCGGCGTGGTCGTCGGGCCGCGGCTGCGGGAGATGGCGCACCTGGCGCACACCGAGTACGAGCTGCGCGGCCGGACCTCGCTGGATGTGCGGGAGGTACTGAAGGAGACGATGTTCGCGGCGACGGTCACCGGCTCGCCGGTGCAGAACGCCTGCCGGGTCATCGAGCGCCACGAGCCGCGCGCCGCCGACGGCCGGGGCCGCGGCTACTACGCGGGCGCGCTGGCGCTGCTGGGCCGGGACGAGTCCGGGGCACAGACGCTGGACTCGCCGATCCTCATCCGTACCGCCGACATCGACGCGGACGGGCGGCTGCGGGTGCCGGTCGGGGCGACGCTGGTGCGGGCGTCGGACCCGTACGGCGAGGTCGCCGAGACGCATGCGAAGGCGGCGGGCGTGCTCACCGCGCTGGGGGTGCGTCCGGCGCCGGAGCGTCCGGCGGCGGGCGGTACGGTGCCGCGGCTGGCGGACGATCCGCGGGTGCGGGCGGCGCTGGACGCGCGGCGGGCGGACCTGGCGCCGTTCTGGCTGCGGATGCGGTCCGGCGAGCCGACCGCCGCACTGCGCGGCCATGCGCTGGTCGTGGACGCGGAGGACACCTTCACCGCGATGCTGGCGCATCTGCTGCGGACGTCGGGCCTTGAGGTGACGGTGCGCCGGTTCGATGAACCGGGGCTGCAGGAGGCGGTGCGGGCGCACCGGGGGCCGGTGGTGCTGGGCCCCGGGCCCGGCGATCCGTCCAACGCCGCCGACCCGAAGATGCGGTTCCTGCGGTCGCTCGCCGCCGGGCTGGTGAGCGGGCGGGAGACGGACCGGCCGGTCCTCGGGGTCTGTCTCGGCCATGAGCTGCTGGCGGCGGAGCTGGGGCTGGAGATCGTCCGCAAGGAGGTGCCGTTCCAGGGGGCGCAGGAGCGGATCGACTTCTTCGGGCGGCCGGAGACCGTCGGCTTCTACAACACCTTCACCGCCCGCTGCGATGATGCCACCGCCGCCGAACTGGCCATGCACCGCGTGGAGTTGAGCCGGGACGAGGGGAGCGGCGAGGTGCACGCGCTGCGCGGGCCGGGGTTCGCCGGGGTGCAGTTCCACCCGGAGTCGGTGCTGACGCTGGACGGGGCGCGGCTCACCGCTCAGCTGCTGGCGGCTGTCCTGGTGTGACGAGGAGGTTCGCGCCGCCGCGGCCGGCCAGGTAGTCCTCGACGTTGACGAGGGTGGCGTCGACGATCTGGCCGACCGCGTCGGCGGTGAAGTACGCCTGGTGCGAGGTGACGAGGACGTTGCCGAAGGTCATCAGTCGGGCCAGGACATCGTCGCGGACGACGTCGAGGGAGCGGTCGTGGAAGAACATCCCGGCCTCCTCCTCGTAGACGTCGAGGGCGACGCCGGAGAGGCGGCCGGACTTGAGGGTCTCGACTAGGGCGGCGGTGTCGACGAGTCCGCCGCGGCTGGTGTTGACCAGCAGGGCGTCGTCCTTCACGGCGGCCAGCGCGGCGGCGTCGACGAGGTGGCGGGTGGTGTCGGTCAGCGGGACGTGCAGGGTGATCAGGTCGGAGTCGGCGAAGAGCTGGTCACGGTCGACGTAGCGCATCCCGAGGTCGCGGCAGGCCGGGTTCTCGACGAGGTCCCAGCCCAGCAGGCGCATGCCGAAGCCGTGCGCGATACGGGTGAACGCCTCGCCGATCCGGCCGGTGCCGACCACGCCGACGGTACGTCCCCGCAGGTCGCGGCCCATCAGCCCGTCGAGGCGGAAGTCGAAGAGACGAGTGCGCTGGGCGGCGCGGATCACCCGGCGGTCGACGGCGAGGGCGAGCGCCCAGGCGAACTCGGCGACGGCGTAGGGCGAGTAGGCGGCGACCCGGCCGACGGTCATACCGAGGTCGGCGGCGGCCTGGAGATCGATGTTGTTGTAGCCGGTGGCGCGCTGGGCGATCAGCTTCGTACCGCCGACGAAGAGGGTCTGGAGGACCTCGGCGGACAGCTCGGAGTTGACGTCGGTGGTGACGATCTCGTAGCCGTGGGCGATGGGCGCGGTGTCGCGGTCGAGGTTGACGTCCAGGCAGCGGATCTGGTGGCGGTCGGCGAACGCCCGCTCCAGCAGCGGCCGTTCATCGGTCTGCACCCCGAACGCGACGATTTCCATACCGCTCTCCTCCTCGCCTCACACCCCGGCCGTTTCGCGGCTTTTGTCCGCCGGGCCGAATATACGGGGCGAGGTGCCGGGCACCGCCGCGGCGCGGGCGGGCGGGGCCCGGTGGAGCGACGGGGGACGGGGCGCACCGGGCGGCGGCGCGCGCCCCCGGAGCGCGACCGCCCGCCCCCACACCGTCAGCCGAAGAACACCCCCGCCTCCGCGTACAGCGCCGGATCGACCGTCTTCAGCTGCGCCGTCGCCTCGGCCAGCGGCACCCGCACGATGTCCGTACCGCGCAGCGCCACCATCGAGCCGAAATCGCGGGCCTGCACGGCGTCGACGGCGTGCAGCCCGAAGCGGGTGGCCAGCCAGCGGTCGAAGGCGCTGGGTGTGCCGCCGCGCTGGGTGTGGCCGAGGACCGTGGTCCGCGCCTCCTTGCCGGTCCGCGCCTCGATCTCCTTGGCCAGCCACTCCCCTACCCCGGAGAGCCGGACGTGCCCGAACGCGTCGGTGCTGCCGTCCTTCAGCACCATCTGGCCGTCCTGGGGCATCGCCCCCTCCGCGACGACGACGATCGGCGCGTAGCGGACCCGGAAGCGGGACTCGATCCAGGCGCAGACCTGCTCGATGTCGAAGCGCTGCTCCGGGATGAGGATGACGTTGGCGCCGCCGGCCAGCCCGGAGTGGAGCGCGATCCATCCGGCGTGGCGACCCATCACCTCGACGACCAGGACCCGCATATGGGATTCGGCGGTGGTGTGCAGCCGGTCGATGGCCTCGGTGGCGACGCCGACGGCGGTGTCGAAGCCGAAGGTGTAGTCGGTGGCCGAGAGGTCATTGTCGATGGTCTTGGGGACGCCGACGCAGGGGATGCCGTGCTCCTCCCAAAGCCGCGCGGCGACACCGAGGGTGTCCTCCCCGCCGATCGCGATCAGCGCCTCGATCTCCCCCTTGGCCAGCGTCTCCTTGATCCGGCGGACGCCGTCCTCCTCCTGGAACGGGTTGGTCCGCGACGAGCCGAGGACCGTACCGCCGCGGGGCAGGATGCCGCGGACCGCGGCGATGTCCAGCGGGCGGACGTCGCCCCGCAACGGCCCGCGCCAGCCGTCGCGGAAGCCCGCGAAGGTGTGCCCGTACTCCTGGGTGCCCTTGCGGACGACAGCCCTGATCACCGCGTTCAGACCGGGGCAGTCGCCACCGCCGGTCAGCACTCCGACCCGCATCGCCTTCACCTACATCCCGTCAGAGGGCCGCACATGGCCCTGCGTGCACCGATGCGGTCACGCTAGACGTGATCCGGGTCACTCGGGGATGAGGGTGCGGCCGACTCCGGTGCGTCCAGGGCGAGTTGGCGCCCGACGATCACCCGTACGGGCGGGACGGAGGCGCGGCGATGACGCGGCCCCGGGGCCGCACCCCGCCGTCACGCGTCGTCGAGCCCGCGCTCGATGGCGTACCGGACCAGCTCGACGCGGTTGTGCAGCTGGAGCTTGCCGAGGGTGTTCTGGACGTGGTTCTGCACCGTGCGGTGCGATATGACCAGCCGCTCGGCGATCTGCTTGTACGAGAGGCCCTTGGCGACCAGCCGCAGCACCTCGGTCTCCCGGTCGGTCAGCCTCGGGGCGCCCGGCTCGTCCGGGGTGGCAGGCGCCGGTTCCGTCGCGAGCCGCCGGTACTCGCCGAGGACCAGCCCGGCCAGCCCCGGCGTGAAGACCGGCTCCCCGGCGGCGGTGCGGCGCACCGCGTCCAGCAGCTCCTCGGTGCTCGCCGACTTCAGCAGATAGCCGGTCGCCCCGGACTTCACCGCCTCCAGCACATCGGCGTGCTCCCCGCTGGCCGACAGCACGAGGACCCGCACACCGGGGTGCGAGCCGACGACCTCCTTGCAGACCTGCGCGCCGGGCATCCCCGGCAGATTGAGGTCGAGGACGAGCACCTGGGGCACGACGGCGCGGGCCCGGCGGACCGCCTGCGGGCCGTCGCCCGCGGTGGCCACCACCTCGCACCCGGCGGCCGCCAGGTCCCGGGCGACGGCGTCCCGCCACATCGGGTGGTCGTCGACCACCATCACCTGTATCCCGTCGCCGGAACCGCCCACCGGCCCCGTTCCGTCCTGGTCACTCATGCGCGCGCCGTCCCCCGCGTCGGCCCTCGGGCGGTGCGCCCTTGGGTACGGTCAACTCCACTTCCGTGCCCTGCCCGGGGACCGACAGCCACACGGCACTGCCGCCCAGGTCCCGCAGCCGCCCGCGGATCGACAGGACGACCCCGAGACGGCCCTCCCGCTCGGCGTCGTCGAGCCGCCCCTCGGGGATGCCCGGCCCGTCGTCCCGGACCGTCACCACGACCGCCTCCGGCTCGTCCTCCAGCAGCACCCACGCGCGGGCGTCCTCCCCGGCGTGCACCCGTACGTTGTCCAGCGCGGCGCCGACCGCGGCGGCCAGCTCCCCGGCGGCGTGCGCCGGAAGCTCCACGGCGGCGCCCGGCTCGGAGAACGTCACCCCGCTCCCGGCGTACGGGGCGAGCAGCGCCCGCACATCGCACCGGCCGCCCGCCGCGTCACCGGGCGCCACACCGGGCGCCGGCGGCGCGGCAGCGGACGCCGGTCCGCCCGCGCGGGGCGACGGCACCAGGCCGCCGGCCACCAACGTCCGCAGCGCGACCTCCTGTTCACCGGCCATCCGGCCCAGCTCCGCCGCCTCCCCGCCGATCGCGGCGCCGCGGCGCTGCACCATCGCGAGGACCTGGAGGACGCTGTCGTGGATGTCGCGGGCCAGCCGCTCCCGCTCCCGGGTCGCCGCCTCGATCTGCAGCGCGCGGGCGAGGGTGCGCTCACTGTCGCGGGCCACCTCGACGACGTAGCCGATCGCCACGCTCGCCACCCAGACCAGGACGACGTTGTGGATGGTGTTCCCGGCCAGCGCCTCGCGTTCGACGAGGTTGGCGACGGCCACCGTGCTGGACGCGAGCATCGCCCACCGCCAGCCGCCCTTGATCGCGAAGGCGAGGACGGAGCCCGCGGTGCAGATCGACGGCAGCGTGGCCGCGCCGCCCATGATCCGCTCATGGGACTCGACGACCATGGTCAGCAGGATGCCGCCCACCGCGAAGCTGAGATCGCCGACCAGGAAGCGGCGGGTGCAGCGCTCCGCCGAGGTGGTGTGGCGCCAGGTCAGCGCGGTCCAGACGGCGAGCGCCGCCATGTAGCCGACCGCACCGAGCGGATGCACGTACTTCTCGTACTGCGCGGCGACCAGGCAGCACGTGTAGATCAGCGTCAGGATGCGGTAGCCGGTGAGCGCCCGCCACAGCGGCAGCTCGACGGACATACGCAGCCCCGGCCGCGGCGCGACGGGCGCCGTGGCCGTCGCCTCCCCGCCCGCTTCCGTCCTGCTGTCGGTGTCCGCCATCCCCGGCCCCCACCCCTCGCCGGGCGCGCCTACGCCCCGGCCTCGGCCTTACCCGGTCCGTCCGTGCCGTGCCCCTTGCCCTTGCCGGAGCCTTCGGCCATCTTCGCCTCGGCCTCGGCCTTCTTCTTCGCGTCGGCGATCTGCCGCTTGGCGGCCGTCGCGTAGATGTCGACGTACTCCTGGCCGGAGAGCTTCATGATCTCGTACATCACCTCGTCGGTGACCGAGCGCAGGATGAAGCGGTCGCCCTCCATGCCCTGGTAGCGCGTGAAGTCCAGTGGCTTGCCGATGCGGATGCCGGGCCGGATCATCTTCGGCACGATCTTGCCGGGCGGCTGCACCTTCTCGGTGTCGATCATCGCGACGGGGATGACCGGTGCGCCGGTGGCCAGCGCGACGCGGGCCAGACCGCCCGGCTTGCCGCGGTAGAGGCGGCCGTCGGGCGAGCGGGTGCCCTCCGGGTAGATGCCGAACAGCTCACCGCGCTCCAGCACCTCGATGCCGCTCTTGATGGCCGCCTCGCCCGCACCGCGCGCCCCCGAGCGGTCGACGGGCAGCTGGCCCACGCCCTTGAAGAACGCGGCGGTCAGCTTCCCCTTCACGCCGGGCGAGGTGAAGTACTCGGCCTTCGCGATGAAGGTGACCTTGCGGTCGAGGACCGCGGGCAGGAAGAAGGAGTCCGAGAAGGACAGGTGGTTGCTCGCGAGGATCGCCGGACCCTCGGCGGGAACGTTCTCGATGCCTTCCACCCAGGGACGGAACGCCAGCTTGAGCGAACCGCCGAGGGAGAACTTCATTGCGCCGTAGATCAACCGACTGCCTCCTGTGTGTGACGCAAAGACCTTAACCCGGCCCGGGACCCGGCTCGTCGCCTCCGGCCCGCCGTCCGGGGCACGGCGCTCCCCGGGCCGCCCCGGGATCGCGGGATCGCCCTTACCCGACCGGCGTCACTCCGCGTACGCTGCAGGTGACGAGCCAGACCCCTCATGATCGGAGTTCCCCGGTGCCGCTCCTTCCCGGAGCCGAGCCGTTCCGCCGTGACGGCGGAGAGGTCGGCGTCCTCGTGTGTCACGGCTTCACCGGCTCCCCCCAGTCCGTACGCCCCTGGGCCGAGTATCTCGCCGACCGCGGGGCGACCGTCGCGCTGCCGCTGCTGCCCGGCCACGGCACCCGCTGGCAGGACATGGCGGTCACGACGTGGCAGGACTGGTACGCGGAGGTCGACCGCGAGCTGCGGGCGCTGTCCGAGCGGTGCGCCACGGTCTTCGTCTGCGGGCTGTCGATGGGCGGCGCGCTGGCGCTGCGGCTCGCCGCCCGGCACGGCGACGCGATCAGCGGGGTCGTGGTGGTCAACCCCGCCAACAAGGTGCACGACGCGGTGGCGGCGCTGCTGCCCATGCTGCGGCATCTCGTCCCGACGACGAAGGGGCTGGCGAGCGACATCGCCAAACCCGGCGCGGCGGAGGTCGGCTACGACCGCGTACCGCTGCACGCGGCGCACTCCGTGCGGCAGTTCTTCCGGCTGGTGGACGCCGAACTCCCGCAGGTCACCCAGCCGTTGCTGGTGATGACCAGCCCGCAGGACCATGTCGTCCCGCCCGCCGACTCGGAGCGGATCCTGGCCCGGGTGTCGTCGACGGACGTGGACCGGACGCTGCTGGAGCGCAGCTACCACGTCGCCACGCTCGACCACGACGCCGAGCAGATCTTCCGCGACACCGCCGCCTTCATCGAGCGGCTGGCCCCGGGCGCGCTGACCGACCCGGCGGACGAGGGGACGGCGGCCCGTGGCGGAGCGTAGCCCTCGCGATCCCCAGGATCCGCTGGACGAAGAGGCCGCCTGGGCCCAGATCATCGCGGGTTACGGCGAGGAACCGGCGTGGGACGACGCCCGCCGGGAGGTACGGGCCGAGACCACGGACCCCGGCGAGCCCACAACCGACGACGAGCGGCCGGGCCCCCTTGCCAAGGCGTCCGACGCGGAGACCGCCACCGGAGCGGACCGCGGGCCCGAGGAGCAGGCCGCGGACGACGGACCGAAGGCGCCCTCCGGCCCCGCGGCGCCCGGCACCGGCTCCCCCGGCAGCTTCGTGGTGTACGCGCCGGGCGTCGGCCCGCGCGACTGGAGCTCCGCCGAACCGTCCGAGGCTGATTTCGACGAATCCGACGAGGGGCATTTCATCCCGCCCGAGCCGCCGCCGCTGCCGCAGGCCGACGTCACGACGAAGTTCGCCTGGCTCGCGGTGCTCGGCGGCCCGCTGCTGCTGGTCCTGATGGTGCTGTTCCAGCAACCGGTGACGTGGTGGATCACGGTCCTGGGCATCGGCGGTTTCCTCGGCGGCTTCGCGACGCTGATCGCCCGGATGAAGGGCGACGACGAGGACGACGGGCCGACGCCCGGCAGCGGCGCGGTGGTCTGAGGCCGCCTACGGCGCGTCCGCCGGGATCCGCAGCGCCGCGAGCACCGGCAGATGGTCGGTGGCGGCCGTCAGATCCGCGGCGTGCACACCGGGCAGCCCGTGCGGGACGCCGCAGCCCAGCACCTCGATGTTGTCGGTGGTGAAGAGCGCGTCGATGCGCTGGTACGGCTCGCGCGGGGTGGAGGTGAACTCCCCGCCCCAGGGGTGCGCCGCCCACGCGTCGGTGAGCGCACCGGACAGCCGCCGGAAACTCCGGCCGTCGGGGCGGTCGTTGAGGTCCCCGCCGGCCACCGCGTACCGCACGTCCAGCGCCGCCAGCTCCGCCAGCAGCCGTCCGGCCTGCGCGTACCGCTCGTCGGCGGCGAGGCTGAGATGGCAGCTGAGGACGCCGAACCGGGCGCCGCCGACGCGGACGACGGCGGTGGCGAAGCCGCGCCGGTGCAGGCCCGGGGTGCGGGGCAGCAGGACGTCGGCGGTGCGCTCGACGTGGACGCGGAGCGCGGCGAGGATCATCGGGCCGGTGGTGGTGGCGCCGCCGGTGACATGCGTCAGGCCGCCGGCGCGGGCCAGCCGTTCGGCGGCCTTGCGCCAGCGGAAGAACCGCGGCGCCTCCTGGATCAGGACGAGATCGGGCGCGCAGGCGCGGATCACCCGCGCGACCGCCGCCTCGTCGTCGCGCAGCGAGCGGACGTTGTAGCTGAGCACCCGCACGACGGCCGAACCGTCCGGCGCGGTACGGGAGACGGGAAGCGCGGACATCACGGCGGCTCCTTGTGCCGGCGACGGGGCCCGGATACGGCGGCGGGGGGGGGGGGGGGGGGCCGCGGCGGGGGGGGGGGGGCGCCCGCGGGGGGGGGGGGGGGGGCGGCCCCCCCCCCGCCCCCCCGCCCCGCCGGGGGCGGGGGGGGGGGGTAA
>NZ_JBHYGX010000031.1:38737-52840 GCF_042739975.1 Streptomyces sp. NPDC059080
GTTTATACCCCCCCGGCCCCCTGGGGCGGGCGCGGGGGCCCGGACCCGGCGCCCCCGCCCGCGGCGGGCCCGGGGCGGGCGGCGGGTCAGCCCTGGCGGGCGAGGTCGGCGGCGCCGACCAGCCCGGCCTTGCCGCCGAGTTGGGCGGCGAGGACCTGGGCGTGCGGCCGCCACTGGCTGCCGACCAGCCGGCGGCGGAACGACTTGCGGATCGGGCCGAGGACCAGTTCGCCCTCGTCGGAGACGCCGCCGCCGACGATGAAGGCGGACGGGTCGAAGAGCGAGGCGAGGTCGGCCAGCCCCGCACCGGCCCAGCGGGCCAGCTCACGGAAGGAATCGACGGCGACCGGGTCGCCGTGGCGCGCGGCCTCGCTGACGTGCCGCCCCTCGATGCCCTCGGGGGTGCCGTCGCCCAGGCCCAGCAGGACCGTGGCCTCCTTGGGGGTGGCGGAGGCGCGCTGCCGGGCGTAGCGGAGCAGGGCACGGCCGGAGGCGTACTGCTCCCAGCAGCCCTGGCTGCCGCAGCCGCACAGCAGGCCGTCCGGGACGACCCGGATGTGGCCGAACTCGGCGGCGACGCCGAAGCGGCCGCGGCGCAGCTTGTTGCCGATGATGATGCCGCCGCCCAGGCCCGTGCCGAGCGTGATGCAGATGACGTCGCTGTGGCCCGCCCCGGCGCCGAAGCGGTACTCGCCCCAGGCCGCGGCGTTGGCGTCGTTCTCGACCACGACGGGCAGGCCGACGCGCTGTTCGACCTTGTCCTTGAGCGGTTCGTGACGCCAGTCGATGTTCGGCGCGAACAGGACGGTGGCCCGCTTCTCGTCGACGTATCCGGCCGCGCCGATGCCGACGGCCTCCACCCGGTGGGCGGCGCCCACGGAGCGGACCGCGTCGGCGATGGCGTCGGTCAGCGCGTCGGCGGTCGGCGGGGTCGGCACCGTGCAGGTGTCCAGGATCGAGCCCTCTTCGTCGACCACACCGGCCGCGATCTTCGTGCCGCCGATGTCGACGCCGATGGTGAGTCCCATGTGTCCCTCAGTTGTCTCTCGAACCCCGCCGTGATCCACCGTACCGGAGCGGGGGAGGGCGAGAGTGGCGTCCTGGGTGGCCCTCGCGACGCCGAGGACCTCGCTCCCCGGGGCGTCAGTCGAGATCGATCCGCTCCGTGCCCGCCGGGCCGTCGTCGTCGCGGGGGTCGTCGGGGCGTCCGGCGGCCTTCGGGTGGTCGCCGGTCTCCTTGCGGGTCCAGCGGGCCTCGCCGTCCTCGACGGCGGAGCGGTACGCGGCGAGCAGCTCGGAACCGGCGGCGGCGAGGTGGTCGAAGACGTCCGGGTGGCGCTCGACGACCGGCTCGACGGCGGCCTTGGCCTGGCGGAACAGGCTGCTGACGGCGGTGGACGCGGCGGCGCCGCCGAGCGCGCCGGGCAGCTGGATCCCGGCGAGCTTGTCGGTCACCGCATCGGCGAGCCTGCGCAGTTCATCGGCGGCGCTGCCCGGCGGGACGCCCTTTCCGGCGCGGCGGCGCTCCTTCTCGGCGGCGAGATCCTCGGCGCAGGCCGTCTCCCAGGCGTCGGCATCGGGAGCGGCCGACGGCTCGGCCGGACGTTCGGTGGCATCACTCATGACGGGCTCCGTGGACTCCTGCGGCAGGTGGCCGCGGCGCGCCGGGGCGCCCGGCGGCCGGGACGGGACTCACCTTTGACGGTACCCGAACGGGGGTACGCGGATCAGCTTCCCTCGGGCCACAGCGCGGGGTCCGGGGCGAAGCGGATCTGCAGCACGCCCTCGCGCAGTCCGGCGCCGGTGACGGTGCAGCGGCGCAGCGCCGAGGGCAGGGTCCGTATCCGGCGGTGACGGCCGACGGTGACGACGATCTCGTCGCCGCGGCGCACCAGCCCCAGGCCCTCGCGGGCGGCGCCGGGCAGCGGCACCCGCCACACCAGCAGCCCGTCGTCGGCGAGCCGGTCCTCGACGGTCCAGGGATCGGCGGCGCGCGGTGCGGTGTCCGTGGTGGCGCCGATGCGGGCGGCATCCTCGTCGAGGAGGGCGGCGAGCGCGTCGAGGCCCTGCGGGTCGCGGCCGAGGTGGGCGACCTCGTGGACCGGGACGCCCGCCGCCTCCTCGCGGAGCGTCTTCAGCGCGTCCTGCTGGGCGGTGGAGAGCGCGGCGAGAAACGGGTCGGCGGAGCCGGTCGGCAGCAGCCGGTTGACGAGGACCGCGTCGGTGCGGCGGCCGTGCAACGCGAGCCCGGCGCGGGCGGCGCGCAGCGTTCCGGCGGCGACCGGCCCGGCGTCGGTGACGAGCCGGACGGTGGTGCCCGGTGCGTCGATCACGGCCTGGACGGCGGCGAGTTCGCGCTCCCAGCCCTCGGCGGCCTCGTACAGCTTCTGGGCGGGCATCGAGACGCCGGCGAGCTGGGCGAGGACCGGGCGCAGGGCGCGGGCGGCCTGGCGTTCGGCGGGCAGCAGCCGTCGCAGATAGCGGCGGACCTGCGCGGGGAGCGCCAGCAGATGGATCGTTTCGTCGGCGGGCGGCGCGTCGACGACGACGGTGTCCCATGCCTCCGAGGCGTGTGCGGCGCGCAGTGCGTGCAGCAGCGCGAAGGACTCGGCGCCGGGGAGCTCGGTGAGTTCGTCGGCGTCGAGCGGGGTGGCGCCGAGCAGGTCGAGGGCGGCGCCCGCGCGGTCCTGGAAGGCGAGGAATTCGGTGCGGAAGCGGTCGCCGGGGTCGATGCGGCGGGCGTGCAGTCCGGGGGCGATCTCGGTGGCCGTGGTGGACAGCGGGGTGCCGAGAACGGTCTGCGGGGCGCTGGTCTGGCCGGTGAGCAGCAGTACCCGCGCGCCCTGCCGGGCCGCGGCCAGCGCGGTGGCCGCGGCGAGGGTGGAGCGGCCGGTGCCGCCCGCGCCCGTGACGAGGACGGTCCGCACGGTCAGCGGGTCTCCGCCGCGTCGGCGGGGCCCTGCGGGCCGGACTCCACGCGCTTCTTCAGGCCCGCGAGCGCGCGGTCGATGATGACCTTCTCGGCCTTGCGCTTGATCATGCCGAGCATCGGGATCTTGACGTCGACGGTGAGCTGGTAGGTGACCTCGGTGGCGGTGCCGCCGCCGACCGGGACGAGGCGGTAGGAGCCGTCGAGGGCGCGCAGCATCTGGGACTTGACCAGCGACCAGCTGACCTCGTCGTCGCCGGTCCAGGTGTAGGCGAGGGTGTGGTCGTCCTTGATGGCACCGGCGTCGAGCAGCAGCCGGACCTGCGCGGCGCGGCCGTGGTCGTCCTTGGCCAGCACCTCGGCCTCCTTGACCTCACCGGTCCACTGCGGGTAGCGGTCGAAGTCGGCGATCACTCCCATCACCTCGGCGGGCGGCGCCGCGATCGTGATGCTAGAGCTGGTGTGTTCGGCCATCGCCGTGACTCCTCCATGCCGATTGCGCCGGTACCGCCCGGCCTCCGGCTCGCGTCGAACCCGGTGTCTCTGCTGCTGAAGGCTACCGCGCGGCGCGGCGCCGCCGGACACCAGCGGGCCGGGGCGGCGCGGGCCTGCGGGGCGGCCGGCCGGGGCGGCGGTTCACCACTCCAGGACGTACGGCCTGCCGGTCGCGCGGAAATGGCCGACGTTGACGCACTCGGTGGCGCCGATGCGCATCCGGCGGGCGAGCGGCTGGTGCACGTGGCCGAAGAGGGAGTAGCGCGGGCGGGTGCGGCGGATGGCGTCGAGCAGGGCGGCGCTGCCGCGTTCGAAGCGGCGGGCGACGGTGTCGTAGCAGAGCTCGGGGACGTCCGGCGGGATGTGGGTGCAGAGCACGTCGACCTCGCCGACCGCCTCGATCTTGGCGGCGTACTCCTCGTAGCCGATCTCGTACGGGGTGCGCATCGGGGACGGCAGGCCGCCGCCGACGAAGCCGAAGACGCGGCCGCCTATCTCGACCCGCTGGCCGTCGAGGACGGTGGTACCCCCGCGGGCGTACTCCGGCCAGAGCCGGGGGATGTCGACGTTGCCGAAGGTGGCGTAGGTGGGGGTGGGCAGGGCGGCGAAGAGTTCGGCGTACTGGCCGCGGACGGCGGTCTCGATGACGGATTCGCGCGGCTCCCCGGCGGCGTCCAACTCGCCCCACAGGCGGCGGCCGAGGGCGCGGGCCTCGTCGAAGCGGCGGGCGGTGCGCAGGTCGATGAGGCGGCGGGCGTTGTCGGCGCCGAAGAGGGCGGGGAAGATGCCGCGCGCGTGGTCGGCGTAGTCGAGGAAGAGCACGAGGTCGCCGAGGCAGACGAGGGCGTCGGCGCCCTCACCGGCGCGGGCGAGGTCCCGGCTGTTGCCGTGTACATCACTGACCACGTGCAGTCGCATGCCCCGAAGCCTAGGGCCTGTCGTCAGACTCCCGTCCGCCACGAGTTGGACGACAGACCCCGGGACGCGGGTGCCACCGACCGGGAGCGGACCGTCCTTCCGGTTACTTTCCGGTCGCCGAAACGCTGGTCTACTCTGCGTTGACGGCCTGTCCCTCGCAGGTGAGGCCGTAAGTTCCACGGCGCACCCCTTGACATGTGACGCATCGAACATCTGGCCGCGACCCCTACCCCAAAGCAATACCGGTGGGTAACGTCCGGGCAGTCCAGTCCCCTGCCAGTCATGGACCGAACCGGTGCAGCACACAGCGTCGTGGCACCGGCGCCAATGAGGAGCAGCAGTCTTGCGCGAGTTCAGCCTTCCGGCTCTGTACGAGGTCCCTTCGGACGGCAATCTGACGGATCTCATCCGCCGCAACGCCGCGCAGCACCCGGATGTCGCGGTCGTGGGACGGAAGGTCGACGGCGTGTGGCAGGACGTCACGGCCACCGCGTTCCTGGCCGAGGTCCGCGCCGTCGCCAAGGGCCTGATGGCCTCCGGCATCCAGCCCGGCGACCGCATCGGTCTGATGTCGCGCACCCGCTACGAGTGGACGCTGCTGGACTTCGCCATCTGGAGCGCCGGGGCGATCACCGTGCCGGTGTACGAGACCAGCTCCGCCGAGCAGATCCAGTGGATCCTCGGCGACTCCGGCGCCGTGGCCTGCCTGGTGGAGACGGCCGCGCACGAGGCGGCCGTCGCCTCCGTACGCGACCGGCTGCCCGCGCTGGCCCACATCTGGCAGATCGAACGGGACGCCGTCGCCCGGCTGTCGGCCGCGGGCGCCGCCCTGACCGACGAGGAGGTGGACGAGCGCAGCGCCCTCGCGGACGCCGACTCGCCCGCCACGATCGTCTACACCTCCGGCACCACCGGCCGCCCCAAGGGCTGCGTGCTCACCCACCGCAGCTTCTTCGCCGAGGTCGGCAACGTCGTCGAGCGGCTGCGGCCGCTCTTCCGCACCGGTGAGTCGTCGGTGCTGCTGTTCCTGCCGGTCGCGCACGTCCTGGGCCGTCTCGTGCAGATCGCCTGTGTGATGGCGCCGATCAAGCTGGGGCACGCCCCGGACATCAAGCACCTCACCGACGATCTCGCCTCGTTCCGGCCGACGCTGATCCTGGGCGTACCCCGGGTCTTCGAGAAGGTCTACAACGGGGCGCGCGCCACCGCGCTGGCCGACGGCAAGGGCAAGATCTTCGACCGGGCGGCGGACACCGCCATCGCCTACAGCCAGGCGCTGGACACCGCGGCGGGCCCGAAGTTCGGCCTGCGGCTGCGCCACAGGGTCTTCGACAAGCTGGTCTACGGCAAGCTCCGCGCCGTCCTCGGCGGCCGCGCCACGCACGCCATCTCCGGCGGCGCCCCGCTCGGCGAGCGGCTGGGCCACTTCTACCGCGGCATCGGCTTCACCGCCCTGGAGGGGTACGGCCTGACGGAGTCCTGTGCGGCGACCGCGTTCAACCCCTGGGACCGGCAGAAGATCGGCACCGTCGGCCAGCCGCTGCCCGGCTCGGTGGTGCGGATCGCCGACGACGGCGAGGTGCTGCTCCACGGCGAGCACCTGTTCACGGAGTACTGGAACAACGAGACGGCCACCGCGGAGGCGCTCTCCGACGGCTGGTTCCACACCGGCGACCTCGGCACCCTCGACGAGGACGGCTACCTCACCATCACCGGGCGGAAGAAGGAGATCCTGGTGACGGCGGGCGGCAAGAACGTCGCGCCCGCCGTGATCGAGGACCGGATCCGGGCGCACGCGCTGATCGCGGAGTGCATGGTCGTCGGCGACGGCCGTCCGTTCATCGGCGCGCTGCTCACCCTCGACGAGGAGTTCCTGCCGCGCTGGGCCGCCGAGCACGGCCGCCCCGCGGACTCCACCGCGGCGTCGCTGGCCGACGACCCGGAGCTGCTGGCGGCCGTGCAGCGCGCCGTCGACGACGGCAACGCCGCGGTCTCGAAGGCCGAGTCGGTCCGTAAGTTCCGCATCCTGCCGGCCCAGCTGACCGAGGACTCCGGGCATGTCACGCCGTCACTGAAGCTCAAGCGGAACGTGGTGGCGAAGGACTTCGCCGAGGAGATCGAGGCCCTCTACCGCGGCTGACGCGGGAGTGGGCGCGGAAGACGTACGGGGCGCGGCCTCTCGGGCGCGCCCCGTCGGCGTGTCCGGGGGCGGCCGCGTCCCGCCCGGGGATGCGCCCCGCCCCCGGGCTCAGAGCAGTTCCTTCAACCGTTCGGCGAGCAGGTCCCAGCGCCACTTCTCCTCGACCCAGGCGCGGCCCCGCTCGCCCATCCGGCGGCGCAGCTCCGGATCGTGCAGCAGCGCGACGACGCGTTCGGCGGTGGCCTGCGGGGAGCCGCCGGGCACCACCCAGCCGGTCTCGCCGTCCAGCACCGCGTCCGGCGCGCCGCCGGAGTCACCGGCCACGACGGGCAGCCCGGTGGCGGACGCCTCCAGGTAGACGATGCCCAGGCCCTCGACGTCGAGGCCGCCGCGCCGGGTGCGGCACGGCATCGCGAAGACATCGCCCGCGCCGTGGTGGGCGGGCAGCTCCTCCCACGGCACCGCGCCGGTGAACCGCACCGACTCCGCCACGCCGGTGCGCTCCGCCAGCGCCCGCAGCTCCTTCTCGTACGGGCCGCCGCCGACGATCAGCAGAACGGCGTCCGGCACCGCGGCGGTGATCGCGGGCATCGCCTCGATGAGAGTGTCCTGCCCCTTGCGCGGCACGAGCCGGGAGACGCAGACGACGACGGGCCGGTCGGTGAGGCCGAGGCGGGCGCGGATCTCGTCGCCGCCGGAGCCGGGGTGGAAGGTCTTCTCGTCGACGCCGGGCGGGAGTGGGACCATCCGGGCGGCGGCCTCGGGGGTGAGCGCCGCGGCGATCCGGCGGCGGGTGTACTCGCCGAGGTAGGTCAGGGTGTCGGTGCCCTCACCGATACGGCGCAGCAGCTGCCGGGCGGCGGGCAGTTGCGCCCAGCCGGCCTCGTGGCCGTGGGTCGTGGCGACGATCCGGCGCGCCCCGGCGGCGCGCAGCGCGGGCGCCATCAGCCCGAGCGGCGCCGCGGCCCCGAACCACACCGACGTACAGCCGTGCTCGCGCAGCAGCGCGGTGGCGCGGCGGGTGACGGCCGGGGTGGGCAGCAGCATCGTCGTACGGTCGCGGACGACCGGGAACTCCTGCTCGGCGTCGAAGGCGGCGGTGGCCTCACGTCCCTCGGCGCCGCGCTTCCAGGTGGAGGCGTACACGACGACCTGGGTGGGGTCCAGGCGCTGCGCCATGTTGTGCAGGAACGCCTGGATGCCACCGGGGCGCGGCGGGAAGTCGTTGGTGACGATGAGGGTCTTGTGCACGCTGCTCTCTCGGCGTCGGCTCGGCTCGGCGGGCGCGACCCGGTGGCCTCGCCTCCCGCCGACAGTACCGGGTCGGTCCCGGGGCGGGACCGGGGCGGGACCGGGAGCCGGTCCGGACGACGACGGCGGCCCGCCCGCCGTACCGCAGCCCCTCGGGCACGCCCCCGTACCGCCCCCGGGCTCCTCCGTCAGGTCAGCGCGCCCTTGAGGTAGGCCCGCCACTTCTTCGTGAACTCCCCTATTCCCAGGCCGAGTTGGGAGCGGAAAGCGGAGTCGAGGTGGGCTTCACGAACGGCCGGACGGCGGGCGCCCGCGGCCCCGGGCGCGGGCGCCCCCGGATGCCCGGCGACGGCCCGCCTCCCGGTCCCGCCCACGGCGTCGTCCCGCGTGCCGCCGTCCCCGCCCGCAGTCGCCGCGGACGACGCTCCGGCGGAGGGCCCGGCCCCGGACGGCGCACCGGTGGGTACGTCGGACGGCCCGTCGGACGCCGCGTCATCGGCCGACGTACCGGACGACGCCACCCCGGCCCCCGACGACGGCGAGGGCGGAGCCGACCGCACCCCCGGCCCCGCATGCCCCTCCCCCGCCGTCACGCCGCCCGCCGCCCGGTAGAACGCGCGCAGCTTCGCCTCGCCCCAGGTGTCCGCGATCATCCGGCAGGCCAGCCAGCCGGACTCGTACGCCTTGGCCAGCCGGTCGGCGCCGCCGGTGAAGCCGAAGTCCGCGTCGGCGGGCAGCTGGCGCGGCGCCTGCCCGGTGGCGAGCGCCCGCGACAGCTCCGGCGCCGCCGCGGCCGCCGCGTGCCGCCGCCCCCGGTACGCCACCCAGTCGGCGAACCCCTCCGAGAGCCACAGCGGGGTGTCCCCGGTGGTGGCCGTGCGGGTGGCGACATGGGTGATCTCGTGGGACAGCACCACCGCGCGGCCCGCGTCGTTGAGGTCCGCGTACGCCTCCGGGTTGACAATCACCCGGTCGGCCGGGGCCTTCGCCTGCGCGTCCGCCTCGCCGGTCGTCACCGCCGCGATGCCCGCGTATGCGGACGTGTCGTCGCTGCCCAGCAGTTGGGCCATCCCGGCGACCGAGCCCGGCGCCTCGATCACCACCTGTCCGCTCCAGCGGCCCTTCCAGGCGGCGGTGACGGCGGGCACCGCCGCGTCCGCCCGGCGCGCCAGATCCTTCAGCCGCCCGCGGTCCCCGGCGGCGCCCAGCACCAGCGCGTGCCGCCCCCGCACCGCCGCCACCGGCCCCTGATCCCACAGCTGGCGGGCGCCGGTGTGGCCGGACGCGGCGGCGTCGCTGTCCGACGCGATCCGCCAGCGGCCGTCCGTACGGGTCAGCGTCAGGTACTGCACGGAGGTCACCGGCTCGGCGTCGAAGCCCTTGAGCCGGTAGCGCAGTTCGACCTTGGCGGCCATCGCGTCCCCGCCGCCGGACGCCAGCGGAAAGGCGTCGGTCTCGACGAGGTCGTAGCGCCAGCCGGTCAGCGGCAGCCCCTTGAGCGTACGGAAGGCGTTGCGCTGCCGGTCGCGGTAGCCGGGCCGCACCGGATCGACGGAGGCGAGGAACGCGGCCTCGTCGTGCTGCCCTACCGCCCGTGCGCGGGCGTCCAGCATCCGCTGCACCTCGGGGAAACGGGCCCGCGGCGGCGGCACCTTCGCGCAGCCGGTCGCCCCGGCGAGCAGCGCGGTCAGCAGCACGGCGCTCCCCGCGGCCGTGGCCCGGGGCGGTCGCCGTACACCCTGACCTGCCATGCGGCCGATCGTAAGCAAAGGCGTGCGGTGACGAAACCGCTGGGGGCCGCCCGGGCGGCAACGGCGCCGCCCCGCCGGCGACCCAGGAGGTCACCGACGGGGCGGGCGGGGTGCGGCGCTGCCGCCGGGCGGGTGGCCCGGAACGTCAGACGCGGACGCCGTACTGGAACGGCATGTTGTTGATCGACTCGTAGCGGACCGCGGCGCCGGGCTTCGGCGCGTGCAGCACGGTGTTGTTGCCCGCGTAGAGACCGATGTGGTGCAGGTCGCCGTAGAAGAGCACCAGGTCGCCCGGCTTCAGCTCGTTCATGCCGACGCGGGTACCGGCGCTGGCCTGCGCCTGCGAGGTGCGCGGCAGCGACTGGCCGGCCTGCTGGTACGCCCAGGAGGTCAGGCCCGAGCAGTCGAAGGAGGACGGGCCGGTGGCGCCCCAGACGTAGGGCGAACCGATCTTCGACTGGGCGGCGGCGAGGGCGGCGGCGCCGCGCTGCGAGGCGGGGACGTCGTGGCCGAGGTCGGCGCGGTCGCTGGAGCGGTTGGCGCGGTCCTCCTTGGCCTGGAGGGCGGCCTTCTCCTTGGCGGTGAGGGTGTTGAGCAGCTCCTGCGCCTTGGTCAGCTTGCCCTGGATCTCGTCCTTCTTCTGACCGAGCGCCTTACGGGTCTCGGAGAGATCCTGGATCTTGCTGGCGGCCTCCGCGCGCTCCTGCGCGAGGCGGCGCTGCTTGTCCGCGATGACCTTGAGCTGATCGGCCTGCTTGCCGCTCAACTGGTCGAGGGTGGCGGCCTTTTCCAGATAGGTGTCCGGGTCCCCCGAGAGGAACAGCTGGACGGAGGGGTCGATGCTGCCGCTGCGGTACTGGCCGGAGGCGACGGCGCCCAGGCCCTTCCGCAGATCGTTCAGCTCGCCCTGGCCGCGGGCCACCTTGTCCTGGAGGTCGGCGACCTCCTTCTGGAGCTTCTGCTGATCTTCCTTGGCACCGTTGTACTTCTCGGTGGCCTGCTCCGCCTGCCCGTAGAGCTTGTCGACCTCGGACTTGACGTCCTTCTTCGACGGGGCGGCCTGCGCGGCCTGGGAGGAGAGGGCTACGGCCGCCGCGGCGGTCGCGGTGAGCACGGTCACGCGAGTACGGCTCGGCTGCTTGGGTCGACGGTGGGACGCCACGGGGGCGAGCTCCTTCTTCCTTCAGCCGCCTACCGGGAAGTGGGGGATGGTGACCCCGGCTCCGCGCGTACGCCGCGGACTCGGCGGTTCCTTCACTGTTCATCCCGGTTGGATGATCAACTGCATGAAGGTTCGAGGCCCGACCTTAGTAACCGAGTTGTGATCGCTTCAAATCCTCCCGGGTAAAAAACACCCCGCCGAGGCCAGGTTTTACCAACATCACACGGGCTGTAGTGGGAACTTGACGGTCAGAGAGCAGAGAACGGACAAATCGTCGAGCCGTCACTCCCGGGCACGTCGCTGTCAGACCCGCGCAAGTCGCTTGAGCAACAGAGCCGATGCCACCGGACGCGCCCCGGCCTTCGCCACACCGTCCGCCACCTCGCGGTCGGTGGAGACCACCACCACCGGCCGCCCCGGCGGCTCCGCGCGCACCAGCTGCCGGATCAACTCGTCCGCCGTCACGCCCGGTTTGCTGAACAGCACCCGCACCCCGCGCGGCGGCGCGAGCAGCACCGGCGCCGCCAGCTCCGCGCCGTCGAAGACACACGTCATCTCCGCGCCGGTCTGGGCGGCGAGCGCCGCGAGGCCACCCAGCAGCCGCAGCCGCTGCTTGTCCAGCGGCATCGTCGGATAGCCGGTCTTGGTGACGTTGTAGCCGTCCACCACCAGATGGGCCTGCGGCAGCGCCAGCAACTGGTCGAGCAGGGCCGGATCGGTCTCCGACAGCGCGCGGCTGGCGACGTCCTTCGGCGTCATCCGGCCGGGCTCCACCGCCTCGACGGTGTCGGCGGGCCGCACCCCGGCGGGCGGCAGCGCCAGCTCCCGGCGCAGTCCCTGGGCCGCGTCCAGCACGGTGTCCAGCAGCAGCCGCACCCGCATGTCCTCGACGCTGCGGCCCTCCCGGGCGGCGCGGCGGCTGGTCTCCAGCGCCGCCTCGCTCTCCCCGATCCGCGCCTTGAGGCGGCGCAGTTCACTGTCGACCGCCGCCTTCTCCGACGCCGCCCGGGACCGCTCCGACTCCAGCGCCGCCTCCGCCTTACGGACCGTCGCGGCGCCCCGCTTGACGTCGCTGAGTGCGCTGCGCAGCTTCCGCTGGAGCGCGTCGTTCTCCTTGCGGACGGCGTCCAGCTCGGCGCGTACCCGGTCGGCGTCGGCACGGGCCTCCGCACGGGCCCGCGCCAGCTCCTCGCGCAGCCGGGTCAGTTCGCGCTCGGTCTCCTCGCCCACCCGCTCGGCGCGGGCCCGCTGCGCCTCCTCGCCCGCCGCGGCGACCAGCTTCGACCAGCCGTCGGGGCGCAGTACGTACGCCGCCGCCGCGATGTCCAGCGGATCGGCGGCGGCGGGCGGGGTACCCCGCTCCAGCGCGTCGGCGACCTCCGGCTGCGCCTCGCGGACCTTCCCGGCGATGCGCTGCCGGAAGACGGCGTCACTCTCCAGCACGGCAGCCATGGCATTCCCCGCGAACTTGGCGCGCCGGGAGGGTGTGAAACGGGCGTACTGCCGCAGCGGCGGCGGGAGTTCGGCGACCGTCAGGGCACCGAACGCGTCCGCGGTGAGCGCCACGACACGGCGCCGGACGCCCTCGGGCAGCGGGCGGTCGAGGGCCTCCTCGCCCTCACCGCCGGACGCCTCCCCGCTCGCCCCCGGCTCCCCTGCTGGACGCTCCACCACGGTCTTCTCGCCCCGACCCTCAGGCGTCCGCGCCCGGACGGTCGACCAGCTCGATCTGGTCGACCGCGTTGCACCAGCGGCAGCGCACGGACTCGACGGAATCGCTGAGCACCTCACGCTCCTCGACCTTCGGTTCCCCGGCCAGATCGAGGTGCAGGTACTCCACCACCTTGGACGTGCGGGTCACGTCGAAGCGGGTGAGGTTGCCGCACAGGGTGCAGCGCCACCGGGTCCGGTCCGTCGGCAGGGGAACAGCCATCGTGATCGTCCTTCTTCCTACTCGTGCGGTGCGGGTGCTGCGGCCTCACGCGGTGCGCCGTCGGACTGCGGGAAGTACGCAAAGTACCGACCGTAACCCTACGGCCTGACGGCATGGCCGCGCGGGCATCGCCCAGGAGACGGGACGCGGCGAGGCAGTCCGCCCCGATTGCCCGCATTACGGCATGATCCCCTTCATGACGGCGCCGCCTCTGCCTCCCCCACCACCCGATTCCCCCCGGCCCCGGCGGCCGCACACCCCACCGGACGCCCGCCATCCGGACCGCCCCGCCCGCAGCACGTACTCCGTGACCAACATCCTCATCGCCCTGTGCTGCGCCCTCTTCGTCCTCGGCCCCGCCTCCGGCCTCAACCCCCTGTACGGCACCGGCGACGCCCTCCTCCAGGCGCAGACCGCGTACTTCGAACGCTGGGGCGTCATCCCCCGCGACCTGTGGGCCGGTCACCCGGCCGCCTGGCTCGCCCCGCTCACCGCGCTCTTCATCCACGGCAGCTGGCTGCACCTGCTCGGCAACGCCCTCTTCCTCCACGTCTTCGGCGACATGACCGAAGCCCGCATGGGCCGCACGGCGTACACCGTCTTCTACATCGTCACCGGCTACCTGGCGCTCCTCGGCTACGCCGCCGCGCACGCCGCCTCCGGCCAGACGCTGGTCGGCGCCTCCGGCTCCATCTCCGGCGTCCTGGGCGCGTTCCTCTACCTCTTCCCCCGCGCCCGCGTCACCAGCCTCCTCCCCTTCCTCTTCTTCCTGCCGCTGCGGTTCCCCGCCTGGGTGGTACTGCTCTTCTGGTTCGCCCTCCAATGGCTGGCCGCCCAGCGCGACCCCACCGGCCCCGGCGTCGCCTACCTCGCCCACGTGATCGGCTTCGCCCTCGGCTTCCTCTACGCATGGGCCCGCCACCGGCCCGCTACTGTGGAGGTCACCAGGGCGAACGCACCGGCGACCGAGGGAGAGAGCCAGCCGTGATCACGTCGATCGTGCTCATCAAGACCAGCGTGGACCAGATCCCGGAGATCGCCGAACAGATCGCCGCGCTCGAAGGCGTCAGCGAGGTCTACTCCGTCACCGGCGCGCACGACCTCATCGCGATGGTGCGCGTCGCCGCGCATGACGATCTGGCCGATGTCATCCCCGGCCGCATCAGCAAGGTGCCGGGCGTCGCCTCCACCGAGACGCATATTGCGTTCCGCACGTACTCGCAGCATGACCTGGAGGCGGCGTTCGCCATCGGGCTCGATACCTGAACGCTGCGCTGGGCTGTTATCTGTGACGGTTCGCCTGCGGCGGGCCGTTCGCCTGCGGCCTTCCCGCCATCGCGGCGACGCGCCCTTCGCCTGCGGCGCGCCCGTGCTCCTTCGACCATCCCGCCGTCGCGGCGACGCGCCGTTGCGCCTGCGGCGGGCGTGGGTTGTCGGGAGCGGGGGGGGGGGGGGGGGGGGGGGGCGGCGGGGGGGGGCGCCCCCCGGGGGGGGGTGTTGGGGGGGGGGGGGGGGGGGTCGACG
>NZ_JBHYGX010000031.1:52850-70790 GCF_042739975.1 Streptomyces sp. NPDC059080
CCCACCCTCTTCGGGGGCGCGGCTTGTGGGCTGGGGGGGGGGTTGGTGTGGTGGGGGGGGGGGTCCCCTGTGTCTACTTCTTCAGCCGGCTCCCCCCCCTCCCGTGAGTGGGTGGTGAGGGGCCGGTGGGGGTACGCCGCCGTCCTCGACTTCTCCGACGAGTGAGTTCGATGGGCGCACCATCGCCCTCGTCTTCCTCCTCGAACACGGTCCACTGTGGCACACCACCGCACTCAGGCGCGCCTCACTTCACCACCCCGGCCCCACCGTCTTTTCCCCACCCACCCACGGAAGGGGCCGGACCGCAGGACGAAGTCCGGAGGTCCGGCACCGCAGCCGAACAGCTTCGCGCAGCGACGACGCCCGCCGCAGGCGCAACGAACGGACAGCGGACAACGGACCCCACCCGGCAACGGAAAAGGCCCCGCGCAGCGGAAAGGCGTCGGAAAAACCCGCGGCCTACGCCGCGTAGGGCACGCACCGCCCGTCCTCCGTGCGGTAGCTCCACCGCGCACCGTCCGCGACGAGTTCCTTGACCGCACGCACGAAGCGGTCGACGTGCTCGTCCGGCGTACCGGCGCCAAAGCTGACACGGACGGCGTTGAGCGCACGCTCGCCGGGCGCGGCCTCCGGCGCACCGCATTCGGCGGGCGCGTCGGGGGCCCCACCCAGCAGCGTGCGGACAAGCGGGTGGGCGCAGAAGAGCCCGTCTCGGACCCCGATCCCGTACTCGGCGGACAGCGCCGCCGCGAAGTGCGAGCTGTTCCACCCGTCGACGACGAAGGACAGCACGCCGACGCGGGGCGCGTCGTCGCCGAACAGCGACAGGACCCGGACCTCGGGGACCTCCGCGAGGCCGGTCCGGACGCGGGCGATGAGCTCCTGCTCGCGGGCGACGAGCGCGTCGAAACCGGCGTCGGTCAGCGCCTGGCACGCGGAGGCGATCGCGTAGGCGCCGATGACGTTGGGCGACCCGGCCTCGTGACGGGCCGCGGTCGTGTGCCAGGCAACGTCGACGCCACCGTCGGGACGCCGCGCGACGGTCCGGCTGGCGCCGCCGCCGGCCAGGTACGGGTCCGCGTCCCGCAGCCAGTCGGCGCGCCCGGCCAGCACGCCGGAGCCGAACGGCGCGTACAGCTTGTGACCGGAGAACGCGGCCCAGTCCACGTCGAGTTCGGCGAGGTCGACGGGGTGGTGCGGCGCCAGCTGTGCGGCGTCCAGCACGATCCGCGCGCCGTGGGCGTGCGCCACGGCGGCCAGCTCCTTGACCGGCCAGATCTCACCGGTGACGTTGGACGCGCCGGTGACGCACACCAGGGCGGGCCCCTTGGGGCCTCCCCCGGTCGAACGAAGTGGAGAGCTCGGGGAAGGCTCACGGGCGGCGAGGGCCTTCTCCAGGATGTCGACGGCCTGGCGGGAGGTGCGCGGCGCGTCGAGGTAGGTGACGTCGACGCCGTCGCGCTGCTCCCACGGCAGCAGCGACGCGTGGTGCTCGGTCTCGAAGACGAAGACCCGGGTGGAGTGCGGCAGCGCAGCCGCCAGCAGGTTGAGGGAGTCGGTGGTGGAGCGGGTGAAGATCACCTGGTCGTCGTCGCGGCAGCCCAGGAAGCGGGCGATGGTGGTGCGGGCGTTCTCGAAGAGGTCGGTGGAGAGCTGCGAGAGGTACCCGGCGCCGCGGTGCACGCTGCCGTAGTACGGGGCGTAGGCGGCCACGTCGTCCCAGACCCGCTGGAGCGCGGGGGCGCTCGCCGCGTAGTCGAGGGCGGCGTAGTCGACCTCCCCGCCGGTGACCAGCGGCACCAGGACATCTCGCCCCAGAACGTCCAGCGAGGTACAAACGGGGCGGTCGGTGGCAACGGTGGAGGCAGACATGGCGAACTCCCGTGAGAGAAAGGCGAATTCACCGCGCGCGGGCATGCGGAAGAGCGAAAGGGCGCAGTGGAATTCGGCAGGAAAAACAGCGGCGGAACGCTGGAATTACTGAGAAGCGAAAAACTGGAGAGGGGCTTGTGCAGCCCTATCGCATTCGCTGGTTCACGGAAGTTCTCCCTCTGAGGACCAGGATCCCTGGCGAGGGATCCGCGCTTGCCGCAGACCTCGCTGCCTGCGGCCTGGTCATCACCCGGGGCACCCCGCCACGGAAGGAGGGTTGCCGGACAGCGGGCCGGGGCCTATATCGCTGTCACTCGTGACCTGCGCAGCATCATGCCATATGAACGGAGCGGTGCAAGCCCGGTCCGGTTACTGAGATCAACAGGACCGGGCCCGCACGGAACGCCCCGCAACGGCCGTACGGCGCTCAGGCGTTGCTGGCGGCCGCCCAGCGCTCCAGCGCCCGCTTGGCCGCCCCGGAGTCGAGGGGCGGCCCCGCCCCCGCCCAACCCGGGGGGGGGGGGGCCGGGGGGGGGGGGGCCGGGGGGGCCCCCCCCCCCCGGCCCCCCCCCGCGGTGATGATCCCCCCCCCCCCGCCCCCGCGGCCCGCTCCATACCGGCGCGGATCTGCTCGGTCAGCGGCGCCGCGGTCGGCTCCAGCGCCGCGAGCGCCGCCGCTGAGTTCAGCAGCACCGCCTCGCGGACCGGGCCCTTCTCCCCGTCCAGCAGCCGCCGCGCCACCCCGGCGTTGTACGTCGCGTCCGCACCGCGCAGCGCCTCCACCGGCACCAACGGGATACCGACGTCGCGCGGGTCGAACGTCTCCTCACGCACCGCGCCGTCCCGCACGATCCACACCCGCGACGTCGCCGTCGTCGTCAGCTCGTCCAGCCCGTCGTCGCCGCGGAAGACCAGCGCGGACGAGCCGCGCTCGGCGAGCACCCCGGCGAGGATCGGCGCCATCCGCGCGTCCGCGACGCCCGTCGCCTGCGCCTGCACCCGCGCCGGGTTGGTGAGCGGGCCCAGCACGTTGAAGGTGGTCCGGATGCCCAGCTGGCCGCGGGCGGTGGCGACGTGCCGCAGCGCCGGGTGGAAGGTGACCGCGAAGCAGAACGTGATGCCCGCCTCCTCGGCGACCTCCACGACGCGCCGCGGTGCGAGGTTCAGCTTCACGCCCAGCTTCTCCAGGACGTCGGAGGAGCCGCTCGCCGACGACGCGGCGCGGTTGCCGTGCTTGACGACCTTCGCGCCCGCACCGGCCACCACGATCGACGACATCGTGGAGATGTTGACGGTCTTGGCGCCGTCGCCGCCGGTGCCGACGATGTCCACGCCGGGGCCCGGCACGTCGATCAGCCGGGCGTGCGCGTACATCGCGCGGACCAGCCCGGAGATCTCCGCGACGGTCTCGCCCTTGGCCCGCAGCGCCACCGCGAACCCGGCGATCTGCGCGTCGGTGGCCTCGCCCCGCATGATCCGGTCCATCGCCCAGGCGGTGTCGTCGGCGGCGAGGTCCCGGCCGTCGAGGAGGGCGTTCAGGATGCCCGGCCAGGTGTGGGCCGCCACGCTGTCGCCGCCTGCCGGGGTCGCAACGTTCATGGTCCACACTCCTGGTTCGTGCCTGCGTATGGGGAAACCCTATCGAGCCCCGGGGATGCCGGAGGGCCCCGTCCGACGTCCGGACGGGGCCCTCTGGGTGGCGTCACTTCCGCCGTGCGGTCACGGCGGCTCGGTGATCAGTGGTGGCCGTGGCCGCTGCTGATCTCCTTGTACTCCTCGACGGTCGGCTTCGGGATGACGTTGTCCTCGCCGTCGTACGCCTTCGAGAGCTTGGCACGCAGCTTCTGCGACCGCGTGACCTTGCGCCGGACGCCGTTCTCGTCGACCTCGGGCCCCAGCTCCAGCGGCGTGGGCTGCTCGTGCTGGGTGAGGACGTGCAGCTGCTCCTGGCTGAGCGGCTCGTGGACCTCGACGAACTCACCGTGCGGCAGGCGCTTGATGATGCCCGACTCGCGGCCGTGCAGCACCTTGTCCTTGTCGCGGCGCTGCAGACCCATGCAGACCCGCTTGGTGGCGATGAACGCCAGCACGGGACCGACGAAGAACGCGATACGCACGAACCAGGTGATCGAGTTGATCGACAGGTGGAAGTGGGTCGCCCACAGGTCGTTACCGCCACCGATCAGCATCACGAAGTACGCGACCAGCCAGGCCACACCGAAACCGGTACGGGTCGGGGCGTTGCGCGGACGGTCCAGGATGTGGTGCTCGCGCTTGTCACCCCGCACCCAGGACTCGATGAACGGGTAGACCGCGATGGCCACCAGCACCAGCGGGAAGATCAGAATCGGGATGAGCACACCGAAGTTGATGGTGTGGCCCCAGAAGTTCCACTCCCAGCCCGGCATCACACGGACCAGACCCTCGGCGAAGCCCATGTACCAGTCGGGCTGGGCGCCGGTGGACACCTGGTCCGGGCGGTACGGGCCGATGGCCCACACCGGGTTGATGCTCGCGATGGCCGCGATCACCGAGATGACACCGAAGACCAGGAAGAAGAAGCCTCCGGCCTTGGCCATGTAGACCGGCAGCAGCGGCATGCCGACGACGTTCTTGTTGGTCTTGCCGGCACCCGGGAACTGCGTGTGCTTGTGGTAGAAGACCAGGATCAGGTGGGCCACCAGCAGGCCGAGCATGATGCCCGGCAGCAGCAGCACGTGCACCGTGAAGAACCTCGGGATGATGTCGTGCCCCGGGAACTCCCCGCCGAAGATGAACATCTGCAGGTACGAGCCGACCAGCGGCATCGCCAGGACGACACCCTCGATGAACCGCACGCCGGTGCCGGAGAGCAGGTCGTCGGGGAGGGAGTAGCCGGTGAAGCCGGTGAACATGCCCAGCACCAGCAGCAGGAAGCCGAACAGCCAGTTGACCTCGCGCGGCTTGCGGAAGGCGCCGGTGAAGAACACCCGCATCATGTGGACCATCATCGCGGCCAGGAAGATCAGCGCCGCCCAGTGGTGGATCTGCCGGATGAGCAGACCACCACGGATGTCGAAGCTGATGTTCAGCGTCGACTCGAACGCCTGGGTCATCCGGATCCCGTGCATCGGCACGTAGGAGCCGTGGTAGACGACCTCGGCCATGCTCGGGTGGAAGAACAGCGTCAGGTAGACGCCGGTCAGGATGATGATGATGAAGCTGTAGAGCGCGACCTCACCCAGCATGAAGGACCAGTGGTCCGGGAAGATCTTGCGCATGTTGGCCTTGGCGAGGCTGTAGATGCCCAGCCGGCCGTCCGCCCAGTCGGCGATCCGCTCGCCCCGCGGCGCCTGGCCGCGGCGCGTGGTGGTCGCGCTCGTCTCGTTACTCATCCGCGCTCCCAGAAGCTCGGGCCGACGGGCTCCGCGAAGTCGCTGACGGCTTCGAGGTAGCCGTCCTTCACCGTGATGTGCAGCTGCGGCAGGGCGTGGCCCGCGGGGCCGAAGATCACGCGACCGCCGTCGGACAGGTCGAAGGTGGACTGGTGGCACGGGCAGAGCACGTGGTGGGTCTGCTGCTCGTACAGGCTGATCGGGCAACCGACGTGGGTGCAGATCTTCGAGTACGCCACGATGCCCTCGTGCGACCACTCAAGTTCCTGCTTGTCCTTGATGTCCTGCGGCTGGATCCGCACGAGCATCAGGGCGTCCTTGGCGATCTTGTTGTTGAACTCCTCGTCGTCCTCCTCCAGGCCCTCGGGCTTGGCGAACGTCAGGGAGCCAACCGCGATGTCCTCGGCACGGAGCGGCAGGTTGGTGGACTGGTTGACCAGGCGGGTGCCCTTCTTCCAGCCCGTGCCGCGCAGCTTGTTCTCGGGCAGCGGCCCGAGGTCACGCAGCAGGACGACGCCGGAGAGCGGCACCAGGGCCAGCGCGCCGAACATCGTGTTGCGGATCAGCTTGCGGCGACCGAACCCGGACTCCTTCGCGCCCTGCGCGAAGTCGGCGAGCACCTTGGCCTTGACCTCGGGCTCCGCCTCGATCGGGTGCCGGTCGTCGGCGACCTCCTCGTCCGACATCAGCGTGCGGGCCCAGTGGACCGCACCGGCGCCGATGGCGAAGAGGGCGATACCCAGGGTCAGACCCAGGGAGAGGTTCAGCGCGCTGATGTGCCCGAGCGGGAAGATAAAGACGATCTTGTCGATCGGGAAGATCACATACGACGCGATGAACGCGACGGTCGCGATCATCGACAGGAGGAAGAAGTAGGCCACGACGCGCTCGGAGCGCCGGGCGGCCTTCTCGTCGATGTCCTGGATGCGGTGCTCGTGCGCGGGCAGACCCGGGTCGGCGAAGGGGTTGTCCGCCTTCACCGGCGCACTGTCGTGAGCGGTGCGCTCACTCGGAAGGGATTCTTCTGGCACGTCTGCGTGTCGTCCAGTCTCACTCATGACTTCTTGGCCTTCGTAGTCCGGGCAGCGACCCAGATGGCGACCGCGACCAGCGCGCCCAGGCCGAAGATGTAGCCGAAGAGACCCTCACTGACCGGACCGAGACCACCGAGGTCCAGGCCGCCGGGGCTCGCGGTGTCATCGCCGTTGACGGCGTCGAGGTACGCGACGATGTCCTTCTTGTTCTCCGAGGACAGCGTGCCGTCACCGAAGGAGGGCATGTTCTGCGGGCCGGTCTGCATGGCCTCGTAGATGTGCTTCGGGTCCACGCCCTCAAGCGTCGGTGCGTACTTGCCGTTGGTCAGGGCGCCGCCCTTGCCGGTGAAGTTGTGGCACTGCGCGCAGTTGGTGCGGAACAGCTCGCCACCCTTGCCGACGTCGGCACCTTCCGGGCTGTACTGGTCCTTGCCGGGCACGGCGGGACCGGCGCCCAGCGACGCGACGTACGCCGCCAGCTGGTCGGTCTGCGCCTGGTTGTAGAGGGGCGTCTTCCGCGGCACCTGGGCGCCGGGCTGCTGGGCCGGCATACGGCCGGTGCCCACCTGGAAGTCGACGGCTGCGGCGCCGACACCGACCAGGCTCGGGCCGTCGGACGAGCCCTGACCGCCGGTGCCGTGGCAGCTGGCGCAGCCGACGGCGTAGAGCTTCTTGCCCTCCTTGATGGCAAGAGACTGGGCGGTGTCATCGGCCTGAGCCTTGTCCGCCGGCGCGAACGCGGCGTACAGCCCCCCAGTGACCGCCAGCGCGAAGAGTAGGACGACGAGCGCCGCCAGCGGATGGCGCCGTCGTGCGGAGAGCTTTTTCACGGATTACCCCGGTGTCAGGATCTTCTGCGTCGATGCTTTGGCTATGTCTGTCTGAACTGCGGTTCCCGGTCGGACCGGTTACCGGATCAGGTAGATCGTGGCGAAGAGGCCGATCCAGACGACATCGACGAAGTGCCAGTAGTAGGACACGACGATGGCCGCGGTGGCCTGTTCGTGGGTGAACCTCTTGGCCGCGTACGTCCTGCCCAGAACCAGCAGGAAGGCGATCAGACCGCCCGTCACGTGCAGGCCGTGGAAGCCGGTGGTCAGGTAGAACACCGAGCCGTAGGGGCCGGACGAGAGCGAGAGGCCCTCGTGCTTGACCAGTTCGGTGTACTCGAAGACCTGCCCGCCGATGAAGATCGCGCCCATGATGAACGTGATCACGAACCACGTGCGGAGCTTCTTGACGTCGCCGCGTTCTGCCGCGAAAACACCGAGCTGGCAGGTCAGCGAGCTGAGCACCAGGATCGTTGTGTTCGTCGCGGAGAACGGAAGGTTCAGCGCATCGGAGGTTTCCTTCCAATACTCGGCACCGGTCACCGATCGAAGGGTGAAGTACATCGCGAAGAGGGCCGCGAAGAACATCAGCTCGGAACTCAGCCAGATGATGGTTCCGACGCTGGTGAGATTCGGTCGATTGACCGACGGGTGCGCGTGCCCGGTTTCTACTGTCGTTGCTGTCGCCACGACCGACATTATGTCGGTCGCTTATCCCGCCCTCACTCCGGGGGGTGCCGTTCGGTGTGTCAAGGCCGTATGCCCTGCTCGTACGGGCCTCTTCCGGCTTCCCCCGAAGGGGGGAAGCACGGGGTGCCGGAGCGCCCCGGTGTCGTACCGTGGCCAGTCCTGACGGGCCGTCGGACGGATCTTGGTGGCGTCCGGCCCCTCCTGTCCGCGGCCCTTGCGGGAGTAGCATCCGAGCCCTACCTACGGTGGGGGCGTTCCCTGCACAGGTACCGTCCCGGTCCGTACCGCTTCGAAGCGTGGAGGAACGATGCAGGCGACTGCCACGGTGCTGGTCTACAGCGACAACGCCACCACCCGCGAGCAGGTGAGGCTGGCCTCCGGGCGGCGGCCCGCGGCCGATGTCCCGCCGGTGGAGATCCTGGAGTGCGCGACCCTGCCCGCCGTCCTGGAGGCGCTGGAGCAGGGCGGCATCGACGCCTGTGTGCTGGACGGCGAGACCGCACCGGCCGGCGGGATGGGCGTGTGCCGGCAGATCAAGGACGAGATCTACGACTGCCCGCCGGTGCTGCTGCTCATCGGGCGGCCGCAGGACGCCTGGCTGGCCACCTGGAGCCGCGCGGACGCCGCGGTGACGCATCCGGTGGACCCGGTGGCGTTCGCCGACTCACTCGCCTCCCTGCTGCGCGGACGGGTCCTCGCACGCGGCTGAGCGGCCGCCTGAGGCGCCCTCAGACCTCGGGGCGCAGCCGGGCCGCGTCTGCGGGCTCCCGCTGCCGCTCGGCCGCCCCTGTGGTGGCGGCGCCGTTCCTGAGGGCGCTGCCCTCGCGCCACTCCTGCCAGGGCATGTTCCAGTCACCGAAGCCGTTGCCGAAGGGCGCCATGGTGGCGCCGCCGCTGTTGACGACCTTCACGATGTCGCCGACGCGCACGGTGTGGAAGAACCACTGGGCGTTGCCGGTGGACATGCCCGTGCAGCCGTGGCTGACGTTGGCCGCGCCCTGCGACCCCACGGACCAGGGCGCGGCGTGCACGTACTCGCCGCTGGTGGTGACCCGCGTCGCCCAGTAGACCGGCAGGTCGTACGAGTCCGAGCTGCCGTCCGGGATGCCGATGCTGCCGCTGGTCATCCGGACGAAGCTTTCCTTGGCGAGGACGACCTTGACGCCGTTGCGGGTGTCGAAGCCGGGCTTGCCGGTGGTGACCGGCAGCGTGTTGACCTGCCGGCCGTTGCGCAGCACCGTCATGGTGTGCGAGGACGCGTCGGTGATGGCGACGACCTCGTCGCCGGTGGTGAGCTTCACGGGCTTGGCGGGGCCGCCGTAGAGGCCCTTGGAGATCTTCAGGCCCTCCAGGTTGCTGTGCACCTCGATCGCGGCGTGCGCGGGCCAGTACTCCTTGGGGCGGAAGTGCAGGGTCTTGCCGTCGACCCAGTACCAGGAGCCCTGGACGCGGGGCGTGGAGTCGACCTTCAGGGCGCTCTCGACGACGGCGCGCGCCTGCGGGTCCTTGACCTCGCGGCTGAGCTTGGCGGTGACCGGCTGGCCGACGCCGTACTCGCCGCTGTCCGGGCCGAAGGTGACCTGGAGCCGGTCGCCGCCGCCCTTGGTGGCGACGTGGAGTGTCTTGCGGCCGGGGTTGCCGTCCTCATCCTCGGTGCTGACCTGCACCGTGTAGCGGACGCCGGCGGCGAGCGGCACGGTGGTGCGCCAGTGCTTGCCGTCGGCGGTCAGCTCGCCGCGGATGGAGCGGCCGGAGGCGTCGGTGGCGGTCACGTCCGTGAGGCGCGCCTTGTCGTCCGTGACGGACACTTCGAGCGGCTTGTTGGGGTCCGCCGTCCGTGTCCCGTCCGGGGTGTTGGACGTGATCTGGTCGGCCGCGTCGTAGGGGTTTGCGGAGAGCGGTTCCGACGACGAGCCCCCGCACGCGGTGGCGGACACCGCGAGGGGCACGAGCAGGAGGCCGCAGCTCAGCACCGTCCGGGTTCGGGGTCTGGGACTCATGTACCAAAAATATGGAGAAATCCCGGGAGCGGCGCGCTGGAGGACTGCAAACGGGGCGGGCCCGGACACCAGTTGAGGTGTCCGGGCCCGCCCTTCACGGCGCGAGGGCCGTGCTCACTGCGTGCGGTTCTCGCCGCGGTAGTACTCGAAGACCCAGCCGAACAGGCCGATGAGGATGACCGGTGCCGAGAAGTAGAGCAGCCACCAGCCGAAGACGACGCCCATGAAGGCCAGGGCACCGCCGACGGCCAGCGAGAGCGGCTGCCAGCTGTGCGGGCTGAAGAAGCCCAGTTCGCCCGCGTCGTCCGCGACCTCGGCGTTCTCGTTGTCCTGCGCGCCCGCGTCGACCCGCCGGGCCGTGAAGGCCAGGTAGTAGCCGATCATGATGCACAGACCGAACGCGAGGAACAGCGCGGTGGTGCCCGCCGGTTCCTTCGACCACACGCCATAGGTGATCGCGATGGCGAGGACGAAGACGGAGAGCCAGATGAACATCTTGCCCTGGATCTTCACTTGCCTGCCTCCTTGCCGCCGGCGAGGGCCTTGCCATCCGCCGGACCGTGGCCGTTCTGGAGGGCGTCCAGCGCGGCGATCTCCGGGTGGTGCAGGTCGAACGCCGGGGATTCGGACCGGATGCGCGGCAGGGTGAGGAAGTTGTGCCGCGGGGGCGGGCAGGAGGTCGCCCACTCCAGGGAACGGCCGTAGCCCCAGGGGTCGTCGACCTCGACCTTCTTGCCGTACTTGGCGGTCTTCCAGACGTTGTAGAAGAACGGCAGGACCGACAGGCCGAGCAGGAAGGACGCGATCGTCGAGATGGTGTTCAGCGTCGTGAAGCCGTCGGCCGCGAGGTAGTCCGCGTAACGACGCGGCATGCCCTCGACGCCCAGCCAGTGCTGCACGAGGAACGTGCCGTGGAAGCCGACGAACAGGGTCCAGAACGTGATCTTGCCGAGGCGCTCGTCCAGCATCTTGCCGGTGAACTTCGGCCACCAGAAGTGGAATCCGGAGAACATCGCGAAGACGACCGTGCCGAAGATGACGTAGTGGAAGTGCGCCACGACGAAGTACGAGTCGGAGACGTGGAAGTCCATCGGGGGCGACGCCAGGATGACGCCGGTCAGACCGCCGAAGGTGAAGGTGATCAGGAAGCCGACCGCCCAGAGCATCGGTGTCTCGAAGGACAGTGAGCCCTTCCACATCGTGCCGATCCAGTTGAAGAACTTCACACCGGTCGGGACCGCGATGAGGAATGTCATGAAGGAGAAGAACGGTAGGAGTACGCCGCCCGTCACATACATGTGGTGCGCCCAGACCGTCACCGAAAGACCGGCGATGGAAATCGTCGCGGCGATCAGACCGATGTAACCGAACATCGGCTTCCGGGAGAAGACCGGAATGACTTCGGAAATGATGCCGAAGAACGGCAGCGCGATGATGTACACCTCTGGGTGTCCGAAGAACCAGAAGAGGTGCTGCCAGAGCAGTACGCCGCCATTTGCCGCGTCGAATACATGGGCACCGAACTTACGGTCCGCCTCCAGGGCGAACAGCGCGGCGGCCAGGACCGGGAAGGCCAGCAGGACCAGGACACCGGTCAGCAGGACGTTCCACACGAAGATCGGCATACGGAACATCGTCATGCCGGGGGCGCGCATGCAGATGATCGTGGTGATGAAGTTGACCGAACCGAGGATCGTGCCGAAGCCGGAGAAGGCCAGACCCATGATCCACATGTCGGCGCCGACGCCCGGCGAGCGGACGACGCCCGACAGCGGGGAGTAGGCGAACCAGCCGAAGTCGGCCGCACCCTGCGGGGTGAGGAAGCCGGCCACCGCGATCAGCGAGCCGAAGAGGTACAGCCAGTACGCGAACATGTTGAGCCGCGGGAACGCCACGTCGGGCGCACCGATCTGCAGCGGCATGATCCAGTTGGCGAATCCGGCGAACAGCGGCGTCGCGAACATCAGCAGCATGATCGTGCCATGCATCGTGAATGCCTGGTTGAACTGCTCGTTCGACATGATCTGCGTGCCCGGACGGGCCAGCTCGGCGCGCATGAGGAGCGCCATGACGCCGCCGATGCAGAAGAACGCGAACGACGTGACCAGGTACATCGTGCCGATCGTCTTGTGGTCGGTGGTGGTGAGCCACTTGACCACGGCGATGCCTGGTTGCTTCTTGCGTACGGGCGGTGCTGCCGGAGCCGTATCGGCGGCGGCACCCTGGGGTTCGTTGAGGATGCTCACTTGGTCTTGATCTCCGCGTTCCTGGCGTGATCCGTCTGCTTCTCGCCTGACGGCAGGTAGCCGGTCTGGCCCTTCTTCGCCAGGTCCTTCAGGTGCTCCCGGTACTTCTCGGGGGAGACGACCTTGACGTTGAAGAGCATCCGGGAGTGGTCGACGCCGCAGAACTCGGCGCACTTGCCCGCGAAGGTGCCCTCCTTGTTGGGGGTCACCTCGAAGACGTTGGTGTGCCCCGGGATGACGTCCATCTTCATCAGGAAGGGCACCACCCAGAAGGAGTGGCTGACGTCACGCGAGGTCAGGATGAACTGGACCTTCTCGCCCTTGGGGAGCCAGAGCGTCGGACCGGGGTTGCCGGTGTCGGGGTCCCGGGTGGCGGGAGTACCGGAGTCGTAGGCGCCGTCGGCGCCTGCCGGGAAGCCCTTCTTCAGCCTGTCAGGAATCGCGTCGAGCTGAGCCAGCTCGGTCTTGTCCGCGTGGGTGGACTTGTTGCCGTCCACGTCCTCGATGTAGTTGAACGCCCAGCTCCACTGGAAGCCCACCACGTTGACGATGTGGGCAGGCTTCTTGGACGTCTTGAGGAGTTCGCTCTCATCGCGCGCGGTGAAGTAGAAGAGCACCGCGATGATGATGAACGGAACGATCGTGTACAACGCCTCGATCGGCATGTTGTACCGGGTCTGTGCGGGGACCTCCACCTTGGTCCGGCTGCGGCGGTGGAAGATCACGCTCCAAATGATCAGGCCCCACACCAGCACGCCCGTTGCGAGGGCGGCGGCCCAGGAGCCCTGCCAAAGAGAGAGGATCCGCGGCGCCTCGTCCGTGACGGGCGTCGGCATACCGAGGCGGGGGAAGTCCTTTGATGTGCAACCAGTCGCGGTCGCCAGGACCAGGCCCGCAGCAAGCACCTGCGGCAGCTTCCGCCGCATCGGGCGCCGCGACGAGCGGTCGGAGCCGTTGGGACTCACGTAGCGCCTTCCCGAGAGTCTCGCCCGCGAGACCGGCTGCGGCCGTCTCGCTGGTCGGTCGCCGGCCCTGGCGCGGGCAGGGGTTTGGATGTTTATGCGGACCAAACCCTACTGGACGCTATTTGAGGGTGCGCGGGGAGGGTGCCCAACGCGGCGCGTCACTCCCCGAAGGGGTGGTCGCAGCAGGTCCGCGGCCTCCGTTCCGCCCCCGAATACCCGCCTTTCCGCGGGATCTGACGCCCCGCCCGGGGCCGGTCGCCGGGCCGGGTGCGGCCGCCCCCCGCGGGGCCGCGGCCGTCCTCTACCGTCTCGTACGTGCCCTACTTCGACGCCGCATCCTCCGCCCCGCTGCACCCGGTCGCCCGTGAGGCGCTGCTCGCCTCGCTGGACGAGGGCTGGGCCGACCCGGCCCGGCTGCACCGGGAGGGGCGGCGGGCGCGGATGCTGCTGGACGCCGCGCGGGAGGCGGCGGCGGAGGCGGTGGGCTGCCGGGCCGACGAGCTGGTTTTCACCCCTTCGGGTACGCAAGCGGTGCATTCGGGCATCGCCGGCGTGCTGGCGGGGCGGCGGCGGGCCGGACGGCGGCTGGTGCGGTCGGCCGTGGAGCACTCCTGCGTACTGCATGCGGCGGAGGTGCACGAGGCGGACGGCGGGTCGGGGGCGGAGGTGGGGTGCGACCGTACCGGGCGGGTCGCGGCGGCGGAGTTCGCGGCGGCGCTGACGCCGGACACCGCGCTGGCGGTGCTCCAGTCCGCCAACCACGAGGTGGGGACGGAGCAGCCGGTGGCCGAGGTGGCCGAGGTGTGTGCGGCGGCGGGGGTGCCGCTGTTGGTGGACGCGGCGCAGTCGCTGCCGTGGGGGCCGGTGGCGGGGCCGTGGTCGGTGCTGGCGGGCAGCGCGCACAAGTGGGGCGGGCCGCCCGGGGTGGGGCTGCTGGCGGTGCGGAAGGGGACGCGGTTCGCGCCGCGGGGTCCGGCCGACGAGCGGGAGGCGGGCCGGGCGCCCGGTTTCGAGAACGTCCCGGCGATCGTGGCGGCGGCCGCATCGCTGCGGGCGGTGCGGGCGGACGCGGCGGCGGAGGCGGCACGGCTGCGGGGGCTGGTGGCACGGATCCGGGAGCGGGTGGCGGTGTCGGTGCCGGATGTGGAGGTGGTGGGCGATCCGGAGCGGCGGCTGCCGCATCTGGTGACGTTCTCCTGCCTCTATGTGGACGGCGAGGCGCTGCTGCACGGGCTGGACCGGGCCGGGTTCTCGGTGTCGTCCGGCTCGTCGTGCACCTCCAGCACGCTGACGCCGAGCCATGTGCTCAAGGCGATGGGGGTGCTGTCCGAGGGGAACGTGCGGGTGTCGCTGCCGGTGGGTACCGGAGCGGACGAGGTGGAGCGGTTCCTGGACGCGCTGCCGGGGGCGGTGCGCGAGGTGCGGGAGGCGCTGGGCGCGCCGGGGGCGGCCGTGGCGGCGCCGGAGGGCGGGGAGCCGGGGTCGCTGGTGGTGGACGCGCTGGGCGCGCGGTGTCCGGTGCCGGTGATCGAACTGGCGAAGGCGATCGGGCGGGTGCCGGTGGGCGCGACCGTGACGGTCCGGTCGGACGACGAGGTGGCTGCGCTGGACATTCCGGCCTGGTGCTGGTCGCAGGGTCAGGAGTATGTCGGCACGCGCTCCCTGGAAGGGGAACGCGGCGCCGCGTATGTGGTGCGGCGCCGCGTGTAGGCGGACGGGCCGGGGCGGACGTGCCGTACGCCGGGGGCGAGGCACGGGCCGCGGACGGGCCCTGGTGCGGGGTCTCCCCCGGTCCGGTCAGGCCAGGTGCTGCTGGATCTCGGTGGCGGCCTCGTGGCCGTACGCCTTGGTGAAGCGGTCCATGAAGTGGCTGCGGTGCAGCTCGTACTCCTGGGTGCCGACGGTCTCGATGACGAGGGTGGCGAGCATGCAGCCGACCTGGGCGGCGCGCTCCGGGCAGACGCCCCAGGAGAGGCCGGAGAGGAATCCGGCGCGGAAGGCGTCGCCGACGCCGGTCGGGTCGGCCTTGGTGGTCTCCTCGGGCGTGGTGACCTCGATGACCGGCTCACCGGCGCGCTCGATGCGGACGCCGTTGGCGCCGAGGGTGGTGACGCGGGTGCCGACCTTGGCGAGGATCTCCTCGTCGGTCCAGCCGGTCTTGGTCTCGATGAGGCCCTTCTCGTACTCGTTGGAGAAGAGGTAGGCGGCGCCCTCCATGAGGGTGCGGATGGCCTCGCCGTCCATGCGGGCGATCTGCTGGGAGAAGTCGGCGCCGAACGGGATCGCGCGGCTGCGGCACTCCTCGGTGTGGCGGATCATCGCCTCGGGGTCGTCCGCGCCGATGACGACGAGATCGAGGCCGCCGACGCGCTCGGCGACGGTCTGGAGCTCGATCAGGCGGGCCTCGCTCATCGCGCCGGTGTAGAAGGAGCCGATCTGGTTGTGGTCGGCGTCGGTGGTGCAGACGAAGCGGGCGGTGTGCAGCACCTCGGAGATACGGACCGAGTGGGTGTCGACGCCGTGGCGGTCGAGCCAGGCGCGGTACTCGTCGAAGTCGTTGCCCGCGGCGCCGACCAGGATCGGCCCGGTGCCGAGCTGGCCCATGCCGAAGCAGATGTTGGCGGCGACGCCGCCGCGCCGGACGTCGAGCTGGTCGACGAGGAAGGAGAGGGAGACCGTGTGCAGCTGATCGGCGACCAGCTGGTCGGCGAAGCGGCCGGGGAAGGTCATCAGGTGGTCGGTGGCGATGGAGCCGGTGACTGCGATACGCACGGCTGTCTACTCCTGCGGAGGCGTAGGGAGGGGCGGGCGTTACACCACGCTACCCGGTTCCCCGGGCCCCTCCCACCTGCCGAAACTACCGCATAGTAGGGCTTTCCCGACTGGCACCGGATGCGTACGGTTCCCCTATGACCAAGCCTGTGAAGCGCCTCACATCTCCCGACCGCGCCCGGCGTCCGGACACCTCCGACCCCGAGTCGCTGGACCAGCTGCGCGGCGACTGCGCGCGGATGGCGCCGCGCTGGAAGCCCGGGCACCGCACTCCCCCGCCGGACCACGCCGCCGAGCTGCACGGGGTGCGGGTGCCCCCGGCGTCGGCGGCGCTGGTGGACGGAATGGCGGAGTACGGGGACTGAGACGGGGGAGGGCCGGGCCGGGACGGCCGTGCCCCGGAACTCCGGCCGGCGCCGGGGCGCGCCTCCCGTACCGCCCGCCCCGGGGAACCACCCGCGCGCCCGCGCCGTCCCATCGGTGTCCTCCCCGCGGAGGGCGGCACGACGGACGACAGTGGAGCCGAAGGAGCGATGCGGTGAACAGCGAGGACACCACCCCCGAACCGACGGAGCCCACGCGGTCGCGGCGGAGCCGGGTCGCGGTCGTCTCGGTGGCCGCGGCGGTGCTGCTGGCCGGCGGCGGGGCCGCGTACTGGGCCTCGGCCGCCGGGGGCGGCGAGGGGCACGGCACCGCGGGCGGGCCGCCGCCCCTGGTGCTCGACGGGTACCAGGGCCGGGGGCAGATCGCCGCCGGTGAGCCCAATCCGCAGGGCGCCGCGTATCGCGCGGTGAAGGCGCTGCCGGACGGGCCCGGTTCCGCGCCGGTGTACCGGCCGCGCGGCGGTGTCTCACCAGACGCGGTGAAGCGGCTGGCGAAGGCGCTGGATGTGGCCGGAAAGGTCCGGTCCGAGGGCGCCACCTGGAAGGTGGGCGGGCCGACGCGCGACGGCCGGGGCCCGGTGCTCCAGGTGACCAAGACCGGTTCGGGCTCCTGGACGTACTCCTCGTACGGCACGCCCGGCGGCACCAACTGCGCGCTGCCCGCCTCCCCCAAGGACGGGGCGGACGGCGGCGCGTCGGAGGGGCCGGGGTGCCCGTCGTACCGGGGCGGGCCGGACGCCGCGACGCGGGACGACGGCAGCGGCGCGGGCGCGGTGTCGCAGAAGGAGGCGGAGCGGGCGGTGCGGCCGGTGCTGGCGGCGCTGGACCAGTCCGACGCCCGGCTGGACGCGCACGGGCTGTCCGGCGCGGTGCGCACAGTACGGGCCGATCCGGCGCTCGGCGGGCTGCCGACGTACGGCTGGCAGAGCGATCTCCAGGTCGGCGCGGACGGTCAGGTGGTCGGCGGCAGCGGGCAGTTGGCGAAGCCGGTGAAGGGCGCGGAGTATCCGGTGCTGAGCGCGGACCGGACGCTGGCACGGCTCAACTCCCGCGACGGGAGTCACACTCCGGGCGGCTGCCCGTCCTCGGATGCGGCGCCGGGGAAGTCCGGCGGTATCGCGCCCTGTGAGCCCGCGCCGACGCGGGCGCAGAAGCCGGCCGAGGTGACCGGCGCGGTCTTCGGGCTGTCGGTGCAGTACGTCTCGGGCGGTCAGGCGCTGGTGCCGTCGTGGCTGTTCGCGGTGGTGCAGCCGGGCGCGGGCGACGGCCCGGACGCGACGTCGACGGTGGCGCACCCGGCGGTGCAGCCGCAGTATCTGACGCATCCCGGCGAGGGTCCGGCGAAGGGGTCCGGCTCGCCGTCCGGGGAGCCGGGCGCGATGGCGTTGGAGTCGTACGCGCTCTCCGACGGTGGCCGGAAGCTGACGCTGCACTTCTGGGGCGGGGTGTGCAGCACGTACACGGTGCGGGTGCACGAGTCGGACACGGCGGTACGGACGGAGATCACCGGCAAGGACAAGAAGCCGGGCCAGGTCTGCGTGAAGATCGCGAAGGAGTTCACCCGGACCGTGACGCTGAAGGCGCCGCTGGACGGCCGGAAGGTGATCGACGCCTCGACCGGTGAGCCGGTGCCCGCGCGGTAGTCCTGGCTTTTCCGCCCCGGCGGGCGGGCCCGCGGCAGCCGTCCGGGCCCCGGCCGTGCGGGCCGGCCCGCACTACCCCGCCCGCCGCTCCGCGCGGCCGGGCCCGGCCGGGCGGCGGTACGGCCGCCGGG
>NZ_JBHYGX010000032.1:0-5031 GCF_042739975.1 Streptomyces sp. NPDC059080
TCGGCTCGTGGCGCTGGCGCTTGCCTCCGCCCCTTCCCTCCCCCCCCCCCCCCCCCCCCCCCGCGGGGGCCCCCCCCCCCGCCCCCCCCCCCCCCCCCCCCCCGCTCCTCGCGTGCCTGTCGGCCGCCGTACCGGTCAGACCTCGACGACCACGGGAAGGATCATCGGGCGGCGACGGTAGTTGTCCGACACCCACTTGCCGATCGTGCGGCGGATCAGCTGCTGGAGCTGGTGCGGCTCGACGACGCCGTCCTGGGCCGACTTGGCCAGGGACTCGTCAATCTTCGGGATGACCGCGGAGAACGTCGAGTCGTCGATGCCGGAGCCGCGGGCCTGGATGTGCGGGCCACCGACGATCTTGCCGGTGCTGCTGTCCACCACCACGAAGACCGAGATGATGCCCTCGTCGCCGAGGATGCGGCGGTCCTTGAGGTGGGTCTCGGTGACATCGCCGACCGAGAGCCCGTCGACGTACACGTATCCCGCCTGCACCTTGCCGACGATCTTCGCGACGCCGCTGACCAGGTCGACCACGACGCCGTCCTCGGCGATCACGATCCGGTCCTTCGGTACGCCGGTCAGCGCGCCCAGCTCGGCGTTGGCCCGCAGATGGCGCCATTCGCCGTGCACCGGCATGAGGTTCTTCGGCTTGCAGATGTTGTAGAAGTACAGCAGCTCGCCGGCCGAGGCGTGGCCCGAGACGTGGACCTTGGCGTTGCCCTTGTGGACGACGTCGGCGCCCCAGCGGGTCAGGCCGTTGATCACGCGGTAGACCGCGTTCTCGTTGCCCGGGATCAGGGACGACGCGAGGATCACCGTGTCACCGGGGACGATCCGGATCTGGTGGTCACGGTTGGCCATCCGGGACAGCGCCGCCATCGGCTCGCCCTGGGAGCCCGTGCAGACCAGCACGACCTCGTCGTCCGGCAGATCGTCGAGCGTCTTGACGTCCACGACCAGACCGGCGGGGACCTTCAGATAGCCCAGCTCACGGGCGATGCCCATGTTGCGGACCATCGAGCGGCCGACGAAGGCGACCCGGCGGCCGTACTCGTGGGCGGCGTCGAGGATCTGCTGGATGCGGTGGACGTGGCTGGCGAAGCTCGCCACGATGATGCGCTTCTGCGCGTTGGCGAAGACCGTACGCAGGACGTTGGAGATGTCCCGCTCCGGCGGGACGAAGCCGGGGACCTCGGCGTTGGTCGAGTCGGTGAGGAGCAGGTCGATGCCCTCCTCGCCGAGCCGGGCGAACGTCGGCAGGTCGGTCAGCCGGCGGTCCAGCGGCAGCTGGTCCATCTTGAAGTCGCCGGTGTGCACCACCATGCCCGCGGGGGTGCGGATGGCGACCGCGAGGGCGTCCGGGATGGAGTGGTTGACCGCGACGAACTCGCAGTCGAAGGCGCCGATCCGCTCCCGGTGGCCTTCCTTGACCTCCAGGGTGTACGGACGGATGCGGTGCTCCTGGAGCTTCGCCTCGATCAGCGCGAGGGTCAGCTTGGAGCCGATCAGCGGGATGTCCGGCTTCTCCCGCAGGAGGAAGGGGACACCGCCGATGTGGTCCTCGTGGCCGTGCGTGAGCACGATGCCGTCGATGTCGTCGAGCCGGTCCCTGATGGACGTGAAGTCCGGCAGGATCAGGTCGATTCCGGGCTGCTCCTCCTCGGGGAAGAGCACTCCGCAGTCGACGATCAGCAGCCGGCCTCCGTACTCGAAGACCGTCATGTTGCGGCCGATCTCTCCCAGACCGCCGAGGGGTGTGACCCGCAGGCCGCCCTTGGGGAGCTTCGGGGGACGGCCGAGTTCGGGATGCGGATGACTCAAAAGACTCTCCTCACCACGCGCGCCACGCTGCCCTCGGGGCACGTGGCGCGCATGACATTCGTGCACTTGCTGTGGGGCGGTTAAGGGCCGTTTTCAGTTGTGAAGTCTGTGCTCAGAGTTGTACCCCGCCGGCGGCGAGGTCCCGCGTCAGCTGCTCCGTCTCCTCGGGGGCCAACTCCACCAGCGGCAGGCGCAGCGGCCCGCCGGGCAGGCCCTGCAGGCCGAGGGCCGCCTTGGTGGTGATGACGCCCTGGGTGCGGAACATGCCGGTGAAGACCGGCAGCAGCTTCTGGTGGATCTCCGTCGCCTTGGTGACGTCACCGGCGAGGTGGGCGTCCAGCAGGGCGCGCAGCTCGGGGGTGACGACATGGCCGACGACCGAGACGAAACCGACGGCGCCGACGGAGAGCAGCGGGAGGTTGAGCATGTCGTCGCCGCTGTACCAGGCGAGGCCGGAGCGGGCGATGGCCCAGCTCGCGCGGCCGAGGTCGCCCTTGGCGTCCTTGTTGGCGACGATCCGGGGGTGCTCCGCCAGCCGGACGATCGTTTCGGTGTTGATCGGGACACCGCTGCGGCCCGGGATGTCGTACAGCATCACCGGCAGGTCGGTGGTGTCCGCGATGGCCGTGAAGTGCCGCAGGAGTCCTTCCTGGGGCGGCTTGCTGTAGTACGGCGTGACCGCGAGCAGGCCGTGGGCGCCTGCGTCCCGTGCGGCGCGGGCCAGCTCCACGCTGTGCCGGGTGTCGTTGGTTCCGGCTCCGGCCACCACGAAGGCACGGTCCCCGACGGCATCGACCACGGCGCGGACCAGCTGTGCTTTCTCCGCGTCGCTGGTGGTCGGGGACTCTCCGGTGGTGCCGTTGACGACGAGGCCGTCGTTACCGGCATCCACCAGGTGGGTGGCGAGCCGCTGCGCGCCGTCGAGGTCGAGATCGCCATCCTCCGTGAACGGCGTGACCATGGCGGTCAGCACCCGCCCGAACGGGGTCTGCGGTGTGGAAGTCGGAGCCATGGGTCCCACGCTACTCGTAGCTCACCGCTGGATGTGCCGCCGGGGAGCAGGGATGTGGACTCCGGCACTGCCTGCTCGGGGGTTCAAGCAGTGCCGGGTCCGTTTCTTCAGCGTAGATGAAGTTCTCAAAATGCTGCAATACGGACACCTCCAGGGTTGGGGCCCCAGAGGCGCCGCGGTGCAGGTCGGCGGTACTACGGGGCGATGCGGCCGTTGGCGTTGAATGCGCCGTACGTGAGCGGCATCAGGCGTGCCCAGTGGGCCTCCATCTGCTCGCCGACCATCTCGATCTCGCGCTGGGGGAAGGACGGCACCTGCGCCTGCTCGTGCTGGGTGCGCAGCCCGAGGAAGTGCATCAGGGAGCGGGCGTTGCAGGTGGCGTACATAGAGGAGTAGAGGCCGACGGGCAGGACCGCGCGGGCGACCTCGCGGGCGACCCCGGCGGCCAGCATCTCCTGGTAGGCGGCGTACGCCTGGCGGTAGGAGTCCTCCATGACGCGGCCGGTCAGCTCGTGCTGCTCGGTGGTGCCGTCGACGAACTCGTACTTGCCGGGGCGGCCCTGCTGGACGAGCTTGCGGTCGGCGCCGGGGACGTAGAAGACCGGATCCAGGCGGCGGTAGCGGCCGGACTCCTCGTTGTACGACCAGCCGACGCGGTGGCGCATGAACTCACGGAAGACGAAGATCGGGGCGCTGATGAAGAAGGTCATGCTGTTGTGCTCGAACGGGCTGCCGTGCCGGTCGCGCATCAGGTAGTTGATCAGGCCCTTGGAGCGCTCCGGGTCCTTCTGCAGCTCTTCGAGGGACTGCTCACCGGCCGTGGAGACGCGGGCCGCCCACAGCACGTCGCTGTCCGCGGCGCTGTGCTTGACCAGCTCGACCGTCACCTCGCTCCGGAAGCGGGCGAGCTCACTGTCGGAGCTGTCAGGGCCGTCAGGGCTCTGCGTGCTCGCGGCGGGGGTCTGGGACACCGGTGGTTCCTTCCGTTCGATCCGTGCGGCGTCCAGCCTACGGCCCGCCACTGACAGCCCGGGAAATCCCGCCTGATGCGGTGTTAGCGGGCAAAAGGGTCCCCGGTGTCGAGAGGGAGCGGGGCCGTTGATATTTTTCACAGAAGTTACTGGAAACGGGCACCAAACGGACGTCGCAGACGTCTGACTCTGTGAAAGTGCCCACTTCGAGGTTCCTAGGAGAGCCCCAGATGTTCCGCCGGCGTGAGCCCGTCCCGTTCGCCTTCGTCGCCGAGGCAGACCGGTTCCGCAGCAATGTCACTCCCCCGCCCCGCGAACGCGCCTCGCGCTCCCAACTGGCGGGCCGCACACTGATCACCCTGACCCTGGTGGGCGGCCTGGCGGGCTCCCTGCTGTTCGGGATTCCGGCGCTGCAGCAGGAGGCGCCGGGCGCCGCCAGTACGCATCAGTCCGAGGCCGCGCACCACTGACCTGCGGGGCCGGAGCCACCCGTGCCAAAGAGCGCCGGGTGGTTCCGGCCCCGCACTGCCGATAGCCTCACCGGTCACAGCTTCCATCAGTGCCCTGAGTGAGGATCAGCCGTGCCCCTGCCCTTCCTGACGGCCGACCGCGACCTCGACGTCGACAACCGTACGGCGGCTCCGCCGCTGCCCCACGAAGCGCCCGAGCGCTGGCGGCGGCCCTACCGCCCCGGCCCCTGGCGGGTGGGTATCTCGGCGGTGTCCCTGCTGCTGGCGTCGTTCGTGCTGCTGTCCGCGATGATCATCGGCTTCGCCGGTTCGCTGCCGGGCGCCGTGACCTGCGTGGTACTGGCGCTGATCGTCATCGGTCTGGCGCTGCGGCTGCTGCGGGTCGGCGTCTGGGTCAGCGCGCAGGGGCTGCGACGGATCGGCCTGTTCGGCACGGTCACCGAGCCGTGGGGCGCCACCGGGGCGCTGCGGACCGTCCAGCAGCCGGTGCGCTGGCTGGGCCTGCCCCGTACGGTGCAGGGGCAGGCACTGATCGACCGGCGGGTGTCCGGCCGGTCGCGGGTGCTGCTCACCGACCACGACGCCGACTTCCTCTCCCGCCCGGAGGCGTTCGAGCGGGCGGCCGATGTCCTGGAGGCGTGGGCCGCGCAGTACCGCAGGTAGACGGATACGGACGAGGGGGGGGGGGGGCGTCGGGTGTGAGAGTGCTGGGGGGGGGGAGGGGGTGGGGGGTGTGTGGGGGTGGCGCGGTGTGGGG
>NZ_JBHYGX010000032.1:5041-7986 GCF_042739975.1 Streptomyces sp. NPDC059080
CCCCGCCGCCGGCCCCCGCCCCGCCCCCCCGCACCCCGCACCGGTAGTCCTACCCCGGGCGGGGCGGTTTTCCCCCGGCCGGGCGTCGTCGTCGTGTGCGCCGTGTCGCCGTCGCGTGTGCCGTGGTCGCGCGGGCCCGCCACCGTATGCCGTGGTCACGGGCCCAGCTGCTCAGGTGCGCACCGGATCCCCGTCGTGGAGGGCGATGGCGCGCTGCATGGCCTTGCGGGCGCGCGGGGTGTCGCGGGCGTCGTGGTAGGCGACGGCGAGGCGGAACCAGGCCCGCCAGTCGCCGGGCGCCTCCTCCGCCTCGGCCTGCCGCAGAGCGAAGACCGCGTCGGCGGCGTCCCGGTCGATCCGGCCGCCCGGGGTACGCGCGGGCGCCCCGTCATCGGCACCGTTCGCGCCGTCCTCCGCCGCCAGCTTGCGGCCGAGACGGTGGGCGTCGCGGGCGAAGCGGGTGTTGTGCCAGAGGAACCACGCGCCGATGACCGGCAGGACGAAGGCGATCGCGCCCATGCCCATCGCGGCCGGCTTCCCCGTCAGCAGGAGCAGCACGCCCTCCATCGCGACCACGCCGAAGACCAGGACCAGCACGGTCGCGAGGAAAAAGTAGGTGATCTTTCCGCCCATGACGCTCAGCCCAGGTCGAGGAAGTGTTCCAGGCCCACCGTCAGGCCCGGGGTGGACACCACACGCCGCACGCCGAGCAGGATGCCCGGCATGAAGCTGCTGTGGTGCAGCGAGTCGTGGCGGATGGTGAGGGTCTCCCCCACGCCGCCGAACAGCACCTCCTGGTGGGCGAGGAGCCCGCGCAGCCGTACCGAGTGCACGGGGACGCCGTCGACCGACGCGCCGCGGGCGCCGTCCAGCGCGGTGCTGGTGGCGTCCGGCTGCGGCGCGCACCCGGCCTCCTCGCGGGCCGCGGCGACGAGCTGCGCGGTGCGGGTGGCCGTACCGGACGGGGCGTCCGCCTTGTTGGGGTGGTGCAACTCGATGACCTCGGCCGATTCGAAGAACTTGGCGGCCTGCCGGGCGAAGGTCATGGTCAGCACGGCGCCGACGGAGAAGTTCGGCGCGATGAGCACGCCGGTCCCCGGGGAGGCGGCCAGCGCGGTGCGCAGCTGCGCGAGGCGTTCGTCGGTCCAGCCGGTCGTGCCGACCACGCCGTGGATGCCGTGGCGGACGCAGAAGTCGAGGTTGCCCATGACGGCATCCGGGTGGGTCAGCTCGACGGCGACCTGGGCACCGGCGCCGGTCAGCGCCTCCAGGGAGTCACCGCGGCCCAGCGCCGCGACCAGCTCCATGTCCTCGGCGGCCTCGACGGCCTTGACGGCTTCCGAGCCGATGCGGCCCTTGGCGCCGATCACGGCCACGCGCAGCTTGCTCATCGTGTCAGCTCTCTCTTGGTGGTACGGCGAACGGGGTCAGGCAACGGCTTCGTGCAGCCGGTCGGCCTGCCGGTCCTTCAGCGGGCCGATGACGGACAGCGAGGGCCGCGCGCCCAGGACCTCTCGGGCCACCTCCCGGACCTCGTCGGGGGTGACGGCGGCTATCCGCTCCAGCATCTCGTCGACGGAGAGCTGGGCGCCCCAGCACAGCTCGCTCTTGCCTATGCGGTGCATCAGGGCACCGGAGTCCTCCAGGCCGAGAACGGTGGAGCCGCGCAGCTGCCCGATGGCCCGGCGGATCTCGTCGTCGGTGACACCCTCGGCGGCGACCTGGTCGAGCTGGTCGCGGCAGATCGCGAGGACGTCGCGCACCTGGTTGGGGCGGCAGCCCGCGTAGACGCCGAACAGGCCGCAGTCGGCGTAGCCGGAGGTGTACGAGTACACGCTGTAGGCCAGGCCGCGCTTCTCGCGGACCTCCTGGAAGAGGCGGGAGCTCATACCGCCGCCGAGTGCGGTGTTGAGGACGCTCAGGGCCCAGCGGCGGTCGTCGGAGCGGGCGAGCCCGGGGGTGCCGAGGATGACGTGGGCCTGCTCGGACTTGCGGTTCAGGTGCTCGACGTGGCCCCCGGCGCGCAGCGTGCGGGCGCCCGCGCGCGGGGCGAGCGGGGTGGCGTCCGTGGCGTCGAGGGCACCGGCCCGCTCGAAGGCGCGGCGGACCAGGCGGACGATCGTGGCGTGGTCGACGTTGCCGGCAGCGGTGACGACGAGGTGCGTGGGGTCGTAGTGCTTCTTGTAGAAGCGGCGGATCCGCGCGGGGGTGAGGGCGTTGACGGTGTCAGGGGTGCCGAGGACCGGGCGGCCCAGGGGCGTGTCACCGAGCATGGTGTGCGCGAAGAGGTCGTGGACGCCGTCGCCCGGGTCGTCCTCGGTCATCGCGATCTCTTCGAGGATCACCCCGCGCTCCGCCTCGACGTCCTCGGCCTCGATGAGCGAGCCGGTGAGCATGTCGCAGACGACGTCGATGGCGAGCGGCAGGTCCGTGTCGAGGACCCGCGCGTAGTAGCAGGTGTATTCCTTCGCGGTGAAGGCGTTCATCTCGCCGCCGACGGCCTCGACGGCCGCGGAGATGTCCAGGGCGCTGCGCCGCTCGGTGCCCTTGAAGAGCAGGTGCTCCAGGTAGTGCGTGGCGCCGTTGAGGGACGGGGTCTCGTCGCGGGAGCCGACATGGGCCCAGATGCCGAAGCTGACCGAGCGGACGGTGGGCAGGGTCTCGGTGACCACCCGCAGACCGCCGGGGAGGACGGTCCGGCGGACGGTGCCCGCGCCGCCCTCGCCCTTGAGGAGTGTTTGGGTACGGGCGAGGGGGGGGGGGGGGGCGGGTTCCCCGGGGGGGGGGCGCGGGTGTGGGGCGGGGGTGCCCCCCGCCTGCACAGCACGGGGGTGTACAGGGAGCGGAACCTCCTGTGTGTGGGGGGGGGGGGGGGGGGGGGGGCCCCCCCCTCGACCGTGGCGGGCAGGTTCAGGATGATCTCGCGGCCCTCCTCGGGCTGCCAG
>NZ_JBHYGX010000032.1:7996-11109 GCF_042739975.1 Streptomyces sp. NPDC059080
CTCGCCCTTGAGGATTTTGTGGTACCGGCCGCCGCCCCCCCCCACCTCGGTGGTGCGGGCCGTCGTCCGGTGTGTGCGGGACGTCACTTGTCGGCGTCGTCCTTCTTGCTGTCGGCGTCGTCCTCGTCATCGATCACGGGGATCAGGGAGAGCTTGCCGCGCTGGTCGATCTCGGCGATCTCGACCTGGACCTTGGAGCCGACCCCGAGCACGTCCTCGACGTTCTCCACGCGCTTGCCACCGGCGAGCTTGCGGATCTGCGAGATGTGCAGCAGGCCGTCCTTGCCCGGGAGCAGGGAGACGAACGCGCCGAAGGTCGTCGTCTTCACGACGGTGCCCAGGTAGCGCTCGCCGACCTCCGGCATGGTCGGGTTGGCGATGCCGTTGATCGTGGCGCGGGCGGCCTCGGCGGCCGGGCCGTCGGCGGCACCGATGTAGATGGTGCCGTCGTCCTCGATCGTGATGTCGGCGCCGGTGTCCTCCTGGATCTGGTTGATCATCTTGCCCTTGGGGCCGATGACCTCACCGATCTTGTCCACGGGGATCTTGACGGTGATGATCCGCGGGGCGTTGGGGGACATCTCGTCCGGGACGTCGATGGCCTCGTTCATCACATCGAGGATGTGGAGGCGGGCGTCGCGGGCCTGCTTGAGCGCGGCGGCCAGGACCGAGGCGGGGATGCCGTCGAGCTTGGTGTCGAGCTGCAGGGCGGTGACGAACTGCTTGGTACCGGCGACCTTGAAGTCCATGTCGCCGAACGCGTCCTCCGCACCGAGGATGTCGGTGAGGGCGACGTAGTGGGTCTTGCCGTCGATCTCCTGGGAGATCAGGCCCATGGCGATACCGGCGACCGGGGCCTTGAGGGGCACACCGGCGTTCAGCAGCGACATGGTGGAGGCGCAGACCGAGCCCATGGACGTCGAGCCGTTGGAGCCCAGCGCCTCGGAGACCTGGCGGATCGCGTAGGGGAACTCCTCGCGGGTCGGCAGGACCGGCACGATGGCGCGCTCGGCGAGCGCGCCGTGGCCGATCTCGCGGCGCTTGGGCGAGCCCACGCGGCCGGTCTCACCGACGGAGTACGGCGGGAAGTTGTAGTTGTGCATGTAGCGCTTGCGGGTCACCGGGGAGAGGGTGTCCAGCTGCTGCTCCATGCGGAGCATGTTGAGGGTGGTGACGCCCAGGATCTGGGTCTCGCCACGCTCGAACAGCGCGGAGCCGTGGACCCGCGGGATCGCCTCGACCTCGGCGGCGAGCGTACGGATGTCCGTGACGCCGCGGCCGTCGATGCGGACCTGGTCCTTGATGACGCGCTCGCGGACCAGCTTCTTGGTCAGCGCGCGGTAGGCACCGGAGATCTCCTTCTCGCGGCCCTCGAACTGCGGGAGCAGCTTCTCGGCGGCGATCTCCTTGACGCGGTCGAGCTCGTTCTCCCGCTCCTGCTTGCCCGCGATGGTCAGCGCCTGGGCCAGCTCGTCCTTGACGGCGGCGGTGAGCGCCTCCAGGACGTCGTCCTGGTAGTCGAGGAAGACGGGGAACTCACCGGTCGGCTTGGCGGCCTTGGCGGCGAGGTCGGACTGGGCCTTGCACAGCACCTTGATGAAGGGCTTGGCGGCCTCCAGACCGGCGGCGACGACCTCTTCGGTCGGGGCCTCGGCGCCGTCCTTGACCAGCTGGACGGTCTTCTCGGTGGCCTCGGCCTCGACCATCATGATCGCGACGTCACCGTCGGGCAGCACACGGCCGGCGACGACCATGTCGAAGACGGCGTTCTCCAGCTCGGTGTGGGTCGGGAAGGCGACCCACTGGCCGTTGATCAGGGCGACGCGGGTGCCGCCGATCGGGCCGGAGAAGGGCAGGCCGGCCAGCTGCGTGGAGCAGGAGGCGGCGTTGATGGCGACCACGTCGTAGAGGTGGTCGGGGTTGAGCGCCATGACCGTCTCGACGATCTGGATCTCGTTGCGCAGGCCCTTCTTGAAGGAGGGGCGCAGCGGCCGGTCGATCAGGCGGCAGGTGAGGATCGCGTCCTCGGAGGGCCGGCCCTCGCGGCGGAAGAAGGAGCCGGGGATCTTGCCGGCCGCGTACATCCGCTCCTCGACGTCGACCGTCAGGGGGAAGAAGTCCAGCTGGTCCTTGGGCTTCTTCGACGCGGTCGTGGCCGACAGCACCATGGTGTCGTCGTCCAGGTACGCGACGGCGGAGCCGGCGGCCTGCTTGGCCAGGCGGCCCGTCTCGAAGCGGATGGTGCGGGTGCCGAAGGTGCCGTTGTCGATGACGGCTTCGGCGTAGTGGGTCTCGTTCTCCACCAAGAAAATCTCCTCGTCAGCGTCCGCCACCCGTGTGGCGGCGGACCTTCGTCGGCGGAGCGCCGGTACGGGCCGGTCTTCGATCGAAGCTCCCGGGATGCAGCCGCGGAGATGTCTCGCGGAGATCCGGGGGCCACTACCGAGGACCGGCGGCCAGGGGGCGCTCCCCCTCGTTCGGTTGTGCTCGTGACACCAGACTACAAAGCTTCCGGCCGCCTCGCGGCGGCAGCGGTGTCCGGTGCGTACGGCGAAGGGAGCGGCCCCCGGCGGGAACCGCTCCCTTCACGGCGTCTTACTTGGCGCCCGCCGCGCCGCGGCGGATGCCCAGGCGCTCGACCAGCACGCGGAAGCGCGCGATGTCCTTCTTCGCCAGGTACTGCAGCAGGCGGCGGCGCTGGCCGACCAGCAGCAGCAGACCACGGCGGGAGTGGTGGTCGTGCTTGTGGGTCTTGAGGTGCTCGGTCAGGTCCGAGATCCGGCGGGAGAGCATGGCCACCTGGACCTCGGGGGAACCGGTGTCACCCTCCTTGGTGGCGAACTCGGCCATGATCTGCTTCTTCGTAGCGGCGTCGAGCGACACGCGGTACTCCTCGGTGTGTACGGCCCGGGAGCGCCCCTGGATTTGCTTCACAGGGAATCTTGATGACTCACGGCGGACCGTCACACAGCGTACCAGCCGAGGGGGGGGGGGGGGGGGGGGGGGGGGGGGGGGGGGGGTGTGTGGGGGGGGGGGGGGGGGGGGGGGGGGGGGGGTGTTGGGGGCGGTGCTGGGGGGGGCGGCGCGGTATGGGTTTGTGCTGGATGCCGAGG
>NZ_JBHYGX010000032.1:11119-17042 GCF_042739975.1 Streptomyces sp. NPDC059080
GTTTTGGCTTCCCTGGTTATTTTGATGAACCCGGGGGCACGGACACACACGTACCCTCCGGAGGCGGCCGCCCCCCGGGGGGGGCGGGGGGGCCCCCCCCGCGGCGCGGGCGCAGGTCAGTTGCCGGTCAGGCCACGCACGGTGGCGTAGACGTCCAGGACCGCAAGGCAGAGCGGCACCAGGGAGAGCAGGACCAGGCCGTCGAAGATGTCGAAGATCCGGCCCCAGAAGGGGGTGACACCCTTACGAGGAACGACCAGTCCGACACCGACGAGCAGGGCGGCGCCGGCGGCGATGCTGGCGGAGAACCAGACGGTGCGGATGTTGAGCGGGCCGGAGTCGCCGAAGCGGGCCAGCTCGACGAGGGCGTCGACCGGCGGGTGGAGCGCGATGCCCAGGATGAGCAGCACGATCGTGAGGATGCCGGCGACGACCATGCAGGCGATCTGCGCGGTGTAGTCGAAGAGCCGGGCACGGAGCATGATCGTGATGCCCGCGGCCAGCGCCATCAGCTGGGCCCACATGTTGTCGGAGAAGCCGAGGACGACACCGGCGGAGCCGACGACCAGGGCGGAGCAGCCGGCGACGAGGCCGAGCAGGAGCTCGTGGCCGCGGCGGGCCTGATTGCCGATCTTGACGAAGTCGACGGCCTCGGAGCCGCCGTCGGCGTCGTAGCCCTTGGCGATCTGGTCGGGCGACCTGTAGCCGATGGGCAGGCGGGCGAAGCGGGCCGAGAGGCCGGGCAGCCAGGCGACGAGCGCGATGGAGACGGCGGCGGTGACGGCGGCGACCTCGATGGGCGCGGCGTCGGTGAGGATCGCGGCGAAGACCGAGAGGGTGCCGATCGCCGAGAGGAAGGCGGCGGCGACGAACGGGGCGTCGCCCTGCGGCAGCAGCACCACCAGCAGGACGGAGGCGATCAGGACGACCACGCAGCCGACGAGGAGGTGGAGGCGTCCGGGACCCTCGCCCGCCTCGACGGGGAAGATGCCGGAACCGGCGATCAGCAGATGCGGCAGCGAGGCGAGGCCCAGCGCGATGGAGGAGCCGTGGTCGTCGTAGACGCGGGCGCGGACGCCGGAGACGGCGACGAGAACGATGCCGACGACGCCCGCGATGATGCCGGGCAGCCGGTGCATGTCGCGGTCGACCGGGTTCGAGAACCAGAGGGCGAACGCCATCATCGTGAGCAGCAGGACGCCGGCGGTGAGGCCGACGTAGTGCATGAGGTCGTCGCTCCAGCGGGTGCGGTTCTGCTTGACCGCGGAGGCGACGGCGTCCGAGACGTCGTCGAAGACGGGGAGCGGCAGCGATTCGGCGAACGGCTTGAGCAGGAGGAGGTCGCCGTCGAGGATCTGCTGCTGCGCGAGCGACTGACCGGCGTCGAGTACGGTGCCGTCGCGGCGCACGAGGTGGTAGCCGGTGGGGGCGCCCTCCGCCTGGGACTGCCCGGACAGGCGCAGGATCTCCGGGTAGATGTCGACGAGTGCGACGTCCTCCGGCAGTGCCACATCGATCCGTGCGTCCGGCGCGGCGACTGTGACCCGGCAGAAGCCGGTACCTGTGGTCGTGCTCACCTGGCGGTTCCCCCTATCCGTTGGGTGTTTTGTCGCGTGCGTGGCGCATACATGGAGCCATATACGGATCCCTGCGGGAGCCTTATTCACGCCGTCGCGGCACGCTCGCGGGGCGTCAGCGTACCGTCCGATTCGGCGCTTGCCCCACTCCCCCCGAGGCTTGACTCCAAACAGTAGGATCAACGCCTGCGTCGGGCCAAGGACTTGGCTCGGGGGACCGTCGAATCCAACGGGGGCGGTCCGAGACTGCGAGATGCATGAAGGACTGATGCCTCGGTGAGCGTTGTCATCGTCAAGCGCCCGCCCCGCGCGCTACCACCTGAAGTTCCTGGTGAGGAGGTGACGCTGGAGGCGCCTCCCGAACTCCCCCGGGAAGGGGAACAGGAGAACATCCTGATGATGTTCATGCCCATGATGGGTATGGGCTCATCGGCCGCTTTCCTTTTCATGGGCGGCCAGCCGTTCATGAAAATCATGGGCGGCGTGATGGTGGTTTCCACACTGGCAATGGCGATCGTACAGATCGTCAAAGCCCGTCAAGGCCCGTCCGGGCAAATGGTTCAAGAGCGTCAGGATTACCTCAAGTACCTTTCGCAGAAGCGAAAAGAGGTACGGCGCACCGCGCGTAAGCAGCGTGACGCGCAGCTGTTCACGCACCCCGACCCCGGGCAGCTGTGGTCGGTCGTCGCGGAGGGCAAGCGGGTCTGGGAGCGCCGGGCGAGCGACCCGGACTTCGCGCAGGTGCGGCTGGGGCTCGGCCCGCAGCAGCTGGCCACCCCGCTGAAGGCGCCGGAGACCGCGCCGGTCGACGAGCTGGAGCCGCTGACCGCGCACGCGATGAAGGAATTCCTCGACAAGCACGGGCACTTGGAGAACCTTCCGCTCGCGGTGTCGCTGCGCGCCTTCTACCACCTGACGGTCTCCGGCGACCCGGACACCGTCTACGCCGCCTCGCGCGCGATGGTGGCGCAGCTGTGCACGCTGCACTCCCCCGAGGACCTGATGGTGGCGGTCGTCGCCTCCCCGGGTGCACAGGCGGAGTGGGAGTGGACGAAGTGGCTGCCGCACGTCCAGGACAAGACCACGGACGGCGCGGGTACCCGCCGCCTGGTCGTCGGCGACCTCGGCGAGGTCGAGGAGCTGCTGGCCGACGAGTTGGAGGGCCGCGGCCGCTTCAACCCGCAGGGCACGCCGGTGACGGACACCCCGCACCTGGTGATCCTGCTGGACGCGGGCGAGGTGCCGATCGACTCGGTCATCGCCGGTGCGGAGGGCCTCCAGGGCGTCACCATCGTCGAGGTCGTCCCCGGCGACCTCGACGAGATCCGCGGCGGTCTGGCGGTGCAGGTTCAGCCGGGCAAGCTGGTGCTGGAGTCGGCGAGCGGCGCGGTGTACGAGGGTTCCTGCGACACCCTGTCGATCCCGGAGGCGGAAGCGCTGGCGCGTCAGCTGGCGCCGCTGCGGGCCGGTGCCGGTGCGGACGGCGAGGAACCGCTGCTGTCCAACCTGGACTTCACGGACCTGATGGACATCGGCGACGCCGGTTCCGTCGACGTCCAGCGCACCTGGCGGCCGCGGACGCTGCACGAGCGGCTGCGGGTGCCGATCGGTGTCGACCGGGACGGTCAGCCCGTCATGCTCGACATCAAGGAAGCCTCCCAGGAGGGTATGGGCCCGCACGGTCTGTGTGTCGGCGCGACCGGTTCCGGTAAGTCCGAGGTGCTGCGCACCCTGGTGCTGGCCCTGGCGGTCACCCACTCGTCCGAGACGCTGAACTTCATCCTCGCGGACTTCAAGGGTGGCGCCACCTTCACCGGTATGTCGGAGATGCCGCACGTCGCGGCGGTCATCACCAACCTCGGTGAGGACGTCTCACTGATCGACCGCATGCGCGACTCGATCACCGGTGAACTCCAGCGCCGTCAGGAACTGCTGCGCTCGGCGGGCAACTACGCGAACATCACCGACTACGAGAAGGCGCGTGCCGCGGGTGCCCCGCTGGATCCGCTGCCGTCGCTGGTGATGATCATCGACGAGTTCTCCGAGCTGCTGGCCGCCAAGCCGGACTTCATCGAGATGTTCATCCAGATCGGCCGCATCGGCCGTTCGATGGGTGTGCACATGCTGCTCGCCTCGCAGCGCCTGGAGGAGGGCAAGCTGCGCGGTCTGGACACGTTCCTGTCGTACCGGCTGGGTCTGCGGACGTTCTCCGCCGCCGAGTCGCGGACCGCGATCGGTGTACCGGACGCCTACCACCTGCCGAACGTTCCCGGCTCCGGCATCCTGAAGTACGACACCGAGACGATGGTGCAGTTCAAGGCCGCGTACGTGTCGGGTGCCTACCACGGTCCCGGTACGGGCGGCGGGGGCGGCGGCGGGCGGGCCAGCCGGCTGCCGGTGCCGTTCACGGCGGCGCCGGTCGCCGAGCAGATCATCGAGGACCCGACGCCGGCCGAGCCGGAGGCACCGCAGCAGGACGACGCGCTGGCCGACACCGTGCTGGACGTCATCGTCCAGCGGATGCAGGGCCAGGGCCCGCCTGCGCACCAGGTGTGGCTGCCGCCGCTGGAGGAGGCGCCGACCGTCAACCAGCTGCTGCCGTCGCTGGCCGTCACCCCGGAACGGGGCGTGCACGCGCCGGAGTACAGCGCGCTCGGCAAGCTCGTGGTGCCGGTCGCGCTGGTGGACAAGCCGTTCGAGCAGCGGCGTGACGTGATGTACCTGGACTTCTCGTCCGGTGCCGGTCACGGTCTGGTCGTCGGTGGTCCGCAGTCCGGCAAGTCGACGCTGGTCCGTTCGGCGATCGCCTCGTTCGCGCTCACCCACACCCCGGCCGAGGTGCAGTTCTACTGCCTGGACTTCGGTGGCGGCGGCATGCTCGCCATGGAGGGGCTGCCGCACATCGGCGGTGTCGCCTCGCGTCTGGACGCCGAGAAGGTCCGCCGTACGGTCGCCGAGGTCGTCGGCATCCTCAACGAGCGTGAGGAGTTCTTCCGGCAGCACCACATCGACTCCATCGGCACCTACCGCCAGCGGCGTGCCTCGGGCGCCTTCCCGGAACAGAAGTGGGGCGACGTCTTCCTCGTCATCGACGGCTGGTCGACGTTCAAGACCGACTACGAGCAGCTGGACCCGGTCATCCTGGACATCGCCGGGCGGGGTCTGGGCTTCGGTATCCACCTGATCATCGCCGGTTCCCGCTACACCGAGATCCGTCCGGCGCTGCGCGACCAGCTCCTCAACCGCGTCGAGCTGCGGCTCGGTGACGCGATGGAGTCGGAGTTCGACCGCAAGCGCGCGGAGAACGTCCCGATGGGCAAGCCGGGCCGCGGTCTGTCGCCGGAGAAACTGGACTTCCTGTCCGCGCTGCCGCGGCTGGACGGCATCAGCGATCCGGAGTCGCTCAGCGAGGGCATGGCGAATCTGGTGGAGACGGTCAAGGAGCACTGGCAGGGCGAGCCCGCCCCGCAGGTGCGGATGCTGCCGACGATGCTGTACGCCCGGGATCTGCCCAAGGGCAGCGACTACCCGGACCACGGCATCGCGATCGGTGTCGACGAGACGACGCTGTCGCCCGCCTTCATCGACTTCGAGACCGACCCGCTGCTGGTCGTCTACGGCGAGAGCGAGTCGGGCAAGTCGTCGCTGCTGCGGCTGCTGACCAAGCAGATCGCCGAGCGGTACCCGTCCGACAAGGCGCTGATGGTGGTCTCCGACTACCGCCGCGCGCTGCTCGGCGAGGTCCCGGAGAGCCATCTGTACAAGTACTGCGCCGCGGGGCCGCAGCTGGAGGAGGTCATCTCCGGTCTGGCCGGTTCGCTGGGCCGCCGGATGCCGGGCCCGGACGTCACACCGGAGCAGCTGCGCAACCGCAGCTGGTACGACCTGCCGGACGCGTTCGTGATCGTGGACGACTACGACCTGGTGGCGACGAGCAGCGGCAACCCGCTGCAGCCGCTCCTGGAGTATCTGCCGTTCGCCCGTGACCTGGGTCTGCGCCTGATTCTGGCGCGTACCTCCTCGGGTGCCGGACGTTCCTCGTTCGAGCCGGTGATGCAGCGGACGAAGGAGCTCGGCGCGCAGGGTCTGATCCTGTCGGCCGACCCGGGTGAAGGCCCCCTGATGGGCAACGTCAAGGGCCAGAGCCTGACGCCCGGCCGGGCCACGTTCGTCACGCGCAAGCGCGGCGCGCAGCTGGTCCAGACGGGCTGGCTCCCGGCGAGCGGCCGCTGACCGGCGGTCCTCGGGATCGACGACGGGGGGGGGGGGGGGCGCGGCGGGGGGGGGGCCCCCCGCCGCGGGGGGCGGGGGGGGGTTTTTATAAATTAGCTGGCGGGGGGCCAATC
>NZ_JBHYGX010000032.1:17052-24315 GCF_042739975.1 Streptomyces sp. NPDC059080
CCCGGGGCGCGGCGCCGCGGGCGGGCGCCGGGGCGCCGCGGCGGGGGGGGGCGGGGCCGCCGGCCCCCCCCCCCCCCCCCCCGCCGTGGTGCAGGGAGTTGTTCCCGTTCCGTACGGGTCCCGGGGGCCCGCGGCCGGCCTGGCCCGTCCCGGTGGGCGGGCCCGGGTGCCCGCGACCGGCCCGGCCCGGGCCCCCGGGGCGGCTCAGCCGAAGGCGCCGTGCCTGCCGACGTCGGGGCGGACACCGCCTGCCGGAGCGGTGCCCCCGGCCGGGTCGGTGCCGCCGGAGGGCTTGGCGTCCGGGGGCGCGGCGGGTGCCGGGGCGGCGGACGCCGCGCTCTTCGGGTCCGGGCCGCCGGAGCCCTTGCCCGCCGGTGCGGCGTTCTTCGGCCCGCCCGTACCGGATGCGGCGGCCGCTCCGTCCGGGGTGCGGGCCCCCTTGGCGATACCGGCGCCGCCGCGGCGGGGGCCACCGGGGCCGAACGGGTCGGGGCCCACGGGCGCGTCGGAGACCGCCCATTCGCCCTTCAGCGGCGGCCGACTGCCCTGGCCGCCGCCCCCGCCGCCCTTGCCCCGGGCGAAGCCGCCGAGCGCGTTGCCCAGCTGCCCGAGGGCCATGACGCCGTACATCAGATCGCGGCCGCCGTCCGAGGAGTCGCCGGCGGGCGCGGCGGGCGCCGGGGCGTCCTTCGCCTCGCCGTCCTTCGCCTCGCCGTCGTGCTCCGGCGCGGCGGGGCGGGACGCGGCGGATTCCAGGTCGGCGGCGGCCAGTTCGAAGACCGGCAGCGCCTCGTCCACCGACCGCTTGAGGCGGTGCCAGTCGGCGGCGAACGCCTCGCCCGCCGGGCCCTGCCAGTCGGCGGCCGCCGCCCGGCCCACATGCTTGTCCAGCTCGCGCACCATGCCGTCGAGGTGGCTGCCCATCTCCCGCCACCCGGCCGCCGCCTCGTGCAGCGCCTCCGGATTGCCCCGCCCCGTCATCCGGCACTCCTGATCATCGCGTCCGCCTCGTCCTCGGCCGCCTGCGTCGAGACGGCCGTCCGCCGTATGCCGCCGCCGACCTCGGCGAGCCGCTCCTGCAGCTGCCCGAGGGCGCGTTCGGCCTGCTCGTACAGTTCCCTGTGCGAACGGGACGCCTCCTCGTCGCCGAAACCGTCGCGCAGCGCGGTGGCGTCGGCCCTGCGCCGGAATGCGGTCAACTGCCGTGCCAGATCGTCCGCGTGTTTTTCGAAGACCGTGCCGAGCTTGTGCAACTGCTCGGTATCGGTCCGGACTTCGTCGGACATCTTTTTCTCCCCGAATTTGATGCGCAGTGACCTGCCGGACATCGTCTCAGATGTAGCACACCGGCAAAGGGCAGCCACCTCGCCGTTCGGAGGCCGGACGGCGGCCCCCGGAATGCGCGGTACGCGATATCCGGCAATAGCGACAACCCGCCTTGACGCCGTCTTCCCACCCGTCATTAGACTCGTGACGCCGGTGCAGCACATGTGGTTGCTGCGCCACACGTTCAAGGGGGCAGCATGAGCAACGAACGGCAGATCCAGGACGCGGACCTGATGGACGTCGCCCAGGATCCGGAGCAGGCGCACCGGCTGCGCAAGGCGCTGAAGACCCTGGCGGAGAACCCGAACGTCGGCGGTCCGCTCCAGGAGATGGCCAAGGAGGTCCTGGCCGGGCGGATCGGCATGAAGGAAGCGATCCAGACGCCGACGTACATGGACGCGATCGGCGACCGCATCGGGGAGATCCGGCACGCGGCGGAGAACCAGACGATGGCGGAGCGCGAGGAGTCGCGCGAGAAGTTCGCCGCCTGGCAGAAGCAGCAGGACGAGCAGGAGGACAAGGAGCGCGCCGAGCGCGACGGCCCGTCCTCCCAGCTCGTCACCGGTCCGCGCCGTGGCCGCGGCGGCTCCTCCCACCGGAACTGAGACCGCGGGATGCGGGGTGAGAGGAGGAGCCGGGTCTCTTCCCCTCACCCCGCTTCCCGTTTCGCCCCACCATTCCTCCGGGCGCTGCCCCGCTCCCTTTCCTGATTTCCCCGCTTTCTTCACACGGAGCCCCCGGAAGCACCCAAGAGGCACGCCCCGTAGAGAGCTCCGCGCACCCTTTTCCCGTAAGTCGCGTACAGAAATCGGGAGTACGGGGCTTTTGGCCCGAAAACCGTGTGCCGGATAACGGATCGGGCGCCCGAAACCCGGTCCGCGGTCAACGGAGCGCACCCGTGTACCGGTTCCGGAACAGCCCGCCCCGACGGCCCCGGGGGCACGGCCCGGATCATAGGATCGCCGGTGGAGCCGGAGAACGACGGTGAAGGGCGGGATTCATGGGGGACGAGGAAGTCATCGACGCCTCGCGGACGGACGGCGCCACGGCGCCCGGATACACACCGCATCCGTACATCGGCGGCCGCACCGCGGCGCTCCGCGCCCTCGCCGCCTGGCGGATGAGCTGGCCCGGCGCGCCCCGCGTCATCGCGCTGACCGGCGCCCCGGGCAGCGGACGCGGACGGCTGCTCACCGGTTTCCTGATGCTGTGCGACCCGGAGTTCCGTACTCGGCTGCCGCTGGACGAGCTGGACCCGGCGACCGTACCGCCGGACCTCCCCGCGCCCGCCGTGCCGCGCCCCGACGGGCTCACCGCGGCGCAGCTGCTGTGGACCGTCGCCGACCACTTCGAGCTCGCCGCCACCCGCACCGCCGACATCTTCACCGAGCTGGGCGCGCGCGAGGAGCCGGTGACGCTGGTGGTCCCGGATGTCGCGGCGGCGGGCCCCGTGCGTGCCGCCGGGGAACCGGCCCGCCTGGTGCGCGAGGTCCTCGCGCCGCTCGCCGCCGTCCCCACCGTGCAGCTGCTGGCCGTCGTCCCGCGCGAGCTGGCCGCCGAGCTGACCGCGGGGCTGCCGCAGGGCCAGGCGCAGATCATCGACCTCGACGCACCGGAGTGGGCCGATCCGGACGGGCTGGTGGCGCACGCCGCGACGGCGCTCGACCCGGCCCGGGGGGCGCCCGCCCTGCCATTCACCACCGGCCCGCGACCGCGCGAGGCGCTCGCCGGGGCGCTGGCCGCCCGCGCCGCCGGGAGTCATCTGACGGTGGAACTGGCCGTACGGTCCGCGCTGCTGGCACCGGAGGGCTTCGACCCGGCCGATACGGAGCGGCTGCCCGCCTCCGTGGGGCAGGCGGTCGCTCTGCACGCCCGGCGACTGGGCGCGGACCCGAGCCTGCTGCGGCTGCTGCTGGCGCCGCTCGCGCTGGCCGAGGGTGACGGGCTGCCGCTCTCGTTGTGGGGCACGCTGGCGAGCGCCGTCGCGGAGCGCGATCTGAGCCGCGAGCTGGCCGAGGGCACGCTGCTGACCGCCCCGTTCGTGGACCTGGTGGAGGCCCCGTCCGACGCCGAGGACGGGGCCGAGGACAGGGCCGAGGACGGGGCCGACGGGACCGGCGGGACCGACGGCCGGACCCTGATCCGGCTCGCCCACCCCGCGCTCGCCGCGGAGATCCGGGACGGGCTGCCCGACGCCCGGGGCGCGCAGACCCGGATCGCCATGACGCTGCTGGAGGCAGTGCCCGGCCAGGACTGGTCCCGGGCCGACCCGTACGTCCGCGACCACCTCGCCGGGCACACCCTGGACGCCGGGCTGCTGCCCCAACTCCTCACCGACCCCGGCTTGTTCGCCCATGCCGACCCGGTGGTGCTGCGCGCCGCGGTGGAGGCCGTACCGCCCCAGGAGCTGGGCGCCCCGGCCCGTACGTATCTGCGCACGGCGCCGCTGCTGACCCGTACGCAGGCGACGCCCGCCCTCCGCGCGGCGCTCCTGGAGACCGCGTTCGTCGAGGACGGGCTGGCGCCGTACGCGCAGGCGCTGCACGGCCTCGGCCTCGCCCTGCCGTGGCGCACCCTGTGGAGGGTGCCGTCTGCCGGGGCGACCGCCGTCACCGCCGGGGTACTGCCGGGCGGGCCGGCCCCCATGCCGGTGGCGGTCAGCCGGGTGCCCGCGGCGACGCCGGGCGCCCGCCCGCTGCCCGGCGGCGACGGTGCGTTCGTCGTCCACACCCTGGCGGACGGCACCCCGCTCGACGCGGCGCCCGAGCAGGTGGTGCGCCCGTCCGAGGAGGAGCGCGCCGCCTCGCCGTTCGGCCTCAGCCGGGGCGGCGGCTACGTACGGGTCTGGGACCGGGAGACCCAGGAGGTGGTGGCGGCGGTGATCACCGATACGCCCGTCCTCGGCGCCGATCTGTCGGCGGACGGTGTCCTGCTGATCGCCACGGAACGCGGCGTCACCGCCCGGCGGATCCTCGCGGCACCGCCCACCGCCCCGGACCGGCCCGGCCCGGCCCCGCTGGCGTGCCCGCCTCTCCCGGACCCGAAGTAGACCGCTCGTGATCCCCCGGCAACAGGCCCACACCACGGCGGACCGCTGACTCAACCCCGAGGGGGGAACACCGGGCCGCGCCACGAGATCGCCCTACGGGAGTTCACTCTCGACTGGGTGGTGGGGGCCGTGCCGCCGCCCCGGAGACCGACCCGGCCACCGGCGCGCAGTGCCCGCCCGCGGGGATCGGCACCGCCTGAGGCTCCGTCGCCCGCGCCACCGGTGAGCTGCCGGTGTGGCCGTCGGTGCCGGTCGACGAGGTCATCCAGATGTACCGGCAGCCGACCGGAGGGCTTACGGCTTCGGGGCTTACGGCTTGGGGACTTGCAGCTTGCGGCCGCAGGGGCATGGTGCGGCCGCACGGGGCGGTGGCGACCAGCTCACGGAGCGGCGACGGCAGCGGCAGCGGCAGCGGCAGCGGCAGCGGCAGCGGCAGCGGCAGCGGCAGCGGCAGCGGCAGCGGCAACAGATTCAGGGCTGACGCAGCAGCGGCGGCACGCTCACGGCAGCAACAGCCAGTCCGCGGCGAGGGCCGCGGCCAGTCCGATGCCGAGCAGCCAACTCCCCAGCCGGGTACGGCCGTGGCGGCTGAGTTCGATCACCACACCGCACAGCACCAGCGCCGCCCCGTACACCCCGACCACCAGCACCGAGGTCCGGCTGGCCAGCCGTACCACCAGCACCACGGCCATCGCGCCCATCATCACCGAGGCCAGCGCGATCCGTATCCGCCGTGCCTGACGGGGCGTCGCCGCCCCCCGTTCCCCCGAAAGAGGCTCCTCGCCCCTGGCTGCTTCCATGATCCGAGATGCTACGGGACCGCCACGCCCGGCCCCGCCCGCACTCTCCACCGGACAACACCCCCTCCACAGCGCCCCGTTCGCCACCTCACTCCACCGGGAACATGGCCTCCCTCCCCCATGCCCTTCCCCCACCTCCTCCCCTTCCTCTGCCTTTCCTTGACCTTCCCCATACCACCATTCCCGGGAATTCCCCACCGCACCACCACCGCACGGTTTCCCCGCCACCCCGAACGAAAGCCAACTCCCCCGCTCCGCAAACGATTAACGTTCCACAATTCTCACAGATCCTACACAATCCCATGTGGCATGGCGCCATACAGGTCATTTAAAGTGAGAGCATTGGATGTGAAAATTTCCATGTAAAAACGGGCATGCAACGGGGGTAGCGATGACAGGCAAGGCTTTTGACGTAGATCCGGACGTGCTGAAAGCACAGGGCACCGTGTTCGTCCACATCGGCAGCGGCTTCTCCAAGGCATCGAAGAAACTTCAGGACGACCTCGAGAGCATCGGCGACCCCTGGAATAAGTGCGACTTCGGCGAAATCTTCGAGACCATCTACGAACCAGTCAAAAAGGGCATGTTCACATCGATGGACTCGCTCGGAGAACGCCTTGAAGGAATAGGCGAGAAGCTCGGCGAGATGGCCCAGTCCTACACGGACTCCGACGACCAGGGCATCCACACCATCAGCGCCGCCGGCCACCCCGTGATCTGACGGCGACGACGTCCCCGTGCGATCCCGCATCGCGCTCCCAGATTTCCCGGGACCACCCGGCATCACTTCCCACACCACGGCTCGGCCCGCTTTCCGCGGCCACGTCACACTTCTCTGCCACACCGTACGGGGGACAACACCGTGTCACTGACGCTTCCAGGAGAGGTCACCTGGGTCCTGGACCTCCTGGGATACGAATGGCCCGAGGCCGATGAGGACGCGCTTTTCGCATGCGCAGCGGCCTGGCGCACCTTCGCCGAGCAGGTCAACGAAACCCTGTCCCAGGGCTCGGCCGCGGCCAACGAGGTGACGTCCGCCAACTCCGGTGAAGCCATTGAGGGATTCACCGACGAGTGGGGCTCTTTCGCCGGTGGCGGGAACAGCGGCGACAACTATCTCCGTGACGCCGCCGCGGCGGCCGAGGTCATCGCGCTCGCCTTCGACGCCGCCGCGCTCGCCGTCATCGAGGGAAAAGTCGCGGTCATCGTCCAGCTGGTGCTGCTGGCCGTGGAACTCATCTCCGCACAGGCCGCCGCCCCCTTTACCCTGGGCCTCTCCGAATTGGGTGCCGCCGGTGTCACCCAGGCGACGCGCGTGATCGTCCGGCAGATCCTCGACAAGATCAAGCGCGAAGTGATGCAGGCCGCCACCAAGGCCATGGAGCACGCCACCATGGACGCCGTCAAGAAGATGGCGAAGAAGGCGGTCTCCAAGGAATCCCGCAAACTGGCGGCCGACTACATCAAGAAGACCGTCAAGGAAGAGGTCAAGGACAAGGTCGTCACCGCGGGGAAGGACCAGGCCAGGGAATTCGCCAAGGAAACCTTCGTCGAAGGCGCCAAGGAAAAGGTCAAGGAAGCCGGCACGGAGATGGGCCAGAACGTCGCCGAACAGGGCATCGAAACCCACTTCGGCGAACGCGACGGCATCCGGTGGAACGAAACGGCCGACATCGGCAAGGAAAAGGCCAACGAGTACGTCGACGACGTCCAGAAGGACGCGGGCGAAAGGCTGCAGACCTACCGGGACGGCGTCACCAGCCTCACCGACCCCACCGCCTACACGGACCGCGCCCAGTCCGACCTCACCGAACGCGGCCTGAACCACGCCCAACGCCAGACAGACCACCACACCGGCGGCGCCGCCACCCGCCACCAGGAACACACGGACACGGCAAGGGAACACGTACGGTCCGTCTTCGGCTGAGCCGAGCCACGGGGCCGGGGCGGGGCCGCAGTCTGGGGACTCGCCCTGCGGAACATCCGGCCTCCGGCAGGCCGCAAGGACGGCGAACGCATAACAGAGCGGGGGGGGGGGGGGGCCCCCCCCCCCGGCCCGCCGCCCCCCCCCTCGCGCCCGAAACCCCC
>NZ_JBHYGX010000032.1:24325-67735 GCF_042739975.1 Streptomyces sp. NPDC059080
GGGCCCGCGCGCGCGCGAGAGCCGCGCGCGCGTCGCGGGGATGTGCCTGCGACAGCTGTGCGCGGGGGGGCTGGTCTCACCCCCTGGCCACCCCACCCCCCCCCCCCCGCTCGTCGTCCACTTCAGCCGCCCACTCAACGTGCCAGCGACAGCCTCATCCCTGCGTCACTGCCCGGGAGGCGGCGGGTACTGGCCCGGCGGCGCGGAGTACTGCCCGGGAGCACCACCCTGCTGCTGATACGGCACCTGCTGCCCGCCGAAACCGGGAGCACCGGGCCCACCCGGCGGCGGCCCATTCCGCCGGCCCTTGCCCCGCACCACCATCAGCACGATCGCCAGAAGGATCCCGATGACGACGAGACCCCCGACGACGACGATAACGATGAAGAGCGGACTCATCCCTGCCTTGTCCGCGGCCTGCGCCGAGTCCCCAGACCCGTCGTTGCCCTGCGAAACCGCAGAATCCCCTGCGGCCGGCGAGGAAGCAGCCGTCGGCATCTTCAACGGCCCGTTCTTCGGCCCGGCCGGAATATCCCGCTTGAGCGCGGCGAGCGGCTGAATGAATCCGTAGCCGTACTTCTGATCGGGAAGCTGAGTCCCCTTCGCCGAAGCCGGGAGACCAGCGCTCTTGGTGAGGCGGTTGACGATCTGACCTGCGGTGAGGTCAGGGAACTTCGCCCGGAGAAGCGCCGCTGCGCCCGACACGAAAGCAGTGGAGTCGGAAGTACCCGTGCCCTTCTGGTACAGGGAACTCCCGCTGCTCCCCGCAGAGACAATGCCGACTGCGGGCGCGGTCAGCATGATCTGCGGCCCGTAGTTGGAACCGGACCAGATCTCGCCGGTCTTCCCCACACCGCCGACGGCCACCACACCCGGGTATCGGGCCGGGTATTGAATGGCGTCGGGTCCGCCCTGGCCCAGGTTTCCCGAACCGGCGATGATCAGCACGTCATGCTTCAAGGCATAGGAAATCGCTTCGCTCTCCCCGTCGGAAGAAGGGCCGGTCAGCGACATGTTGATGACAGACGCGCCGCGATCAACTGCGTAACGAATGGACGGCGCATACCCATTGGCGCCCCGCCCCAGGTCGCGGATAGGGAGGATCTTGGCATCGGGAGCCAATCCCTTGACGCCCTCCGTGTCCCCCGAACCATGCCCGTGTCCGGCGATTGTCGCAGCCATCTGCGTACCGTGGGTGTCCCCGTCCTCGGGCTCCACCGACCCACCATCGATGAAATCTTTGCCGCTCAGGACGTTGCCCTGCAGGTCCGGGTGGTGCGAATTGACTCCGTCATCGATAACCGCGACGGTCACGCCCTTCCCCGTCGAAAGGTCCCAGATCTTCTCGGCATCGAATGCCTTCAGAGCCCACTGCGCGTCTCTGATCTGGTCCGCCGACGCAACCGGTGCGGTGCCGAAGAGCAGCGCACCGGCCACCACCGCGCCACCCACCACACGTAGCTTCCGAGTGAAGCTCATGTCATTACACCTCTCCCAACAGGACGGGGCCCCGCCCGGAGAGCCAGGGCCCCATCTTGTTACCACCGATCGACAGCCGACAGGTTCTTACTCGATGACCTTCGGCGCAACGTTACGCTCCGACGCCCAGGTCTCTTCGTCCTCGACAAGGTAGTCGGGACGCTCGCCGTTGTTCTGTCCCTTCTCCTTGCCCTTGGCTCCGTGCACCCCGGGTGCGCCCGCCATGCCCGTGGGACGACGGCCGCCGGCGCCGGCACCGGCCTGCGCTCCGCCGCGGCTGCGGTGCAGTCCCGAGCCTCCCTGCCCGGCACCGCTGGCCTTGCCCTTACCGGCGCCGATGACGCCGCCCTTCTGACGGGCAAGGGCTCCACCTCGGCCGGCGCCGCCCGCGCCCTTGGCCCCGGCGCCCTTACCGGCACCCGCGGCGCCGCCCATCCCGGGCGTTCCGGTGCGGCCTGCGCCACGAGCGCCGGCACCTGCTCCGCCACCACCCGCGACGCCCATACCACCGCCGATACCGCCGCCACCGGCTCCGGTGCCGCCGCCGATACCGCCACCGGCACCGCCGTTCAGGCCGCCGCCGACACCACCGCCGGTACCGCCACCGATACCGCCGGAGAGGCCGCCTCCGCCGCCCTTCGGGGGCTGGAAGCTGTCGAGCCCGGTGCTGACGTCGGGTGTGTACGAGCCCTTGCCGGGCTGGGTTCCGATACCGCCGCTGATTCCGGACGTCTTGGGGGGACGCAGGTCATCGGAGGAGAATCCCGGGCCCTTGACCGGCGGCTTGATCGACGGTGAGCCCACCTTGCTCGGCCCCGGGCCGCCCCCAGAGGGCATGGGCATCGGGATGGGGGCCGGCGGTTCGCCGCCCGGCGGGCCCGGGTAGTCCTCATGCTTGTCGACTCGCGGATTGCCCTTCCACGTCCCCATCGCCTTGGCCTGCGAGACGTAAGCCGCCCCCAGCTGTTCCATCTTGACGGCCATACGGAGCTGCTGCTCCTTGCCCGACGACAGGCTGCCGGAGTTGTTGTCCAGCGCCTGCTGCGTGGTCATGCCCGGGTTGGCGAGATCGCGCTTGAGTCCCGAATCGTCGCGGCTTCCACCGTCCTCAAACCAGTTGACGGCACTGTCGACCTTGCCTGGCTTGTCCATCGACTCGACCTCGGGCTTGAGCTGCTCCAGCACGTTCGCCGCGTTCTTCATCGCGCGCGACGTGTAGTCCGCGTAGAGAGAGCAGTCCGAGATCTTCTTGCTGATCTTGTTGGCCTGCGCCCGGAACTTCTCCGCCGACGGCCCCTGCCAGTGTTCGAGAACTTCTTCGACGGCCTTGTCGAAGGCTCCCTTGATGCCTCCGCTGCTGCCTCCCACGAGCTGGTCGTGAACGTCCTTCCAGCCATGGGAGACGTTGTGCACCTCACTCGGATTGGACGCCTTCACCATGCCCTGCATGGTGTCCATGTCCATCTCGGCGAAGTTCGTTTCGTGCTTCGCGGCATAACACATCGTTGCCGGGATGTACTCGAAGTCGCCATCGCTCATGACCGGATTCCCCCTCTGCTTCTTTGCACACCAACTACGGACCCGCCGCCCCCGGCCGATCGGGACGTTGTCCTACTCACCTGACATGCTCCCGGCGGTTTCGGCTTCCTGGTTCTGATAGTTGCCGTGCGCCTTGCGCGTGTTGGTGCCGAACGTGTCCATGACCTTGTTGAGATGCGCCACGATGCCTTCGATGTGCGTCTTCATCTCCGTATGGGCATTCGTCAGCTTGCGCGCCTCCAGGAAGGTGGCACCGGGGGCGTCCCCTCCCAACGCGTTCGGCGACAGCGACGTTTTGTAGCGCGTATCCGCGTGCGCGTTGCCGAGGTCCTTGAGGATGACGTTGAGCTTCCGGACCGTGTCCTCGAGTGCGCTGAGATCAACTCGGTATTGATCACCCATGATGTGTCTCCCCGTGTGATGCGATTGCCGTCTTCCGCCGCCAGTCCCGAAGCGCGATGGACGCACCCACCACTGCGGCGACCGCCAGCAGTCCTCCGCCCACAATGTAGAGGGAAATCCGCGCCCGCCGGTCCTCCGGGCTCTCGCCGATGGTGAGGGCGGCCGGTTGGATCTTGGTGTTGTTCTGGCTGGTGGGCTTGTCCGGGGTGGGCTGGCCGGTGGGCCTGGTGGTGTCGTTGAGGGCGGCCACCGGGTCGATGACGCCCCAGCCGATGTTGTGGTCCGGGCCGCGGTTGACGCGCTCGGCGGTCTGCTCCAGGTGCCAGATCAGCTCCTGCGGCTTCCAGTCCTTGTGCAGGGACTTGAGGAGCGCCGCGGCGCCGGCCGCGTACGGGGCGGAGAAACTGGTGCCCTGGTCCACGCAGTTGCCGCCGCCCGGCACCGTGGAGACCATGTCGACGCCGGGCGCCGCGATGTCGACGTAGTCGCCGGGCTGCGAGAAGGCCGCGCGTTCGTTGTTGCGGTCGGAGGCGGCGACGGCCAGGACGTTGTCATCCTCCTGGAACGCCGCCGGGTACATGCGCTTCTCCTTGCCGGAGGCGCCGTCGTTGCCCGCCGAGGCGACGATGAGGACGCCCCTGTCCGCGGCCTTGGCGACTGCCGCCTTCAGGGTGGGGAGCAAATCCTCGCTCGCGTCCGTGCCCTGGGAGATGTTGATGATGTCGACGCCCTCGTCGACGGCCGCGCTGACGGCCTTCGCAAGGCTGTCAGCGGTGCCGGGCTTCTCCTGGTCGGTCTGCTGGAACGGGATGACCTCGGCCGCGGGCGCGAGGCCGTAGAAGCCGGACGTGGACCGCGGCTGGGCGGCGATGATGCCGGCGACCTTGGTGCCGTGGCCCACCCGGTCCTCCGTGGCCTTGCCGCCCTTGACGAAGGTCTTGCCCCCGGCCCCGATGGCGGGTTTGATCTGGTCGTTCCCGGCATCGATGCCCGTGTCGATGACGGCGACGCGGACCCCCTCGCCCTTGGTGTGCGCCCACAGCTGCTGCGTCATCAGGCGCTGCAGGGACCACGGGGTCTCTTTGATGTCGGTGGTGTTGAACTTGCACTCACCGCTGTTCAGCGGAACGTTCTCGTCCGCGGCCGCCGGGAGGGCGGTGACACCGGAAAGAGCGATGGTGCAGGCCGTTGTCACCAATGCGCCCGCCGCGCGGCGGTGGTGCCCTGCTCGGTGACCGTTGGCGCGAGATCCCACGGGTTGTCTGCTCTCCATGCGTGGTGGACGGGACGAGGCGAAGAAGCGGTGCCGAGGTGGCGTTGGGTACGGAAACGAGCGGTGCGGATGTGGACGCCAGAAGGGCGGGCGCACTGGTGCAGCGCGCCCGCCCTCTTCTGCCACTGTGCGAGCCTTGTGGCTGCTCAGCCGTTAGCCGTCTCCACCTGCGGCGTCGGAAGCTCCTACCACATGGCGGCGTTCCGGTGCTCCGTTTCGCGGTAGTTCACGGACGCCTCGTGGAGCGCCTTGGAGATGGCCTCCAGCGTCTGCTGCAGGGAGTGCGCACGCTTGTCCCACTCGCGCTGGCGGGCCTGGTAGCCCTCCTTCGCCGCACCCTCCCAGGTGCTGGCGATCCGCTTGACACCGGCCTCCAGGTCGTCCAGCTGATGCCGGATCTGGCTGGCGGTGCGCTTCACGTCCTGGGACGCCTGCTCGATCGTCTCGGAATTGACGAGAATGTGGCCCGACATGATGTCTCCTCGGGAGTTTCTGGAACTGATCGATTCACATGGCCGCGGTACCGTTGGGCGAACGCCGAATCATCATTACCGCGGTTGCTGACTCACCGTGTACCGCCGTAGCGGCGCCGGGCTCACCCGAAGGGGGAGTCCGAGGAGGAGGCCACGTGGGACATCGAGGCGTTCTGCGCTTCTTCCGAGGCCGAGTAGTTCTTGGTCGTGCCGTCGATCGCTTCCTTGATCTCGCTCAGAAGCTGGTTGATGCGAGTCGCGTCTTCGTTCACCTTCGACTGAAGCTGGTTGTACGAATTGGCCGCCTGGCCCTTCCAGCCGGAGGTGATGTTGTCGACGACCGTGTTCAGGTGCCGGATCTCCCCCTCGATCGCCTGAGTGACCGATCCGATCTTGCCGCTGAACGCGACCATCTCTTCTTCGGTGACTGTGAACTGATTACCACTCATCGCAACGTCCCCCATGAGACTCGCACGTCACCCGCACCGCACCCCTGACGGCGCCGCGCGGTCGGCGCCGCCTGCCGACGCCATCGTCCACTTTAACCACTCCGTACGGCCGCCCCCAACAGAGGGAGCAATGTTGTGACGGGATCACCACAACCCCAACTAGCCGCCCAGTAAGGCCAGTTCGAGGAATCATCACGCGAAGCGGACACATGCGATTCTATCGGCCCGCGGAGAAACGCATCAAGATTTTCCAGGGCTTCTTCCGGGGAGTAAGGGAAGCCGTGGAGCAAATCCGGAAATAGCCGGGCGGGCCACCGAAATCCGGTGGCCCGCCCGCGGAATCCGGCGCGAGGCAGCGCGGGCGGCCGTGCCTCCCGCCGCCCCGTTACGACGTGCCGGTCTTCCGGGCGGCCCCGACGCTGAGCGCCGGGCCCTCCGACAGCAGGTCCACCCACGTCATCAGCATGGGCTCCGCGTGGACGCCCTTGTACCCGAGCCGCAGGGCCGCCTGGTTGACCTCCTGCTTGGCGTTGCCCGCCTTTTCGGAGCTGTCGTTGTTGACCGGCACCCGGTAGCGCAGTCCGGTATCGGTGATCAGGTAGAGCGAGCCGTCCTTCTCCTGGGGCGTGCGGACTCGCTGGAGGAGCTGGCCGCTGCCGGGCGTGACGTAGGAGGAGGCACCGCTCGCGATCTTCGCCGGGTAGTCCTTGCCGATCCAGGTGCCCATGTTCGGCAGGCCGTTGGGGTAGCCGAGGGCCTTGTCCGCGCCGCCGGGGAGCTTGATGGTGGTGCCGTCGTAGACGCTGCAGGAGACGCCGTTGTCGGTCGGGGTGGTCAGACCGCCGGTCTGGGAGCCCTCGGCGAAGTTGTTGGCCATGTCGACCTCTTCGGTCGGCCAGGGCATGTCCACATCGGTGTGCGGCACCTTGCCCAGGTACGAGATGAACCGCCCCTTGTCATCCGTCATCGGGGTGATGCTGGAGGTAGAGACCTGCTCCGCCTTCATGAGCGAGCCATCGGGGTGCACCAATTGGGCGTTCGGTCCCTCCATCAGGAGCTTGGCGACGAAGCCCGACACCTGCTGTACACCCTCCGCAGTGACGACGTATTCCTTGCCCGCCTTCTCGCCATCCGTCGTGCTCTGATCCGCGCTGCCGGGGATCTCCAGGACGGTGCCGATGGTCCGGTACTGCGGCGGGACGCCCTCGGCGTGCGAGGGCTGGCCGGCTCCCTTGATCATCGGAAGATAGATCGGCACCGGGCTCTGGATGAGGGTGTCGATCCACTGCTGCGTCACGTCCTGCGGCTCCGCCTCCTTGAAGAGCACGCGGCGCAGGAGCAGGTCGGGGTCCTTCGAGCCCGTGCCCGCCAGCTGGGCGTTGCGCCCGTCCAGGGTGGCGTCGAGCGCGAACTTGAAGCCGTTGTGGTCGACCAGCCAGAGCTTCTTCTGCGGGTCGCGCACGAAGAGCACCTGGTGCATGTCGAGACGTCCCTTGTCCTCGACGAGGCTCTTGTCCTTGCCCCCGAGCACGAACACGGCCTGCTGGGCCTTGCTGTTGACGCCGCTGCCCGGTCGGTCGCAGACGGCCCAGGTCTTCGCCTTGCCCGCGTCCGTGGCATTGGGGAGACGATCGGGGGCGAAAGGAATTCCGACGGCGGGACCGTGCGCGATCTTTCCGTCCAGCTCGGATTCCTTGACGTTCACGACTTTGTACTTGTCGGGATCGAGAAGGAGTTTCGCGGAGGCGAGGTTCAGGACGGGGTGGAGGAGTTTCTCCTTCTTACCCTGACTGTTGTCGCTGTTGAGAACGACATAACGGGTGGTCGAATCGGATCCCACAATGACGTTTTCCCCGACCGCGTCCCACCCCTGGGGCGCCACCGGCTTCATGATGCCGCAGGCACCGAAGCCGACCAGGATCACGACGCCCATCAGGACGCTCGGCAGCACAGCCTTCAGAGGGCGCGGCGCACTCTCGATCGACCCGCTCGGCAGCGGCTTCAGAAATGCGGCATTCGTACGCTTGCGCGCGAATGAATACGCATTGAGCTCGTCCCGACGTGATGCCATTGTTGCTTTCTCTCCCCGCGTGTCGGATCCACATCGACCGCCCCCGGCACTCACGCCGTAGCGCCCTCTACTATGCCGTGTATCGATCGACCCGTACGGTACGGGTGCCACCTTCCAACGCACCAGTCTCAACGGCGATTGATACGCCGCGAGGCCACGTCACCAGTAGAGGAGCAGGCCGGGGGATGTCCAGCGCCACCAGGGCTCGACGCCGCAACGGGCGGCAACAGCAGGAACAGCCTTCCACGGCACCGCGCAACGCGGGAAACGGCGGCCAGGACGGATCAGATCCGGCCAACGGCAGGGAAGGGGGCCGGAGTTCGTCGGGCGGACCGGTGGCCCCACGCCTGCGTCCGCAGATCGGCAGCATCGGCCCGGTCCGCGTCCAGCAGCTGGCCATCATCGAGATCGCCGCCGCACTGGTCCTGGTCGGGGCGTCCGTCAACGTGATCGCGCTGACCGTCGCGGCCGTACTGGCCGCCGTCCTCGTCATCTTCGCCCTCGGCCGGCGCCGCCGGATCCCGCTCCCCGAGTGGATCACGACTGTGCGCGCGATGAAGCGCCGCGGCAAGGCCGCGAGCGCGGCGGTGACGCAGGGCGTCGAGCCGGCCTTCGCCCCGGTCGTCGAGTGCGACCCGGCGCTGCGCACGTACGAGTACACCGACGCCGAGCAGCGCGCCGTCGGCTTCGTCGGGGACGGCACCTTCCTGACCGCGCTGGTGCAGGTCGAGCCCCGGGACGAACCGCTGCGGCCCGCCCGCGGCAGCCACATGCTGCCGCTCGATGTGCTGCACACCGCGCTCGACATCGAGGACATCCACCTCGAATCCGTGCAGTACGTGCAGTACACCCAGCCGGCCCCGGCGCCGCACCTGCCCGAACAGGCCGTCGCCGCCCGGTCGTACGCGCCACTACAGGCACAGTCCCAGACCCCGGCCGTGCAGCTGACGTGGATCGCGCTCAAGCTCGATCCGGAGCTGTGCGCGGAGGCGATCGAGGCGCGTGGCGGCGGCATGGAAGGCGCCAAGCGGTCGCTGCTGCGCGCCGCCGACCAGTTGGTGAGCCGTCTGACCTCGCACGGCGTCCGGGCGCGTGTGCTGGCCGAGCGGGAGGTCGTGGCCGCAGTCGGCACGGCGGTGTGCGTGAGCCCGCGGGCCGCCAACGGCACCATGGCGCGGGACAGCCGCTCCGGGCGCCGCACCCAGGAGACGACGCGGGCATGGCGCTGCGACGACCGCTGGCACACCACGTACTGGATCGGGCGCTGGCCCCAGCTCGGCCCCGGCGGCGCGCCGTTGGCGGCCGTCACCCAACTGCTGACCAGCACCCCGGCGATGGCGAGCACCTTCGCGCTGACCGCGACGCACGGCAGCGGGCGGGCGCCCGCGATCTCGGGTTACGTCCGGCTGTCGACCCGCAGCGAGAACGAACTCGACGCCGCACAGCGGGAGTTGGAGCGGCGTTCCGGCTCGGCGAAGGTCGGTCTCGTCCGGCTCGACCGGGAACAGCTGCCCGGCCTGCTCGCCACGCTCCCCCTCGGAGGTACCCGCTGATGGCCTCTCCCACCTATCAGCCGCGTGTGAACAACTCGGGGACGGGCTGGCGCAATCCGCCCATCGGCGCGCCGGACACCGGCCAGGAGCGCCGCCCGTCGCACCAGCCGCGTCCGGACGAGCAGCGGTCGGGGCAGTCCGGGCCGACGCCGCAGCCGGGCTTCGGGCTGCGCGGTCCGCGCCGCAGCCCGCATGTGCTGACGGCCGATTCGCTGGCCTCGCTGACCCTGCCGGTCGGCGACGACGGTGTCATCATCGGCATCGACCCGCAGAACCAGCCCGCGGTGCTGAGCCTGCTGCGCCCCGCGCCGCTGGAGATCGCGTTGGTCGGCAGCATGTGGATGGCGCAGGTGCTGGCGCTGCGTACGGTCGCCACCGGGGCGCGGGTCGCGGTGGAGACGGCGCGGCCGCCGGCCTGGGGGCAGATGGCGCAGGCCGCCGGTGGCGGTCAGCAGTGCGTGTCGGTGCACGAGGTGCGTCAGATCGCGCCCCAGGGACCGTCGGTCTCCAGCCCCGTGCTGGTGGTGCGGGACATGGGCGCGCGCCCCCCGCGCAATCAGCTGGCGCCGAGCCCGTGGCAGTCGGTGCTCACCGTGCTGCCGTTCCTCGGACCGCGGTCGCCCCAGATGCTGAGCCGGGCGGATCTGGTCGGGCTTCAGCGGCTGTCGCCGGAGGAGGCGGAGGTCGTGACGCGCGTCATGCGGCTGCCGGAGCAGGTCGGCGCGGTGCTGCCGACGCTCAGCGACAACGCGATGCTCTGGTGCACCCGCGACAGCCACCAGTTCGTGATGACGCAGCCCACCGAGGCGGAGACCAACCTGCTCGGCGGGCCGCGCCGGATGGACTGACGGCCCGGGCGCACCGCGCCCGCAGGCCGGGGCATTTCCTACGGGCGCATCCTCGGATGCGCCCGTAGGCGTGCCACAGGGTCAGAAGACGACATGACGTCGACTGCCGTTCGGGCCCGACTCTTGATTAGGCTGTATGACGCCGCAGGAGCACACCGGACGGCAGCCGATACGGGGATGGAGAAAGCAGTGTTGGCGCAATCCCGGGCGGCGTGTTCCGAATTCCGTGACATCCGATCGATCCGCCTGTATCCGGTCCTGCCGTTCAGGTGCGTTGCAGTACACCAGGAGGCACAGTGAACGAGCGGGAGGCTTTCCGCCCGGACGGGAACGACCCTGACGACGAGCAGGCCGAGTTCGACCTGACGGGCGAATTCAAGATCGATTTCGCGGCCCCAGCCTGGTACGCGAGCAACGACACCAGCGGCGGCGCGGGCACCCCCATGGCGCCCGCCCCTCCCCCGCCCCCTGTCGGGCAGCCGCTGCCCGGCCAGGGCGTCGCGGGCCCGCCGTCGGCCGGTGGCCCGCAGGGCGCTCCCGGCCCCGTCGGCGCCCCGGTGCCGCCGCCCGCCGACACCGCGCCGCCCGGTTTCCCGATGCTGCGCCCGCAGGAGCCCGCGGACGCACCCCAGGGCGCGCCGTCGGCGGAGACCCCGGCACCCGCGCCCGCCGCCGACGCCCCGGCGGGCGGCGGCAACGTCCGCTCCGGTACGGGCGCCGACCCGTCCGCCTCGCTGTGGGACGACGACGAGGACGACGCCGCACCGGCCGAGGAGACGGCACCGGCGGCGCCGCAGGCGGCCGAGGCGTCCGTGGCCGCTGCCGCGCCGGCCACCGCGCCCGCCCCGCAGGCACCGGAACAGCCGGGCCCGGAGGCACCGCAGGCCGCCGTGCAACCGGTGCCGCAGCAGGCCCCGCAGCCCGATCAGGCGCAGGCCGCCCAGCTGGAGCAGGCGCCGCAGGCCGCCGTGCAGCCGCAGCAGGCCCTGCCCCAGGCGCCGCAGCAGGGTGGCGCCCCGCAGGACGCTCCGCAGCAGGGCGGGGCGCAGCCGGGCGTGCCGCCGCAGGGTGCCCCGTGGCCCGCACAGCCGGACGCCGCCGCGCAGGGTGTGCCCGGTCAGGGCGGGCTGCCGCCGCTGCCGCCGGAGTACCAGCCCGCCGATCCGCGCACGGCGCAGGCCCAGCAGGCGCAGGCCCAGCAGCAGTCGCAGCCGCAGCCGCAGCCGCAGCAGGCTCAACAGCCGTATCCCGGACAGGAGTTGCCCCCACAGCAGGCCCAACAGTCGTATCCGGGGCAGGAGTTGCCCCCGCAGCAGGCCCAGCCCCAGGCCGCGCCGCAGGCCGGTTTCCCGCAGCAGGGCTACCCCCAGCAAGGCGGGTACCCGCAGCAGGGCGGTTACCCGCAGCCGGCGCCCCAGCAGCAGGGCGCGTACGGCTATCCGCAGCCCGCGTACGGCTACCCGCAGCAGCCCCAACAGCAGGTGCCCGCGCAGCAGTCGGCGTACGGCTATCCGCAGCCCGCCGCGCAGGGATACCCGCAGCAGTCGCCGCAGACGCACCCGCAGCAGGCCGCCCCGCAGGCCGGTTACGACGCGCAGGCCCAGCAGACCGCCCAGCAGCAGGCCCAGGCCGGGTACCCGCAGCAGGGCCAGCCCGCGCAGACCGGCTACGACCCGCAGGCGCAGGCCGCCCAGCAGGCCGCGCAGCAGCAGGCCCAAGCGGCACAGCAGGCACAGGCCGCACAGCAGGCACAACAGGCACAGGCCGCACAGCAGGCACAACAGGCACAGGCCGCACAGCAGGCACAACAGGCACAGGCCGCACAGGCGGCACAGCAAGGGCAGGTTCCGCATCAGCCGCTTCCGGGTCAGCAGGCCGGTGGTGCCGCGAACTACGCCTCGTACTCGCAGCCGGGTCAGCAGCAGCCGCAGCAGCGTGCCGCCCCGGGCGCGCCGCTGGGCTACAGCGCCGCGGTCGAGCTGACCTCCGACCGCCTCCTGCGCAACCAGCCCAAGCGGCGCAAGCCGGGCGCCAACGCGCAGCCGTCCAAGTTCAAGCTGGGCGCGAAGAAGGAGGAGGCGGAGCGTCAGCGCAAGCTGGAGCTGATCCGCACGCCCGTGACGTCCTGCTACCGGATCGCGGTGATCAGCCTCAAGGGCGGCGTCGGCAAGACGACGACCACCACCGCGCTCGGCGCCACGCTCGCCTCCGAGCGGCAGGACAAGATCCTGGCGATCGACGCGAACCCGGACGCGGGCACCCTCGGCCGACGTGTCCGCCGCGAGACCGGCGCGACCATCCGTGACCTGGTGCACGCGATCCCGCATCTGCACAGCTACATGGACATCCGCCGGTTCACCTCACAGGCGCCGTCGGGCCTGGAGATCCTCGCCAACGACGTCGACCCCGCGGTCTCCACGACGTTCAACGACGACGACTACCGCCGCGCGATCGACGTCCTGGGCCGCCAGTACCCCGTCATCCTCACCGACTCCGGTACGGGCCTGCTCTACAGCGCCATGCGCGGCGTCCTGGACCTCGCCGACCAGTTGATCATCATCTCCACGCCGTCCGTCGACGGTGCGAGCAGCGCCAGCACCACGCTGGACTGGCTCTCCGCGCACGGCTACGCCGACCTGGTGCAGCGCGGCATCACGGTGATCTCCGGGGTCCGTGAGACCGGCAAGATGATCAAGATCGACGACATCGTGTCGCACTTCGAGACGCGCTGCCGCGGTGTGGTCGTCGTGCCGTTCGACGAGCATCTGGCCGCCGGTGCCGAGGTCGACCTCGACATGATGCGGCCCAAGACCCGCGAGGCGTACTTCCACCTGTCCGCCCTGGTCGCCGAGGACTTCTCGCGCGCCCAGCAGGCCCAGGGGATGTACCCGCAGCAGGGCCAGCAGATGGGCCAGGATCCGTACGCGCAGGACCCGTACGCCCAGGACCCGTACGCGCAGCAGCAGTACCCGCAGCAGGGTCAACCGCAGCAGCAGCAGCCCCAGGCGCAGCCGCCGGCCGGTTACCCGCCGCAGCAGGGCGGCTGGACCCAGCAGCCGCAGCAGCCGCCCGCCCACTGGCAACAGCAGCAGCCCGCCCCGGACGCGCCGCAGCACGATCAGCAGGGATGGCAGCAGCAGCCTCCGCAGTGACGCGGCAGCCGTCGCACCATGCGGGCGCACGGGGCGGACGACGAAGGGCGCCCGGGGGCTTCCCCGGACGCCCTGTCGCGCGGCGTGGCCCGCCCCGTCGGGCTCAGCCCGCGGCGGCGATCAGCTCACGTGCCTGCTTCACATCGATCGCCATCCGCTCCAACAGCGCGTCGAGCGTGGCGAACTTCTCCTGCCCCCGGATGTACGCGAGGAAGTCCACCGCGACGTGCAGCCCGTACAGATCCAGCCCCACCCGGTCGATCGCATACGCCTCGACCGTGCGGGTCTTCCCGTCGAACTGCGGGTTGGTGCCCACCGATACGGCCGCGGGCATCGCCTCGCCCTCGACGTGCAGCAGCCCGGCGTACACCCCGTCGGCCGGGATCGCGGTGTGCGGCAGCGTCTCCATATTGGCGGTGGGGAAGCCCATTTCACGGCCCCGCTGCGCGCCGCGGACGACGATGCCCTCGACGCGGTGCGGCCGCCCCAGGACCTCCGCCGCGCCCGCGACGTCGCCCTCGGCGACCAGCCGACGGGTGAGCGTGGACGAGAACGGCACCCCGCCGCCCGCCGAACCCCGCTCCACGAGATCGACGACCTCGACGGTGAAGCCGTGGGCAACGCCCAGCTCGGCGAGGGTCTCGACGGTGCCCTTCGCCTTGTGCCCGAAGCGGAAGTTGGGGCCCTCGACGACGATCCGCGCGTGCAGCTTGTCGGCCAGCACCTTCGCCACGAAGTCGGCGGGCGCGAGCTGCGAGAACTCCCAGGTGAACGGCAGGACCAGAACGGCGTCGACGCCCAGCTCCCCCATCAGCTCCGCGCGCCGGTGGTGCGGAGCGAGCAGCGGCGGGTGGGTACCGGGGCGGACGACCTCGCTGGGGTGCGGGTCGAAGGTGACGACCACCGCGGGGATCCCCAGCTCCCGGGCGCGCGCGACGGTCTCACCGATGATCAATTGGTGGCCGCGGTGCACTCCGTCGTACGAGCCGATGGTGACGACGCTGCGCCCCCAGCCCTCGGGGATGTCCTCCAAGCCACGCCAGCGCTGCACTGTGCCCGCTCCTCGCCCGAACTCTTGTCCGTCCACTGCGTCAATTCGGCATGACGCAGGTCTAAGACTGCCATGCCGGGCCCCCCGCCACCCCAGAAGGGTGACCTCACCGCCCTGAAGGGCCCGGGACGGGCACCATGCGGGCCCCGTGGGGCGGGCGCATGGGGCGCGGGCGGCGGGCCCCGGCCCTCGCGTGGAGGGCGGGGCGGAGACGCCGCATGGGGCCGCCGCATGGGGCCGCAGGGCACCACGCACGGGGCGTCACGTACGGGGCGCGCCCGCACGGGGCACATGCCCCACGCGCCGGGCACAGCCACCACCACGAGCGACCGCCCGTCTCCTCCCCCAACCCGAAGAGCCGGCCCGAAGCCCCAGGCCCCGGACCGGCTCCCCCGGCCACACCGTACGACCGTCCGCTCTACGCGAACACCGCCAGGCTCTTGGCCCTGCCGCCCTGGTTCTCCACCAGGGCGAGGAAGGTGCCGTCCGGGTCGAAGGCCGCGACCGGGCCGTCGGTCTCGAACAGCGGCATCGGGATCCGCGCGCCGTTCACCAGCAGCCGGGACTGCGCCACGGTGACGTCCCAGCGGGTGAAGGCGGCAGCCGCCGCCTCACCGATCGGCATCACCGGCAGCCCCGCGCCCTCGGTGTCGTCCACCGCGCTCTGCAACTGCTCCAGGGTCCGCGCCCGGTCGAGCTTGTACGGCCCGACGCGGGTACGCCGCAGCGCCGTCAGATGGCCGCCGACGCCCAGCCCCGCGCCCAGGTCCCGGGCCAGGGCGCGGATGTACGTCCCCGAGGAGCAGGTGACCGAGACCAGCAGGTCGGTCACCGGGGTGCCGTCCTCCGCCTCGGCCTCGTGCACGGAGTGGACGACGAACGACGAGACGGTGACCGGCCGGGCCGGGATCTCGACGTCCTCGCCGTCCCGCACCCGCGAGTACGACCGCTTGCCGTCGATCTTGATGGCGCTGACCTTCGACGGCACCTGCATGATCGCGCCGGACAGTGCGGCAACCCCCGCGTCGAGGTCCGCCCGCACCAGGCCGTGCGCCGCCTTCGACGCGGTGATCTCGCCCTCCGCGTCATCGGTGACGGTGCTCTGCCCGAGCCGCACCGTGCCGACGTACTCCTTCTCCGTCAGCGCGAGATGGCCCAGCAGCTTGGTGGCCCGCTCGATGCCGAGGACGAGGACGCCCGTCGCCATCGGGTCGAGGGTCCCGGCATGGCCGACCCGGCGCGTCCGCGCCATGCCCCGCATCTTCGCCACGACGTCGTGCGACGTGAAGCCGGACGGCTTGTCGACGATGACAAGACCGTCCGGCCCGGTGTTCTTACGCTTCATTCTGCGGCTGCGCCCTCATCGTCCTCGTCGTCGCCCGGCTTGCGGTACGGGTCGGCCTCGCCGGCGTACTGCGCGCCCGACGACACCTCGCGCACCTTGGCGTCCGAGGCCCGCGCCTTGTCGAGCAGGTCCTCGATCGTCTTGGCGTTCTCCGGCAGGGCGTCCGCGACGAACGTCAGCGTCGGCGTGAACTTCGTCCCGGCCGCGGCGCCGACCGCCGAGCGCAGGATGCCCTTGGCGCTCTCCAGGCCCGCGGCGGCGCTGACCCGGTCCTCGTCGTCGCCGTACACCGTGTAGAAGACCGTCGCCTCCCGCAGGTCGCCGGTGACCCGGGTGTCCGTGATGGTCACGTGCGTACCGAGGCGCGGGTCCTTGATTCCGCGCTGCAGCTTCTGGGCGACCACCTCCCGGATGAGGTCCGCCAGCTTCTTCGCCCGCGCATTGTCGGCCACTGGTCCGTCTCCTTCGTATCTTCCACAATTGTGCTTCCACCGGCGTCCGTCCGCCCGGCCGTCATGACCAGTCGTCGTCGCCATGCAGCCGTCGGCGTACCGACAGCAGCTCCACTTCGGGCCGTGCAGCGACCAGGCGCTCGCAGCGGTCCATCACCTCGGTGACATGCCCCGCGTCCCCGGAGACCACCGCGAGGCCGATGGTGGCCCGGCGGTGCAGATCCTGGTTCCCGACCTCCGCGACGCTCACCGCGTACTTGCGGTGCAGCTCGGCGACGATCGGGCGGACGACGGAGCGCTTCTCCTTGAGCGACCGTACGTCGCCGAGAAGCAGATCAAAGGACAGTGTCCCTACGTACATGTACGACGGGTAGAGCCACCCGTGGGGCCTCGGAATCGCGAGTCCCTCGCACCGTACACGCAACGGCCGGGGCCGATCGACGGAAATACGCTCCGCCGACCGGCCCCGGGTCCGCCCGCCGCCCGGCCGTCCCGAAGGGGGCCGGGCTCCGCGCGGACAGTGCGCTACGTGATCAGCCGCGCGGCTTCTCGCGCATCTCGTACGTCGCGATGACGTCGTCGACCTTGATGTCGTTGTAGTTGCCGAGGTTGATACCGCCCTCGAAACCTTCGCGAATCTCGGTGACGTCGTCCTTGAAGCGACGCAGACCGTGGATGGTGAGGTCCTCCGCGACCACCTTGCCGTCGCGGACGAGGCGCGCCTTGGTGTTGCGCTTGACCTCGCCGGAGCGGATGAGGACACCCGCGATGTTGCCGAGCTTGGACGAGCGGAAGACCTCGCGGATCTCCGCGGTACCGAGCTCGACCTCCTCGTACTCCGGCTTGAGCATGCCCTTGAGGGCCGCCTCGATCTCCTCGATCGCCTGGTAGATGACCGAGTAGTACCGGACGTCGACGCCCTCGCGGTCGGCCATCTGCGTGGCACGGCCTTCGGCGCGCACGTTGAAGCCGATGACGATCGCGTCGGAGCCGGACGCCAGGTTGATGTCGGACTCCGTGACCGCACCGACGCCGCGGTGCAGCACCCGGATGTCGACCTCTTCGCCGACGTCGAGCTGGAGCAGCGAGGACTCCAGGGCCTCGACCGAACCGGACGCGTCACCCTTGATGATGAGGTTGAGCTGCTGCACCTCGCCGGCCTTGAGCACCTTGTCGAGGTCCTCGAGGGACACCCGGCGGGTGCGCTTGGCGAAGGCGGCGTTGCGCTCGCGCGCCGCGCGCTTCTCGGCGATCTGACGGGCCGTACGGTCCTCGTCGACGACGAGGAAGTTGTCGCCGGCGCCCGGGACGTTGGTGAGACCCAGGACCAGGACGGGGGTCGACGGACCCGCTTCCTCGACGTTGTTGCCCTTGTCGTCGAGCATCGCGCGGACGCGGCCGTAGGCGTCGCCGACGACCATGGTCTCGCCGACGCGCAGGGTGCCGCGCTGGACCAGGACGGTCGCCACGGCGCCGCGGCCGCGGTCGAGGTGGGCCTCGATCGCGATGCCCTGTGCGTCCTGCTCCGCGTTGGCGCGCAGGTCCAGCGAGGCGTCCGCGGTCAGGACCACGGCCTCCAGCAGCTGGTCGATGTGGAGACCCTCACGGGCGGAGATGTCGACGAACATGGTGTCGCCGCCGTACTCCTCGGCCACCAGACCGAACTCGGTGAGCTGACCGCGCACCTTGGTCGGGTCGGCGCCCTCGACGTCGATCTTGTTGACCGCGACCACGATCGGCACGTTGGCCGCCTTGGCGTGGTTCAGGGCCTCGATCGTCTGCGGCATGACACCGTCGTTGGCCGCCACCACGAGGATCGCGATGTCGGTCGACTTGGCACCACGGGCACGCATGGCGGTGAACGCCTCGTGACCGGGGGTGTCGATGAAGGTGATGCGGCGCTCTTCGTCGTTGACCTCGGTCGCGACCTGGTACGCACCGATGTGCTGCGTGATGCCGCCGGCCTCGCCCGCGATGACGTTCGTCTTGCGGATCGCGTCCAGCAGGCGGGTCTTACCGTGGTCGACGTGACCCATGACGGTCACGACCGGCGGACGGGAGACGAGCATCTCCTCGCCGCCCTCGTTCTCGCCGAACTCGATGTCGAAGGACCCGAGCAGCTCGCGGTCCTCCTCCTCCGGGCTGACGATCTCGACGACGTAGTTCATCTCGCCGGCGAGCAGCTCCAGCGTCTCGTCGGAGACGGACTGGGTCGCGGTCACCATCTCGCCGAGGTTCAGCATGACCTGGACCAGCGACGCCGGGTTCGCGTTGATCTTCTCGGCGAAGTCGGTCAGCGAGGCACCACGCGACAGGCGAACCGTCGCGCCGTTGCCGCGCGGCAGCATGATGCCGCCCACCGACGGGGCCTGCATGGCCTCGTACTCCTGGCGCCGCTGCCGCTTCGACTTACGACCACGACGCGCGGGACCGCCGGGACGGCCGAACGCACCCTGCGTGCCACCGCGGCCACCAGGACCGCCGGGACGGCCGGCGAAACCGGGACGGCCACCGAAGCCGCCACCGGGGCCACCGCCACCGGGACGACCGGCGAAACCGCCACCGCCGCCACCCGGGCGACCGCCACCGCCACCACCGGGACGACCGGCGAAGCCGCCGCCACCACCGGGACGACCGCCGCCACCGGGACGACCGGCACCGGCGGGGCCGCGGCCACCGCCGCCGGGGCCCGGACGCGGGCCGGCGGCCGGACGCTGCGGCATCATGCCCGGGTTCGGGCGGTTACCGCCGCCGGGACGCGGGGCGCCACCGGGGGCCGCACCCTGCGGACGGGGCATGCCACCGGGGGTCGGACGGGCGCCGCCCTGACCCTGGGGACGGGGCCCACCCTGGCCGCCGCCCTGCGGACGGGGACCACCGGGACCACCCTGACCGCCGGGGCGCGGCGCGCCACCGGGACGGGGGGCCTGCGGACGGGCCATGCCCGTGGAGCCACCGGAGGTGAAGGGGTTGTTGCCCGGACGCGGGCCGGACGGACGACCGCCGCCGGGACGCGGGGCACGCTCGCCACCGGGACGCGGGGCGTTGCCGCGACCCTGACCGCCCTGACCGCCCTGCGGCGCGGGGCGCGCCGGACGCGGGCCGGGAGTGGCGCCGGGGCGCGAGCCGGACTGTGCGGCGGGCGCGGACGGCGGGGCCTGGAACTCGGGCTGCGCGGGGGCGGCCGGAGCGGGCTTGGGAGCCTGCCGGGCCGGCGCCGGGCGCGGGCCCGGGGTGGGCGCGCTGCTCTTGGGCACCTCGGGTGTCTTGGGCACCTCGGGTGTCTTGGGTGCCTCGGGTGCCTCGGGTGCGGCCGGGGCCGCGGGGCCCGGCTTGGGCGCACCAGGCTTGGGGGCGCCCGGCTTCGGGGCAGCCGGACGGGCCGCCTGCGCCGGGGAGGGCGCGGACGGCTTTGCGGGCGCAGCCTTACGCGGCGCCGCGGGCTTACCGGCGGCGCGGCCGCTGCCGCCACCCGCCTGGAAAGCGTCGGTCAACTTGCGAACAACCGGCGCCTCGATCGTCGAGGATGCCGATCGGACGAATTCGCCAAGTTCTTGGAGCTTGGCCATGACGACCTTGCTCTCCACTCCGAACTCCTTGGCGAGTTCGTATACCCGGACCTTAGCCACTTCGCTCCTTCTAGGTCCGGGTTGTCCACCGGACCGTCGCTACTTCATGGGCGTACTCATCGCGTACTCATCGAGTGCTCATCGCAATCTCGACCTACTTCCGACTCGCGAGGTACCTGACCGCACGGGGTTTTCCGTGCGCTGTGCATTCGTACTGTGCGTTATTGCCCGGGCCGCTGCTCGACGCCTTCGATGAACTGCCGCAAGGCCCCTGCATCGAACGGCCCCGGGCCCCGGAAGGCCCGGTTGAACGCCCGGCGGCGGACCGCCAGGTCGAGACAGACCCGTGTCGGGTGCACATGAGCACCCCGGCCGGGCAGCGTACCGCGAGGATCGGGGGCACACTCACCCTCGATCGCCACGATGCGCAGCAAATCGCCCTTGGCCGCTCGCTCCCGGCATCCCACACAGGTTCGCTCAGGGCATGCGCGGGCATGCGTCCGGCCAGACACTGATTAAGTCTACCTCCCCGCGCCGACCTCACCCCGATGGGGTAAAGGCCGGACGACTGCTCAGAATTCCCGGTCGGCCCCCGCGGCACCACTCCTTTTCATGAGCGGTCCGCGGGGGCGTGCCGTGCGGCTCAGTCCCGGGGGGCCTGCTGCTCGGTGTCCGGGCGGATGTCGATGCGCCAGCCGGTCAGCCGGGCGGCGAGGCGGGCGTTCTGCCCCTCCTTGCCGATGGCCAGGGACAGCTGGTAGTCGGGGACGGTGACCCGGGCGGAACGCGCGGCGAGGTCGACGACCTCGACCTTGCTGACCCGCGCCGGCGACAGCGCGTGCGCCACCAGCTCGGCCGGGTCGTCGGACCAGTCCACGATGTCGATCTTCTCGTCGTGCAGCTCGGCCATGACCGCACGCACCCGGCCGCCCATGGGGCCGATGCAGGCGCCCTTGGCGTTGAGTCCGGACCGCGTGGAGCGCACCGCGATCTTCGTACGGTGCCCGGCCTCCCGCGCGATGGCAGCGATCTCGACGGAACCGTCGGCGATCTCCGGCACCTCCATGGCGAAGAGCTTCTTCACCAGGTTGGGGTGCGTGCGCGACAGCGTCACGGACGGACCGCGGACGCCCTTGGCCACCCGGACGACGTACGACCGCAGCCGGGTGCCGTGCGAGTAGTCCTCCCCGGGGACCTGCTCCTGCACGGGGAGCATGGCCTCCATGGGACCGATGTCCACGAGGACGTTCTTGGGGTCCTTGCCCTGCTGGACGACGCCGGAGATGACGTCGCCCTCACGCCCGGCGAACTCGCCGAAGGTGATCTCCTCCTCGGCGTCCCGCAGCCGCTGCAGGATGACCTGCTTGGCGGTGGTCGCCGCGATCCGGCCGAAACCGGACGGGGTGTCGTCGAACTCGCGGGGCTCCTCGCCCGGCTCCAGGTCCGCCGCGTCTTCCTTCGCCCACACCGTCACATGGCCGGTACCACGGTCCAGCTGCACCCGTGCCCGACGGCGGCTGCCGTCGGTGCGGTGGTAGGCGATGAGGAGGGCCGACTCGATCGCCTCGACCAGCAGGTCGAACGAGATCTCCTTCTCCCGCACCAAACCCCGCAGGGCACTCATGTCGATATCCACGGCTACGCCTCCTCCTGACTCTCGTCGATCTTCTCGTCGTCCTGCGCACCGCGCTGATCGGACGACTCGCTCTTACGGTTGAACTCCAGCTCGACCCGCGCCTTGCCGATCACGTCGAAGGCGAGGCGCCGCTCTGTCGGCTTGCGGCCCTTGACCCCCGGTACCTCAAGATCGAGGCCGTCCTCGTCCACCGCCTGGATACGGGCCACCAGCTCGCCGCCCTCGCGCAGCTGCGCCTTGATCAGCCGGCCGACGGCGCGGCGGTAGTGCCGCAGCTCGGTCAGCGGCCGGTCGGCACCAGGCGAGGTGACCTCAAGGGTGTACGGGGCGCCGCCCATCACATCGGAGTCGTCCAGCGCCTGCGAGACCTCGCGGCTGAGCTCGGCGCACTCGTCGAGCTGGACGCCCGCGTCGGAATCCACCACGACCCGCAGCACCCGCCGTTTGCCCGCGGGGGTCACGTCGATCTCTTCCAGATCCAGCTCTCGCGCGGCAACGAGCGGTTCAAGCAGCCCGCGCAGCCTCTCGCTCTGGGTGGTGCTCATCCGGGTGACTCCTCGGCCGCGTGTGCTGTTGTGGGTGGGTCGCGTGTCGGGTCAAAGCCTATCTGTTCCGGCGGGGTACTGACGATTCGGTGGCCGGTCGCGGATACGCTCGCCTGCGGTGATCACTACGGAAAACCCGGGATGTGGAACGTGCCGAACGTGGCGCTCACGCGCAGAACTACCCTGCTGGCCGGTGCCGCGCTCGGTGCCGCCCCCCTGCTGACCGGCTGTTCCGACGGCTCCGGGCCGCCTCGTGCGCGGCAGACGGCGGCCGCTGAGCGGCTGCGTGCCGCGGCGGCGGGCGACAGTACGCGCCTGCTGGCCCGTTACGACGCGACCCTCGCCGCCCATCCCGCCCTGGGTCCCCGTCTGGGGCCGCTCCGCGCCGAAGTGGCGCGCCATGCCGAGGCGTTCGGCGCCCGGCCCGCCGGTGGCAGCGGCGCCCCCTCCCCCTCCGGCAGTACGGAGGGCCCGGCCGGGCCGTCCGTACCCGGCGCCTCGGGGAAGCCGGACGCCTCGGAGGGTTCCGACGCGTCGCCGAAGGCCGGGGCACCGGAGAAGGCCGACGCCGGGTCCGCGGCGTCCGGCTCCGGTGTGCCCGGCGACGAGAAGGCGGCGCGCGCCGCGCTGGCCGACGCCGAGCGCCGCCTGTCCGACGCCCGCGCCCGCACGCTGCGCACCGCGCCGCCCGATCTGGCCCGTCTGCTGGCCTCGGTGGCCGCCGCCGGTGCCGCCCACGCGTATCTGCTGACCGCCGCCGGGTGACACGGCCGGTACGCCGGACCGCCGCCCCGGACCGGACGGGCGCCCCCTACGTACGGTCCCCGGGCCCTGCTCCGGTCCGCATGGGGCACCCGCACCATGCGGACCGCGCCGTGCCCCGTCCCGGCACACCCCCCACCCACCGAAGGAACAGGCCCGCCCCGTGACGCCCACCCCGCGCACCGCCGACGCCCGCCCCACGCAGTTGTCCGCCGTGCAGAGCGCCCTGGCCGCCGAGCACGCCGCCGTCTACGGCTACGGCGTGGTCGGCGGGCGGATCGCCGCCGACCGCCGCAAAGAGGCCCGCGACGCCTACGACGCCCACCGCGCGCGCCGCGACGCGCTGCACCGCACGGTGCGCGACCTCGGCGGCACCCCCGCGGCGGCGGCCGCCGCGTACGAGCTGCCCTTCCCGGTGCCGGACGCCGCCGCCGCGGTCCGGCTCGCCGCCCAGCTGGAGGACCGGCTCGCCGCCGTCTACGCGGGGCTGGTGCGTGCGGGGGACGAGGAGCGCCGCGCGGACGCGGCCGCCGCGCTCCGTGAGGCGGCGGTGCGTGCGGTGCGCTGGCGCGGCAGCGGCGTAGCCTTCCCTGGGCTCGCGGAACGGGCGGCGAACGGCGCCCCGTCCCCGTCCGTGAGCGCCTCCGCGAACGCGCTCTGACGACCGGCCGCGGGCCCTGGCAGGCCGGGCGGCCCTTGATCCTGGAAAGGGACGGCAAGGCATGGCAACGGCACCCGTCGAACCGCCGCGGCGGTTGGTGAACTCCCTCGGCAGCGACCCGGCCGCTCCCGTGCGCGCCTGGCTGGCCGCGCTGCCGTCGGCGGTCCACGAGCGGCTCGACGCGTGGGGGCTGACGCTGGAGCGGGTGGACACGCCCGGGGGCCGCAGCAGCCTGGTCGCGCTCGTCCGGCAGCAGGACGGGACCCCGGCGGCGCTCAAGTTCCCCGTCCCGGGCCGCTCGCACGCGCGGGAGGCCGCGGTACTGCGGCTGTGGGACGGCTGGGGCGCGGTCCGGCTGCTGCGGGCGGACGAGGCGAGCGGTGCGCTGCTCCTGGAACGTCTCCAGGGCTCGGTCTCACTGCGGTCGCTGCCGGAGGCGCGGGCGCTGTTGGAGGCTGCAGGAACGGTACGCCGCCTATGGGTGGCACCCGGTTCGGACCACGGCTTCGAGACGCTGTCGGACCGCACGGAGGAGGCGATAGAGGCACTGCGCACGGCGGGCGCCCTGACGCCGACGGCCGCTCCCCTGGTGGAGCAGGCGGCGGAGCTGCGGCGTGCGCTACCGTCCTCCGCCGCCGAGGAGTACGTGCTGCACGGCGCGTTCCGCCAGGGCAAGATCCTCGCCGGGGAGCGGGCGCCGTGGCTGGCGGTGGGCCCCGTCCCGGTGGTCGGCGAGCGGGCCTACGACCTCGCGGCGCTGGCCACGGACCGCTTCGAGGACCTGGCGGCCGGCTCGGGCGCCGCGGCCGCGACCCGTCGCCGGGTGGCGAAACTCGCCGAGTCCCTGGAGGTCGACCGCGACCGGCTGCGCGACTGGACGCTCTACCGCGCGGTGGCCGCCGGAGTCCGCGAAACCGTATCGGGCGACCGCCGTCACGGCGAACTCCTCCTGGAATTCGCCACCTGGCTCTGAGCGGTCACGTTCTCGGTCGCCTCGGCCTATGGCGGCAGCGGTGTGCCGGGCCCGGCGGGGTGGGGCGGCGCGGCGAGGTGGGGCGGCGGGGCGGCGCGGCGGGGTGGGGCGTGGGGCGGCGCGCCTCATGCGCCGTGCCCCACACGCCATGCGTCGGGCCCCCTGTGCTCGGCTCCATGCCTCATGCGCCGTGCCCCAAGCCCCCAGCGTTCGGCTCCGTGCCTCGGATTCCTTTGCGGATGAGAGGCCAGCCGCCGTTTCGCGCATGGGGCGCTGGCCTTCTCCGCATGGGGCGAGCGCATGCGCATGGGGCAGGCGCACGGGGCGAGCGCAGGCGCACGGGGCAGGTGCATGGGGCACCCCGCACCAGGCGGAAGACAGCGCCACCCCGCCCACGGGAACGCGCCCATCACTCGCCCCGCGCCCCCCGCCAAGGCCACCCCAGGCATACGAAAGGGCCGACCCGGACGTCATCGCCCCGGCCGGCCCTTTCGTCGCTGTTACGCGCCGAGCCGCGCGACCGCGTCCTCGACGGAGAGCTCCTCGCGCTCGCCCGTGCGGCGGTCCTTGACCTCAACGACGCCCTCGCCCGCGCGGCGTCCCGCGACCACGATGGTCGGGACGCCGATCAGCTCGGCGTCGGTGAACTTCACGCCGGGCGAGACACCGGCGCGGTCGTCGACCAGCACCCGCAGGCCCGCGGCGCCGAGCTTCTCGCCGATTTCCAGGGCGAGTTCGGTCTGCTTGGCCTTACCGGCGGCGACGACATGCACATCGGCCGGGGCGACCTCGCGGGGCCAGCACAGACCGGACCCGTCGTGGCTCTGCTCGGCGAGCGCCGCCACCGCGCGGGAGACACCGATGCCGTACGAGCCCATGGTGACGCGGGTGGGCTTGCCGTTCTGGCCGAGCACGTCCAGCTCGAAGGCGTCCGCGTACTTGCGGCCGAGCTGGAAGATGTGGCCGATCTCGATGGCGCGGTCGATGCGCAGGCCGGCGCCGCACTTGGGGCAGGGATCGCCGGGCTGGACGACGACCACGTCGAGGTACTGGTCGACCTCGAAGTCGCGGCCCGCGACGACGTTCTTCGCGTGCATGCCCTGCTTGTTGGCGCCGGTGATCCAGGCGGTGCCCTGGGCGATCCGCGGGTCGGCGAGGTAGCGGAACGCGGTCCCGGCCAGGCCCTGCGGGCCGACGTAGCCGCGGACCAGGTCGGGGCGGTCCACGAAGTCCTCGGCGGTGACCAGCTCGACGGTGGCGGGCGCGAGGTGCTCGCCGAGCTTGCCGAGGTCGACCTCGCGGTCACCGGGGACGCCGACCGCGACGATCTCACCGTCGACCTTCACCAGGAGGTTCTTCAGCGTCGCCGACGCCGGGACGTCCAGGTGGGCGGCGAGGGCCTCGATGGTCGGGGTGTCGGGGGTGTCCAGCTCCTCGACGGGCCCGTGGTCCGCGTCCTCGACCGGGGCGACCTTGACCGTGACGGCCTCGGTGTTCGCGGCGTAGTCGCAGGCGGGGCAGTCCACGAAGGTGTCCTCACCGGCCGCGGCGGGGGCCAGGAACTCCTCGGAGGCGGAGCCGCCCATGGCGCCGGAGACGGCGGAGACGATGCGGTAGTCCAGGCCCAGCCGCTCGAAGATCTTGGTGTACGCCTCGCGGTGCAGGGCGTAGGAGGTGGCCAGGCCCTCGTCGGTGGTGTCGAAGCTGTACGAGTCCTTCATCTGGAACTCGCGGCCCCGGAGCACGCCGGAGCGGGGTCGGGCCTCGTCGCGGTACTTGGTCTGGATCTGGTAGAGGATCACCGGCAGGTCCTTGTAGGACGTGCACTGGTCCTTGACCGTGAGGGTGAAGATCTCCTCGTGCGTGGGGCCGAGGAGGTAGTCGGAGCCCTTGCGGTCCTTGAGGCGGAAGAGGAGGTCGCCGTACTCCTCCCAGCGGCCGCTCGCCTCGTACGGCTCCTTGGGGAGCAGGGCGGGCAGCAGGACTTCCTGGCCGCCGATGGCGTCCATCTCCTCGCGGACGATGCGGGAGACGTTCTCCAGCACCTTCTTGCCCAGCGGGAGCCAGGTCCAGATGCCCGCGGACGTACGGCGGACGTACCCGGCGCGTACCAGCAGCTTGTGGCTGGCGGTCTCGGCGTCGGCCGGGTCGTCGCGCAGCGTCTTGATCATCAATCGGGACATGCGCTGGACCTGAGCGGCGTGGGCCATGGGAATTTCTCCTGCGTAAGAAAGGTGACTCCCTGGAGGTTAGCCGCCGGGGCATGGCGCACGGAAATGGGTTGCCCGCCGCGCAGGGGGCGCGGCGCACCGCGCGGACCCCCCGCGCCCGCGCATGGGGCATCCGCATGGGGCGTCACGCGGGGGCCCGGGCCCCTGGTGCGTACGCCATGGGGCGGCCACCCGGGGCGCGGGGCATGCCGCATGGGGCGCGGCGCATGGGGCCCGGCGCATGGGGCCCGGCGCATGGGGCCCGGCGCATGGGGCCCGGCGCATGGGGCGCGGCGCATGGGGCCCGGCGCTCCAGATGCAGCGCTCCGCCCCATGCCCTGCCCTCCGTACCCGCCCCACGCCGTACGGGCGCAACGTCAGTGGCGGGGCAGCGGCAGCAGGGCGCCCATGACGGCGTAAGGCGTGGGGGCGCTGGGGAACAGGACGCGGCGGGCGAGGTCCTGGTAGCCGAGGGAGTGGTAGAGCGCGCGGGCGGGGCTCTCGGTGTCGAGGGCCGAGAGGATGCTGCGGGGCCGCGTGGTGGTGTCGGTCAGTTCCGTGATCAACCGGCGGCCGATACCGCGGTGCTGGTACGCGGGGTGGACGTGGAGTTCGGTGATGACGAAGGAGTCGTCGAGCCAGTGGTCGAGCTGTTGGGCGCGCAGATAGGGCTCGACGACGCCGGACCACCAGTGAGCGCGGTCGTTGGGCATGCCGTAGACGAAGCCGACGAGGCGGCCGGCGGGGGTGGTGGCGCCCAGCGCGCGGGCCCCGGGGCACTGCAGATGCCGCAGCACGATGGGGCGGCGGATGGCCATCTCCCCGTCTGTGAGGCCGAAGGCGAGGGCCTGCACCGCCAGCGCATCGTCCACGCGGGCGGCGAGATCGAGGGGGCCGACCGCGATGTCATCCATGGTCGGGAGCGTACAAGGCGTACGGCCCGAACAGCACGGTCACAGCCGTACGGTCACGACGGTGCGTACGGCCCGAACAGCACGTCACGCGTACGGTCACGACGGTGCGGGCGGAGCGGGACGACCACGGGCATGGGGCGCAACGGTGCGGAGCCGGACGGCCGCGGCATGGTGGGCACCGGGGCGCGACCGAAGCGGGACGACCACAGGCACGGAGCGCACAACGGTGCGGCCGAGGCGGGGCGCCCACCGCGCGGCACGCAGCGGCAACGGCACGTCCCGGCCGCCACCGCAGCACGGGTCAGAACAGCACACTCATGAACGCCCCGACCTCCTCGAACCCCACCCGCCGGTACGCCGCCCGCGCGGCCGCGTTGAAGTCGTTGACGTAGAGGCTGACGACGGGGGCGACGTCGGCGAGGGCGTAGCGGAGGACAGCCGCCATGCCGGTCTCGGAGAGGCCCTTGCCGCGATGGTCGGGGTCGACCCAGACGCCCTGGATCTGGCAGGCGCGGGGCGTGGCGGCGCCGATCTCGGCCTTGAAGAGGACCTTGCCGTTCTCGACCCGTGCGAAAGAGCGGCCGGCACCCACGAGTTCGGCGACGCGTGCCTGGTAGAGGAGTCCGCCGTCGCCGGCCATCGGGGAGATGCCGACCTCCTCGGTGAACATGGCCACGCAGGCGGGCATGATCAGTTCCATCTCGTTCTTGCGGATGCGCCGGACGTAGGGGTCGGGCGCGATCTCCGCGGACGGGGCGGTGGTGACCATGAGGGGTTGGTGGGCGCGGACCTCGCGGGCGGGGCCCCATGCGGGCTCCAGGAGGGACCACAGTGCGGCGGTGGCCTCGGCCGGGCCGACGAGGGAGGAGCAGCGGCGGCCCTGACGGCGGGCGCGTTCGGCGAAGCCGCGGATGGCCTCGGGGGTGGCGCAGATGGGGACGAGGTTGGCCCCCGCGTAGCAGAGGGACTCCAGGCGGCCGCCGGTGTACCAGCCCCACATCTCGCCGCCGAGCCGCCACGGATCGAGCCCCGCCACCTGGACCCGGGCGGCGACGAAGGCGTTGGCGACCGGGTCGCGGTCCAGGATCTCCAGGGCGGCGTCGAGCTCCCCTGGCTCCAGGACCTTGAGGGTGGTGGTCGTCAGCACGTGTCGGAAAGCCTCACCGGTGCGGGCCTGGGAGGCCAGGCAGGAGCAGGTTCTCGCACTGTACCTCCCGCCGTCGGACACCACCCGTGGCGCTACGTGCGAGCCCCGCCGCCCCTGGGTACGGGGCGGCGGGGCTCGGCCACGACGGGCGCCGTGCGGCGGGTGACGGGGCGCTCAGCCCGCGGCGGTGACGACGGGTTCGCCGGAGGTGACCCCGTCCTTCTCCATCTGCTCGGCGATCTTCATGGCCTCTTCGATGAGCGTCTCGACGATCTTCGACTCGGGGACGGTCTTGATGACCTGGCCCTTGACGAAGATCTGGCCCTTGCCATTGCCGGAGGCGACGCCGAGGTCGGCCTCACGGGCCTCACCGGGGCCGTTGACGACGCAGCCCATGACGGCGACGCGCAGCGGCACCTCCATGCCCTCCAGACCGGCGGTGACCTGGTCGGCGAGCTTGTACACGTCGACCTGGGCGCGGCCGCAGGACGGGCAGGAGACGATCTCCAGGCGGCGGGGCTTGAGGTTGAGGGACTCCAGGATCTGGAGGCCGACCTTGACCTCCTCGGCGGGCGGCGCGGAGAGCGAGACGCGGATGGTGTCGCCGATGCCCTCGGAGAGCAGCGCGCCGAACGCGACCGCGGACTTGATGGTGCCCTGGAAGGCGGGGCCCGCCTCGGTGACGCCGAGGTGGAGCGGGTAGTCGGACTGCGCGGCGAGCTGGCGGTAGGCGTTGACCATCACGACCGGGTCGTTGTGCTTGACCGAGATCTTGATGTCGCGGAAGCCGTGCTCCTCGAAGAGGGACGCCTCCCACAGGGCGGACTCGACGAGTGCCTCGGGGGTGGCCTTGCCGTACTTGGCGAGCAGGCGGGCGTCGAGCGAACCGGCGTTGACGCCGATGCGGATCGGGGTGCCCGCATCACCGGCCGCCTTGGCGATCTCCTTGACCTGGTCGTCGAACTTCTTGATGTTGCCGGGGTTGACGCGGACCGCGGCGCAGCCCGCGTCGATCGCGGCGAAGACGTACTTGGGCTGGAAGTGGATGTCCGCGATCACCGGGATCTGGGACTTCTTCGCGATGACCGGCAGCGCATCGGCGTCGTCCTGGGTCGGGCAGGCGACGCGGACGATCTGGCAGCCGGAGGCGGTCAGCTCGGCGATCTGCTGGAGCGTGGCGCCGATGTCGGAGGTGCGGGTGGTCGTCATCGACTGCACCGACACCGGTGCGTCTCCGCCCACGGGTACCGACCCGACGTGAATCTTGCGGCTGACCCTGCGGTCGGCAAGCTTGGTCGGTACGTCCGGCATTCCCAGCGAAATGGCAGTCATCTGGCGAGCAACCCCAAGGTGTGGATCTAGGTCCCGAAGTCGGCGGGCTCCGGCCTCCGAGATTACGGCACCGGGGTTCCCCGAAGCACATCCTGGCTGCGCGGCGGCGCCGTACGGCGACGGCCGGACACCCGCGGCGCTCCGCGGGACGTCCGGCCGTCCACGTGTGTGACCTGCGCTGCCCGCTATCCGGTGAGCGTGACCGGGTTGACGACGTCGGCGACGAGGACGAGCAGGGTGAAGCAGATGAACACGCCCGCGACGACGTACGCGACCGGCATCAGCTTGGCGACGTCGAACGGGCCCGGGTCCGGTCGGCGGACGACCTTCGCGAAGACGCGGCGGATCGACTCCCACAGGGCGCCGGCGATGTGCCCGCCGTCCAGCGGGAGCAGCGGCAGCATGTTGAACAGGAAGAGGGAGAGGTTGAAGCCCGCCACCAGGAAGAGCATCGTCGCGACGCGCTGCTCCGGGGGGATGTGGAGGGAGAAGACCTCTCCGCCGACGCGCGCGGCGCCGACCACGCCCATCGGGGAGTCCGCCTTGCGTTCCGCACCGTTGAAGGCGGCGTTCCACAGGTCGGGGACCTTGCCGGGGAGGTTGATCAGGGAGGTGACGCCCTGCTGGACCATGTTGCCCATGCGGTCGACGGACTGGCCGAAGGACTGCTGGACGACGCCGCTGGCCGGGGTGAAGCCCAGGAATCCGGCGGTGACGTACTGGCCGTCGACGTAGCCGCCGTGGCCGTCGGTCTTGGCGACCTTGTTCTCGATGAGGTCGGCGTGCAGGGTGTGGCGGGCGCCGTCGCGTTCGACGACGAGCGTGGCGGGCCCGGTGGTGTCGCGGATCTGGCCCTGAAGGGTGTCCCAGTCGGGGAGGGCCCGGCCGTTGAAGCTGACGATCTTGTCACCGGCGCGCAGGCCCGCGGCCTTGGCCGGGGAGTCCTTGGCACCGGCGGGGCACTTGTCGGTCTTGGCGGACGCCGCGATGACGCAGTCGGAGACCGAGCCGACCCGGGTGGTCTGGGTGTTGATGCCGAAGCCCATCAGCACACTCATGAAGATCGCGACCGCGAGGATCAGGTTCATGAACGGCCCGGCGAACATCACGATGACGCGCTTCCACGGCTTGCGCGTGTAGAAGAGCCGCTTCTCGTCGCCCTCCTGGAGCTCCTCGAAGGCGGCCGAACGGGCGTCCTCGATCACGCCACGCCACGGTGAGGTGGAACGGGCCTGGAGCTTCCCGTCGTCGCCGGGCGGGAACATCCCGATCATGCGGATGTAGCCGCCGAGCGGGACGGCCTTGATGCCGTACTCGGTGTCGCCCTTCTTACGGGAGAAGAGCGTCGGCCCGAAGCCCACCATGTACTGCGGCACGCGGATGCCGAACATCTTGGCCGTCGAGAGATGGCCGAGCTCGTGCCAGGCGATGGAGAACAGCAGGCCGACGACGAAGACGACTATGCCGAGGATGGTCATCCAGGTCGTCATGCGCGAGCCTCCGAAGGTGTACGTGCCGCACGGGCGGCCAGTTCGCGGGCGCGGGCGCGCGCCCAGGTCTCCGCCTCCCGTACGTCCGCGACGGTGAGGGAAGTTCCCCGGCCGGGCACGGAGTGTTCGGCGACCACTTCGGCGACCGTATCCACAATCCCTGTGAAAGGCAGCCCGCCGTGGAGGAAGGCGTCGACGCATTCCTCGTTCGCGGCGTTGAAGACGGCGGGCGCGGTGCCGCCGAGGTCGCCGACGTGGCAGGCGAGCGGGACGGAGGGGAACGCCTTCTCGTCGAGGGGGAAGAACTCCCAGGTCCGGGCCGTCGCCCAGTCGACGCCGGGCGCGGCGTCGGGGACGCGGGCGGGCCAGCTCATGCCGAGCGCGATGGGCATCCGCATGTCGGGCGGGCTGGCCTGGGCGAGGGTGGAGCCGTCGGTGAATTCCACCATCGAGTGGACGTAGGACTGCGGATGGACGACGACCTCGATCTGTGCGAAGGGGACGTCGAACAGCAGGTGCGCCTCGATGACCTCGAGACCCTTGTTGACGAGGGTCGCGGAGTTGATGGTGACGACGGGCCCCATGGACCAGGTGGGATGGGCCAGCGCCTGCTCGGGGGTGACACCGGCCAGCTCCGCACGGCTGCGGCCGCGGAACGGGCCGCCGGACGCGGTGACGACGAGCTTGCGGACCTCCTCGCGGGTGCCACCGGTCAGCGCCTGGAACAGCGCGGAGTGCTCGGAGTCGACGGGGATGATCTGCCCGGGGGCGGCGACGGCCTTGACCAGCGGGCCGCCGGCGATCAGCGACTCCTTGTTGGCGAGGGCGAGCACCCGTCCGGCCTTGAGGGCGGCGAGCGTCGGCGCGAGGCCGATGGAACCGGTGATGCCGTTGAGGACGGTGTGGCAGGGGGAGGCGGCGAGGTCGGTGGCCGCGTCAGGTCCGGCGAGGATCTCCGGCAGCGGCTCGCCCGCGCCGTACCGCGCGCGCAGCGCCTCGCGCAGCGCCGGGGCGGCCTCCTCGCGGGCCACGGCGACGGTGCGGACCCGCAGCTGGTGCGCCTGCTCGGCGAGCAGCTCCACCCGGCCACCGGCCGCGGAGAGCGCGGTCACCCGGAAAAGGTCGGGGTTGCGCTGCACGATGTCGATCGCCTGGGTGCCGATGGAACCGGTCGATCCGAGGATCACGATGTCGCGGGGGCCGTGCTGCGCGTCCAGATCCGCGGAAACCGGGGCGAACCGCAGGTGCGGGTGGGCGAGGGAGTCCGTCATGGGGTCCATTGTGGCCGGTCGCGGAGGCGGCGGGGGCCTCGCGGCCGGGTTGAGGCGCATCGGCGGGGTGGGGCGCATCGGCAGGGTGGGGCGCATCGGCAGGGTGGGGTGGGGCGTGGGGCGACGCTGCGTGAGGCGGGGCGCCATGCACGGGGCATGGGGCGGAGCGCATGGGGCGGAGCGCATGGGGCGGGCGCCTCATAGGGCGGGCGCCCCATGGGAGCGGGCAGCGCCCCGTCGCTCCGCCATGGCGCGTCGCCCGGACCTACGGTGCCTCGGAGCCGGGGCGGCGGATGGGGCGGTGGACGTTGTCATGGAGGCTGGGGCCGGGGGTGGCGTCGGCGATCCAGGGGCCCTCGCCGCTGGCGTCGACGACGCCCTCCTCCAGCCAGCGGTACGCGCCGTCGAGGACGCCGGAGACGACCTTGCGGTCGAGGCTGTCGGTGTTGGTCCACAGCCGGGCGAAGAGCTCGTCGGCGCGGATGCGGGACTGCCGGCAGAACGCGTCGGCCAGCTGGTACGCCGCCCGCCCGTGGTCACCGGTCAGCCGCAGATGCTCGGCCCGTACGCAGGCGGCGCTCATCGCGAACAGCTCGGCGCCGATGTCGACGATCCGCCCGAGGAAGCCCTGCTTGGTCTCCATCCGCCCCTGCCAGCGCGACATCGCGAAGAAGGTGGCGCGGGCCAGCTTGCGGCAGGACCGTTCGACGTACCGCAGATGCCCCGCCAGCGGACCGAACTCCTGGTAAGCACGCGGCAGTTGGCCGGGCCCGGTGACGAGTTGGGGCAGCCAGCGGGCGTAGAAGCGACCGGCGTCGGCGGCGGCCCTGCCCTTGTCACCGAGGCTCTTCTCCGGGTCGATGAGGTCGCCCGCGACGGACAGATGGGCGTCGACGGCCTCGCGGGCGATCAGCAGATGCATGATCTCCGTCGATCCCTCGAAGATGCGGTTGATGCGCATGTCGCGCAGCAACTGCTCGGCGGGCACGGCGCGTTCGCCCCGTGCGGCGAGCGAGTCGGCGGTCTCGAAACCGCGGCCGCCGCGGATCTGCACCAGTTCGTCGGCGATCCGCCACCCCATCTCGGACCCGTAGAGCTTGGCGAGGGCGGCCTCGATCCGGATGTCGTTGCGGTTCTCGTCGGCCATCTGGGAGGAGAGGTCGACAATCGCCTCCAGGGCGAAGGTGGTCGCGGCGATAAAGGAGATCTTGGCGCCGACGGCCTCATGCGCGGCGATCGGCCTGCCCCACTGTTCGCGGACGGCTGACCACTCCCGAGCGATCTTCAGGGCCCACTTGCCGGAGCCCACGCACATCGCGGGCAGCGACAGCCGTCCCGTGTTGAGGGTGGTCAGCGCAATCTTCAGGCCGGCGCCCTCGGGGCCGATACGGTGCGCGGCGGGCACCCGCACCTGGTGGAAGCGGGTGACGCCGTTCTCCAGCCCGCGCAGGCCCATGAACGCGTTGCGGTGCTCGACGGTGATGCCGGGCGTCGCGGTCTCGACGACGAAGGCGGTGATGCCGCCCCGGTTGCCCGCCACGGCGGGGACTCGCGCCATCACCACCAGCAGGTCGGCGACGACGCCGTTGGTGGTCCACAGCTTCACGCCGTCGAGGACGTATCCGTCGCCGTGGGGAACGGCGGTGGTCGCCAGCCGCGCCGGGTCCGAGCCGACGTCCGGCTCGGTGAGCAGGAACGCCGAGATGTCGGTACGGGCACAACGGGGCAGGAAGGCGTCCTTCTGCTCCTGGCTGCCGAAGAGCTTCACGGGCTGCGGAACGCCAATCGACTGGTGCGCGGAGAGCAGCGCGCCGACGGCGGGGCTCGCGGAGCCGACGAGGGCGAGCGCCTTGTTGTAGTAGACCTGCGTGAGGCCGAGTCCGCCGTACTTCGTATCGATCTTCATGCCGAGCGCGCCGAGCTCCTTGAGACCGTTGACGGTCTCGTCGGGGATCCGCCCCTCGCGTTCGATCCGGGCGCCGTCGATCCGCGTTTCGCAGAACGTGCGCAGTGCGGCCAGGAACGCCTCGCCCCGCCGTACGTCCTCCGCCGCCGGGCTGGGGTGCGGGTGGATCAGGTCGAGCCGGAAACGTCCCAGGAACAGTTCCTTGGCGAAGCTGGGCTTGCGCCAGTCCTGTTCCCGGGCCGCCTCGGCGACCTGCCGTGCCTCGCGCTCGGAGACGTTGCGGGTGGTCGGAGCGGACATGTCGGGCTCACCTCGCCGCGTTCGGATGGACCGTGCCGACGGACCGGGGCCAACGGGACGGCGCCCATGGACACTCATGGACTACTTGTGAGAATTACCCGGTATGCGGCAGTTTCACCAGTTACGCGGCGCCGTCGGACGCCCTCACAAGGCCCATCGGCTGGGGATGGCGGGCCTCAAACCCGTAGGGCGGTGTTGCGCCGGTGAGGGGTACGCGGCCGTGGGGACGGGGCAGGGGCTCGCCGCATGGGGCCGTCGCATGGGGCCGTCGCATGCGGCCGCCGCATGGGGCCGAGCGGGAGCTGTTGCATGGGGCGGGGGCGAGGGCCGCCGCATGAGGCGGAGCCGCGCTCCTGCCCCATGCGGGGGGCTGCCCCCTCCGCGAGGGGGGCTCGGCTGCCCCATGCGCGGGACGGTGGCCGCCCCATGCCTGAGGGCCGCCGCCCCACGCACAGGGCAGGGGGCGCGGGAGACGGGCCGAGCCCCCTCAGGCACGAAGAAACGGCCCGCGCGGGGCCGTACCGTCAAGATCTGGAGCGCCCCCGGGGCCGGGCCCAAAGGGGGCGCGGCGCGCTCCGGAACAGGATGCCGGAACGCGCCGCGGCCGGGGCCGGTCCACGGGAGGGGACGGACCGGCACCTGGCCCGGACTCATGTGACGGTCTCGGGGGCGACCGCGCTGTCCACCGGTCCAGGCCGGGTCGGGCGAACGGGGTGTGCCGCGGCCGGTGGGCCGGGCACCGTCCCTCAGAGGTCGATGCCGGTCAGCACCAGGACCCGCTCGTAGGTGTAGTCGTCCATGGCGTAGCGGACGCCCTCACGGCCGACGCCGGAGAGCTTGACGCCGCCGTACGGCATCTGGTCGGCGCGGTACGACGGCACATCGCCGATGATCACACCACCCACCTCCAGCGCACGGTGCGCACGGAACGCCGCCTGTACGTCGTGGGTGAACACCCCGGCCTGGAGCCCGTACTTGGAGTCGTTGACCGCGGCGAACGCGGCGGCCTCCCCGTCGACCTTCGCAACCGAGAGCACCGGGCCGAAGACCTCTTCGCAGGCGAGGGTGGTGTCGGCGGGCAGCTCGGCGAGCACGGTCGGCGCGTACGAGGCGCCCTCCCGCTTGCCGCCGGTGAGCAGCTTGGCACCGGATGCGACGGCCTCGTCCACCCACGTCTCGACGCGCTCGGCCGCGGCCTCGCTGACCAGCGGGCCGACCTCGGTCGCGGCGTCGGACGGGTCGCCGGTGACCTGCGCCTCGACCGCCGCGACGATCTTGGGCACCAGGCGGTCGTAGACCTGTGCGTCGGCGATCACCCGCTGCACCGAGATGCAGGACTGACCGCCCTGGTAGTTGGAGAAGGTGGCGATCCGCTGGGCCGCCCAGTCCAGGTCCGCCTCGGAGGCGTAGTCGCCGAGGATGACGGCCGCGCCGTTGCCGCCCAGCTCCAGGGTGCAGTGCTTACGGGGCACCGAGTCGAGGATGTCGTAGCCGACCTTCTCGGAGCCGGTGAACGAAATGACCGGCAGCCGCTCGTCCTGGACCAGCGCCGCCATGCGGTCGTTGGGAACCGGCAGGATCGACCAGGAACCGGCCGGGAGGTCGGTCTCGGCGAGGAGTTCACCGAGGATCAGACCGGACAGCGGGGTGGCGGGGGCCGGCTTGAGGAAGATCGGCACACCTGCCGCGATGGCGGGGGCGACCTTGTGGGCACAGAGGTTGAGCGGGAAGTTGAACGGGGCGATGCCCAGCACCGTGCCGCGCGGGAAACGGCGGGTCAGCGCGAGGCGGCCGGCGCCGCCGCCGTCGGTGTCGAGCCGCTGCGCCTCGCCACCGTTGAAGCGGCGGGCCTCCTCGGCAGCGAAGCGGAAGACGGACACGGCGCGGCCGACCTCACCGCGTGCCCACTTGATGGGCTTGCCGTTCTCCGCGGAGATCAGCTGCGCGATCTCCTCCGTACGCTCGACCAGCCGGTGCTCGACATGGCTGAGGGCCGCGGCGCGGACGTGGGCGGGGGTGGCGGCGAACTCGTCCTGAACGGCGAGGGCGGCGGCGATGGCCTCCTCGACCTGCTCCTCGGTCGGGACGCTCACCGTGCCGACGAGACGTCCGTCCCAGGGGGAGGTGACGTCGAAGGTGGTGTCACCGGTGGCCTCGCGGCCGGCGACCCAAAAGGCGGTGGGGGCTGCAGCATTGTTCGGCACAGTGGATCCCGGCCCTTCCGAAGTGGTGGGTGGTACGCACGGACCGGCGAGCAGATCCGCGCTGTCGACTCTGCCCCCACCGTAGGGGTGCGACGCCGCCGTGGCGTTTGTCCGAAGCGGCGCAATCCGTCCGTGTGTCTCTCCGCGATGGACGAGGCAGGGGCGTATGGGAGGCGGGGCGGGGCGGGGAAGGCTGGCACGAGTGGTGCGCCCCGTGCCCCATGCCCCATGCCCCATGCCCCATGCCCCATGCGGAGCGTAAGGCCGGGGCGGGTGTGTTCATTCCCCCGGCGTACCCGGTGTGCCGTGTGTGTCCGCGGTGCCCGAGGTCACCTTGAGGGCCAGCCACAGTTCCATCCGGACGTCCGCGTCGTCCAGGGAGCGGCCGAGGATCTCCTCGACGCGCCGCATCCGGTACCGCAGAGTGTGGCGGTGCACCCCGAGGTCGGCGGCGGCGGCGTCCCACTGCCCGTGCCGCGAGAGCCAGGCGCGGAGCGAAGCCACCAGATCGCCCCGGCCGGTCGCGTCGTGCTGCCGCAGGGCACGCAGCAGCCCGTCGGCGAAGGCCCGGACGGCGTCGTCGGCGAGCAGGGGAAGGACGGATCCGGCGGCGACGTCCTCGTGCTCGATCAGCGCGCGGCTCCGCCGACGGGCGACGGAGAGCGCCTGTTCGGCCTGGCGGTGCGCGGTCGGCACGGTGGCGGGAGCGGTCGGGGCGGAGAGCCCGGCCGCCAGCCCCTCACCGCCGTACGGGGCCTCGCCACGGGGCGCGCCGCCGCGCGGCGCGGACGGTGCGGCCGGACGGTCCTCGACGTCCGCGGCGAAGCGGGCGCACGCGTCGGCCGCGGCCCCGCCATCGGCGACCAGAGCCGTCAGCCGCCCCGTCTCGGCAACGACGAGCACCGCCTCCCCCGTACGGGCGGCGGCGGACTCAAGGGCGTCCGCAAGGCCGTCGAGCACACCGGGCCCCGTGCGGGCGGCACCGTTGCCACCGGCCACCGGTTCGGCGACCAGCACCCGGAACGGGGCCTCCAGCAAGCCTCCGTAGAGCCGTCCCGCCACGGACCGCGCATGGTCCGGCTCGCCGATCAGCAGCATCTTCAGCACGGCGGAGGCGAGCCGGGCCTCGGCGTCCTGGAGGGCGCGGGAGCGCTCCGTGGCGAGCGTCAGGAGGGCAACGGCGGAGTGGACGGCGTAGCGTTCCGCCGTGCCCAGTGCCGCCCCTGTGCCGACGGCGAGGACGCCCCGTGCCCGCCGCCCCGTGCCCAGTGACTGGAGTTCGACGCGATCGTCGCCCTCCGCCGCGCTGATCACCGCGCTGGCGGGCGCGGGGCGCTCCCGCAGCCGGGCGACGTCAGCGGCGAGCCGGGCGGCGCGCCGAGCCGCCCATTCGGGCGCGGCGGCCAGCACGGCGCCGGACGCGTCGTACAGCGCGGCCCAGCCGTCCAGGTGAGCGGCGAGCCGGGCCAGCAGTTCGGCCGGGCCCTCGGCGCTCAGCGCGGCGCGGGTCAGTTCCCGCTGCGCCTCGAACCCGGCGGTCACGGCACGGTACTGGTCAGCGGCGACGGCGGCGGACACGGCCTTGCTGATGGCGATGAACGGGGTCCGGCGGGGCACGCCGAACAGCGGCAGCCCCTCGGCGCGCGCTGCCGCGACGAACGCCTCGGGCACCTCGTCGTAGTTGACGCCGATCGCAAAACCGAGACCGATGACCCCCGCGCGGGCCACCCGGCGTACGTAGGCGCGCGCGGTCTCCTCGTCCTCGGCGTCCAGTTTCAGCGCCGTGATCAGCAGCAGCTCACCGCCCTCCATATAGGGCACCGGGTCGATCAGCTCGCTGGCGTGGGCCCAGCGCACGGGGACGTCGAGCCGCTCCTCGCCCGCGAGCACGGTCAGCTTGAGCGCGGTGTGGTTGACCAGGGAGGCGAGGGTGTGCGGCATGGAACCTTCGACGGCGACGGGGGCGGCGGCCACCGCCGGTGGGACGGGGGCGGCACGCCCGAGGTGGGGCCGTCCCGTAGGAACGGTCACCACCGATTCTGCCTCAGTGGCGGTCGAAGCAACCGGGCGGCACGGGCCGCCGGCCAGGGCGCATCCGCTCCGGACGCGCCCCATGCCACGCCGCATGGCGGGCGTCCATGGGGCACGGACGGTACGGGGGCAGGGCACGGGCAGTGTGGGGCCGGGGCGCTTCGCGCGGGGCGGCTCGTCCGCAGTGAGCCGCGCATGGGGCACCCGCATGGGGCGCCGCGGAGAGAGCCTGGGCACCCCCCTTGAGGCACCGCGCATGGGGCCGCCCCGTGCAGGGAGCGTTGGCGCGCTCCCTGGGGCGGCCCGCACGGAGCGCCGCCCCACCCCGCCCCGCTACCGCTGCAGGTCCACCAGCACCGGAGGCGCGTGTTCGCCGCGTACCGAGGTGACCGACAGCACCGCATGGCCGGGCGGGACGGCGTTGGCGAGATCGGAGGCGGACCAGCGTTCGCGCTCGACGGTGCGGACGGTGATCGCCTTGGCCGTGGCCGCCTTGCCCGTGGCCAGTTGGCGGAACATGTGGAACACCTTGCCCGCGGCGCTGTACGCGATGATCTGCCGGTCGGTGACGTCGCGGGTCTCCACCCACTCCTTGCCCCACACCTCGGCGAACCGCGCCCCGTCCCAGGTCGTGACGCCGGCGAACGCCATCCGGCACCCGACCGCGCCGAGCAGCGCGCTGCGCAGCGACTCGGGGACATCGTCCAGCGCACGGAGCGTCAGCACCGCGCCCGCGTTGGCCGCTCGCAGCCGCTGCAAGCCCCGCAGCGCCTCGGCGGTGATGGTGTGCGCCGCCTCGTCCAGGACCAGACAGGCAAAGAGGGAGCGGTCGGTGCGGGCCACCGCGGCCTCGGTGAACTGGGCCAGCACCAGCCGCGCGAGGATCCGTGACGCCTCGGCGTGCCCCCGTTCCGGGAGTTCGACGCGTATCCGCAGCGGCTGGTCGAGGGAGCGCAGCGACACCTGACGGGTGCGCCCCGTGGTGTCGAAGAATCCGGCGAAGGCGGGGCGGTCCAGCAGCGCGATCCGGTCGGCGAGCAGCGCCCCGGTGTCACCCGGCCGCTCGGACTGCCGGGCGCGGGCATCCAGTTCACGCAGCTGCGCCGTGGCACCGGCGGCTCGCAGGGCCTCACGCAGCTCCGCCACCGGCTCCTGCGCACCGTCGAGGAGTTCGCGCAGCTCCGGCACCGAGGGGAAACGGCCGTGGGCGGTCCGGAACGGGCCGAGGAGCTGCCCCAGTGCGGTCGCCGCGCGTCGGCCGTCCGCGCCCTGCTGCCCGGTCGCCAGATCGCCGACCAGCGCCTCGGCGAGCATGCCCGCGGCCTCGTCGGGGTCGGTGGTGCCGCCGTAGAGATCGAGGTCGGTGTCCTGACCGGGGCGGCCGACACGGACCACCACGTCGAAGGCGTCATCGGGGCCGAGGTCCGCGCCCACGGGGCCGACGGCGACGACGGCGCACCGCCGGGCGAGCGCTTGGAGGCACATCGACTCGACGACCGGCTTGAGCACCCGGCTGGTCTTACCGCTGCCCGACGGGCCGACGGCGAGCAGAGAGGTGCCCAACAGGCCCGGATCGAGGGCGAGTCCGGCGCCGCGGTGCTGGTGCGGGTTGCGTTCGTGGTCGGCGGCGACACCGATGCGCACCTGGTGCGCCAGGAGGTCGTGGTGGGCGGTCCGGCGGGACAGATCGCGTGCGCCGGACGGGTGCGCCTCGGCGGCGGCGCCGTGCCGCAGGACGGTGTCGGTGAAGGAGGAGACGCCGCCCGCGCCGCCCCGTGCGGCGCGCCATGCGTGGTCGATGCGGGCGACGTCGACGTCGTTCATCCGCCCCGCGCGGGCCTCGGCGGTGAGCTTGTCGGCGGCGTCGACGGCGCCCGCGGCGCGCAGCTCGGGCCACTGCGCCCGGTCCACGGCCGGTTCGGGCTTCGCCACCGGAGCACCCTCCCGTATCCGGCGCAGCAGCGGGCCGGCCACCCGGCGGAACAGTTCGGGCCAGCGGCCGAGGCGGCCGAAGATCGTGGCGATCCCCGCGATCCACACCGCGTAGTAGAGGTTGACGATCCAGACGGCGAAGGTGCCGCTGGTGCGCCAGGAGTCCGGGGTGAGGGCGTAGAGCGGCCACACCCAGTAGTTGCCGAGGTAGTTGTTCCACAACAACGACCACAGCAGCCACCCGCACAGACCCGAGATGACCGCACCGCTGATCAGCTGGCGCAACGGGGCGCGGTCGGGGTCGGCGGCCGGGCGGGGGCGGTGACCGTACGTCCAGATGCCTGGCGCGGCGGCGGGGCGGGGGGTGCGCAGCCAGCGCAGGACCGGGGGTTCGGGCGCCGCCCCATGCGGGACGGGTGGCGGGGCCGTGGGGGGCGGCGGGGCGGCCGCCGACGGGGCGGCGGGCGGTGCCGCGGGGCGCGGGACGGTGGGTTCGGGTCGGGGTGCTCCGTGCGGTGGCGGCGGAACGGTGTGCGGTGCGTCGTGCATACCCTCGGTGTCCATCCGGTGCCCCTCGTCCCCCTTGGACTGTGCCTGCGTCGTTCGTGGACCATCCGCGTCGGCGACGGCGCGGGTACGCCGCCGTGCGGTACGCCGCCGTGCGGTACGCCGCCGTGCGGTACGCCGCCGTGCGGTACGCCGCCGTGCGGTACGCCGCCGTGCGGTACGCCGCCGCTCAATCTACTGGCCCCGCGCCGTCGCTATGTCCGGCGCGGACAACGCAACACGCGCACTTCTCCCGAACGGAACATGCCAGACCCGGCCCACCACCCCTAGCCTGCGAGAAAAGACCTTTCGTACGTCCCCTTCCACCCCCAGGAGACTGCCATGACCGAACTGTCCGGAGGCCCCGCCCTCCCCCAGGAGCGTCGCGTCGTCACCGCGATTCCCGGCCCCAAGTCGCAGGCGCTGTGGGAGCGTAAGCAGGCCACCGTGGCGGGTGGCGTCGGTGCGGTGCTGCCCGTCTTCATCAAGCGCGCCGGCGGCGGCGTCCTGGAGGACGTCGACGGCAACTCCCTCATCGACTTCGGCTCCGGCATCGCCGTGACGTCGGTCGGCAACAGCGCCGAGGCCGTGGTGCGCCGCGCCACCGCGCAGCTCGCGGACTTCACCCACACCTGCGCCATGGTCACGCCGTACGAGCCGTACGTCGAGGTGTGTGAGCAGCTCGCGGAGCTGACGCCGGGCGACCACGCGAAGAAGTCCGCGCTGTTCAACTCGGGCGCGGAGGCGGTGGAGAACGCGGTGAAGGTCGCCCGCGCCTACACCAAGCGCCAGGCGGTCGTCGTGTTCGACCACGGCTACCACGGCCGTACGAACCTCACGATGGCGCTGACCGCGAAGAACATGCCGTACAAGCACGGTTTCGGCCCGTTCGCACCCGAGGTCTACCGGGTGCCGCTGGCCTACCCGTACCGCTGGCTGACCGGCCCGGAGAACTGCGCGCAGGAGGCCGCCGAGCAGGCCATCTCACAGATCACCAAGCAGATCGGCGCGGAGAACGTCGCGGCGATCATCATCGAGCCGGTGCTCGGTGAGGGCGGCTTCATCGAGCCGGCGAAGGGCTTCCTGCCCGCCATCGCGAACTTCGCGAAGGAGAACGGCATCGTCTTCGTCGCCGACGAGATCCAGTCCGGCTTCTGCCGCACGGGGCAGTGGTTCGCGTGCGAGGACGAGAACATCGTCCCGGACCTGATCACCACCGCCAAGGGCATCGCCGGCGGTCTGCCGCTGGCCGCGGTCACCGGCCGCGCCGAGATGATGGACGCGGCGCACGCGGGCGGCCTCGGCGGCACGTACGGCGGCAACCCGGTGGCGTGCGCGGCGGCGCTGGGCTCCATCGAGACCATGCGCGAGCTGGACCTGAACGCCAAGGCCCGCCGGATCGGCGAGATCATGAAGGCGCGCCTGGGCACGATGGCGGAGAAGTTCGACATCATCGGCGAGGTCCGCGGCCGTGGCGCGATGATCGCGATCGAGCTGGTCAAGTCCGGTTCGAAGGAGCCGAACGCCGAGGCTACCGCCGCGGTCGCGAAGGCGTGCCACCAGGAGGGCCTGCTGGTCCTGACCACCGGTACGTACAGCAACGTGGTCCGCTTCCTGCCGCCGCTGGTCATCGGCGAGGACCTGCTCAACGAGGGTCTGGACATCCTCGAGACGGCGCTCGCGGCGCTCTGATCCGGGCGCGGACGGGGCGGCACGGGCCGCTTACGGGGGCGTCGGCCTGGACTCGACGGCCTGCCGGGCCCCGATTCCCCCGCGGCTGACGGACTCGCTTCGCCGCCCCGGGCGCACCGGTACGGATTCCGTCCGGCGGCAGCGTCGCCCCCGCCCGACACCTACGGCACCCCGGCGCCGGGGGGGGGGGGGGCCCCCCCCC
>NZ_JBHYGX010000033.1:0-42930 GCF_042739975.1 Streptomyces sp. NPDC059080
GCCCGTGTTCTTCTTGCCAATGGGCGTGCCCTGCGGGCGAGCCGCAATATCAGGCACAGCGAAGCCGATGCTGCCAGGGCCCTCGGACAGTCCCCGGACCCGGGTCTGCTGCCAGACCCTCGCGCCCGGTTACGCATCCTGCCCCCACCTGCGGCGGTAAAGCCAATCCGGCACCCTGGCGGGTCACACGGAAAGCGTCAGCGCCCCGGTCGGCGTGACGTTCCGCACCCGTAACCGCTCGGAGCCCGCCACGCGCGGTGGCCGGCCGATTGCCGTCCGCCACCCTAGGGGCCACCCGACGCAGCCCGTCCGCGACGCGCCGTGCCCGGGAGGCCCCGTGGGGCGTCAGAGCGCCGTGGCGGCCGTCACAGTCGCGCCCCCGGCCTTCGCCGCGTCCTTCACCGCATCGGCCACGGCACCCGCGACCTTGTCGTGGAAGACGCTCGGGATGATGTAGTTCGGGTTGACCTCGTCCTCCTGGACGACGCCGGCGAGGGCGCGGGCGGCGGCCAGCATCATCTCGGTGTTCACCGTACGGGACTGGGCGTCCAGCAGGCCGCGGAAGACGCCGGGGAAGACCAGCACGTTGTTGATCTGGTTGGGGAAGTCGGAACGGCCGGTGGCCACGACGGCGGCGGTCTGCCGGGCGATGGCCGGGTCGACCTCCGGGTCGGGGTTGGCCAGCGCGAAGACGATCGCACCGTCGGCCATCTTCGCGACGTCGTCGCCGTCCAGGACGTTCGGGGCGGAGACGCCGATGAAGACGTCCGCGCCGACGACGGCGTCCTTGAGGGTGCCGGTGACGCCCTCGGGGTTGGTGTTGTCGGCGATCCAGCGCAGCGGGGAGTCCGGGTCGGCGGAGACCAGGTCCTCGCGGCCCGCGTCGACGACGCCGTGGATGTCGGCGACGACGGCGTGCTTGACCCCGGCGGCGATCAGCAGCTTGAGGATGGCGGTACCGGCGGCACCCGCACCGGACATGACGACGCGGACGTCCCCGATGTCCTTGCCGACCACGCGCAGCGCGTTGGTCAGGGCGGCGAGCACGACGATGGCGGTGCCGTGCTGGTCGTCGTGGAAGACCGGGATGTCGAGGGCCTCGCGCAGCCGGGCCTCGATCTCGAAGCAGCGGGGCGCGGAGATGTCCTCCAGGTTGATGCCCGCGAAGCCCGGCGCGATGGCCTTGACGATCTCCACGATGGCGTCGGAGTCCTGGGTGTCCAGGCAGATCGGCCAGGCGTCGATCCCGGCGAACCGCTTGAACAGGGCCGCCTTGCCCTCCATGACCGGCAGCGCGGCCTTGGGGCCGATGTTGCCGAGACCGAGGACGGCGGAGCCGTCGGTGACCACCGCGACGCTGTTGCGCTTGATGGTCAGACGGCGGGCGTCCTCGGGGTTGTCCGCGATGGCCTGGCAGACGCGGGCGACGCCGGGCGTGTAGACCATGGAGAGGTCGTCACGGTTGCGGATGGGGTGCTTCGACGACATCTCGATCTTGCCGCCGAGGTGCATCAGGAACGTACGGTCGGAAACCTTGCCGAGCGAGACGCCCTCGATGCCGCGCAGCTTTCCGACGATCTCGTCGGCGTGCGCGGTGGACGTCGCGGCGATGGTGACGTCGATCCGGAGTTTTTCGTGGCCGGAGGCGGTCACGTCGAGGCCGGTGACCGACCCGCCGGAGGACTCCACGGCCGTGGTGAGCTGGCTGACGGCGGTGCCGCTCGCGGGAACTTCCAGTCGCACCGTCATCGAATACGAGACGCTAGGCGCCGTTGCCATGGCCGACTTCCTCTGCTTTCCCTTGTTGCCTATGCGCTGTCCCAGGAGCTCGGATGCCCTGCGCATCGTCCGATCGTCCCACCTACCAGCCGGTAGACGGTAACCAGCCCCGCCTTACGGAAAGATTCTTCCACCGTACGAGAGGGTGAGGGCGGGTGGAAGTCCCGTCGGGCGGGCGCCGCTCGGGGAGCGGTGCGGCGTGTGTCACTCGCCGGGAGCGCCCCGGGAACGGCAACGGGCGCCCCTCCCGGAGGAGGAGCGCCCGTCACTGCGGTCTGAGACACCGACCCGCCATGCTCGCCTCGCGGCAAGTGGTCGCTCGTAGCGACGATGGTTGGGCCCGGGGGCTTGGATCGAGCCGGTGCCACGGACAAGGCTAACAAACCCTCCCCGGAAGCGAATCCCGTGGCCCGCCACCTTTTTCCGGTACGGCCCGGACCACCCGGGCGGCGGTCAGTCGCGCAGCAGGTCGGGGACCCCGTCGGCGTCCGGCTCGTCGCGGTGGCCGGAGAGCACCGTCAGCCGCTGGGTGGCGCGGGTCAGGGCGACGTAGAGCACCCGCAGCCCGGCCGGGGACTCGTCGGCGATCTCGGCGGGCGCCACCACCAGCGCCGCGTCGTACTCCAGCCCCTTCGCCTCCAGAGAGCCGAGGGCGACCACCCGGTCGCCGAGACCGGCCAGCCAGGCGCGGGCCTGCTCGCGGCGGGCCATCGCCACGATCACGCCGACGGTGCCGTCCGCCTCGGCCAGCAGCCGCCGGGCCTCCTCGACCGTGGCGGCGGCCAGCGCCTCCCCGACGGCCGCGGCATCCCGGCCGTCCGGGGACGCCACCGCGAACCGCGGCCGCAGGCCCGTCGAACGGACCGCGTCCGGCGCCGTCATCCCGGGCATCGCCAGCGCCAGGACCTTGGCGGACAGCTCGGCGATCTCGGCCGGGTTGCGGTAGTTGACGGTGAGCGAGAAGCGGCGGCGCGGGCGGGCGCCCAGCGCCTCGTCGCGCGCCTCGGCGGCCTCGTCCGGGTCGGACCACGACGACTGCGCCGGGTCGCCGACGACCGTCCAGGTGGCGTGGCGGCCGCGGCGGCCGACCATCCGCCACTGCATCGGCGTGAGGTCCTGCGCCTCGTCGACGATCACATGGGCGTAGTCGGTGCGCTCCTCCTCCAGGCGCTCGCGGCGGCTGCGGCCCGAGGAGGCGCGGTCGGCGGCCGTGGTCAGCTCGTCCAGGCCGGTGAGCTGGTCCAGTGGATCGGCCTCGCGGGGGCGCGCCGGACGGGCCGGGGCGCCGAGGATCAGCTGGAGCTCGTCGAGGAGCGCCACGTCGTGGACGGAGAGCGGGCCCTGCCCCCGGGCGTCGAGGCGGCCGAGCGACCGGGCCAGCCGCCGCACCTCGCGCGGGTTGAGGACGCGGCGCGCCCAGCGGCCGAGGGTGCGTTCGTCGGCCATCGCGGCGAGCACCCCGCGCGGGGTCAGCTCCGGCCACCAGGCGTCCAGGAACTCCTGGAAGACCGGTTCGGTGCTGACGTCCTCGTCGAAGCCCTGGCGCGCCTCGGCGGCCAGCTCCGGGTCGTGGTAGCGGCGGCCGGCCCCGGACTTCGTCCACAGGGCGTCCAGGAGGAGCCGCCGGGCGCGGGGGCGGAGCAGGTTGACGGGCGCGGTGCCGCCGAGGGCGATGCGGCGGATGCGGCTCAGGTCGGACGCGTCCAGCTCGATGCGGCCTCCGAAGGCCACCACGCGGAGCCGGTCCGGCGGGCCGGACGGTGCGGGGGCGGCGTCCTCGTCCAGGAAGGAGAGCTGGGTGTCGCGCTCCGGCGCCGGGGTGGCGGGGCCGGCCGCGTCCAGGGCGCCGCGGGCCGCCTTGCGCAGCAGCTTCTGCATCCGGCTGGAGCCCTTGACCCGGGCCACGTCCGGCGGGTCGTAGGCCCCGCCGTCTCCCGGCCGCCGCCCCTCATCGAGGCCCTTCGGGCCGCCCCCGCTCGTGGCCTCCGCGCCGTCGACGAGGGAGCCGAGCGCGCGGATCGCGACCTGCCCCTCCTCGCCCAGGGACGGCAGGACGCCCTCGGTGTAGGCGACCAGCAGCGGGGTGGGCGAGACGATGAGGATGCCGCCCGCGTAGCGGCGGCGGTCCTGGTAGAGGAGGTAGGCGGCGCGGTGCAGGGCGACGGCGGTCTTGCCGGTGCCGGGGCCGCCCTCGACCTCGGTGACGGACGCGGCGGGCGCCCGGACGACCAGGTCCTGCTCGGCCTGGATGGAGGCGACGATGTCGCGCATGGTGTGGCTGCGGGCCCGGCCCAGCGCGGCCATCAGGGCACCGTCACCGATGGCGGGCAGCTCGTCACCGTCGAGGGTGGCGGTGACGTCGGGGCGCATCAGGTCGTCCTCGACGCCCAGGACCCGGCGGCCCTTGGAGCGGATGACGCGGCGGCGTACCACGCGGCCCGGTGCGACGGGCGTGGCCCGGTAGAAGGGGGCGGCGGCCGGGGCGCGCCAGTCGATGACCAGCGGGGAGTAGTCCGCGTCGAGGACGCCGAGGCGGCCGATGTGCAGCGTCTCGGCGATGGTGGCGCGGCCGTCGGTGACGGCTCCGTCGGCGGGCTCGACGGAGGTGAAGGCGCCGTCGAGCCCCTTCTTGCCGTCCTTGCCTGGGAGCAGGTCGATGCGGCCGAAGAGGAAGTCCTCGTACTCGGAGTTGAGCCGGTTGAGGTGGACGCCCGCCTGGAAGACCTGGGCGTCCCGCTCGGCGAACGCGCCGGGCGTGCCGACCTGGCCGCGCTTGGCGGCATCGTCCATGAGGAACTCCGCCTCGTGGATCTTCTCCTCCAGGCGCCGGTAGACCCGGTCCAGGTGCGTCTGCTCCGCGGCGATCTCCCGCTCGCGGAGTCCGGCGGGCACGGCGGCGGAGCCGGAGTCCGTGGCGGGCTCCGGGGCGACGGCGTCCGAAGAAGTGTGCTCCGGTGTGTGATCCGGTGCGTGCGTGGCGTTCTGCGCGGCCACCCAGGCCCCCTTCTGGTGTGCGTAGGGCAGCCGTCAACCGTACGCGAATCGGGCACCGTACGCATCCGATCCCCCGCGCGACGGGGCGGGGAAGGGCTGGTGGGGACGGGCGAGGGGGCCGTTGGGGTGGGGTCGTGGGACGCCTGGAGGGCGCCCGCTCGGTGCGCCGAGGGCGGTCGCTCGGGGTACGGGGCCGGGCCGGGGCCGAGCCGGACCCGGTCAGGTGTGCGGGGTGGCGCCCGGGGCGTCGGGGGGCCGGCGGGCGCCGGGCTCGTCGGGCGCCGGGGACACGCCGGGCGCCGGGGACGCGCCGGGCTCGTCGGGCGCCCGGGGCTCGTCGGGCGCCCGGGACGCGCCGGGCACCGGGAACGCGCCGGGCTCGTCAGGCGGCGGGCCCGCCGACCCGGGCCCGCCGGCCCCCGGCGGCGACACCCCCGCCGCTCCCCCGTCCCGATCCGCCGCCGCCCGTTTGCGATGGCGGGCGACCCGCTCACGGTTCCCGCAGACGCCGCTGGAGCACCAGCGACGGCGTCGGCCGCGGGAGGTGTCCAGGAAGAGGAGGCGGCAGCGGGCGCCCTCGCAGCGGCGGAGCCGGTCGCGGGTGGCGTGGTCGGTGAGCAGGTCGACGGCGTCGCGGGCGACGGCGGCGAGCAGCGCCGCGCGGTCGGCCGGGCGGGCGAGCCGCGGGGCGAGCGCGCCGTCCGGGCCCCGGACCGCCTCGACGGCGGGCGGACCGGCGGCCGCGGCGGTGGCGTTGAGCAGGTCCAGGTCGATCACGGCCTCGCCGCCGGACAGCTCGGCATGGAGCACCCGGCGCACCACCTCGCGCAGCCCCCGGAAGCGCACCACCCAGCGGCCGTTGACCCCGTCCAGCGCGGTGTCCGGGGGCACCGCCCCGGACCCGGCCAGCCAGCTTCTCAACTGCTCGGGTCCGGTGAGGAGTTCACCCGGCGGACCGGAGGTGGCCAGCAGGTCCAGGCAGATCCGCCCGCAGTCGAACCGCAGGCCCTCATCAGGCGCCGCCATGCTCCTGATCACTCCTTCGGAATCGAGGATGCGACACCAGAGTGCCCGCCACGGCGGGCCGCCGTCACCTCCCGCGCCCGCGCGACCACTCCCCGCCCGGCAGGCCCGGTCCGCGGCCCGCCCCTTCCCCGTACCGGCGAACGGATCCCGTAGGTAAGGCCGTTGACGCCCATCCTTCCTGCTCGTCGCCGGACGCGCCCCATCTATACATTCCGCGTATACAGCTGATGTACAGTCCGGCCGTGGCGCCGCGGAGGGCCCCGCCTCCGCCCGGCCCGGCGTGCCGTGTCGCCCACCGGCGCCCGCCCTGCCCGCCCGCACCCGAAGGACGAAGGTCACCTATGTCGCGCACCACTTTGCACACCAACCGGTCGAGCCTGTCCCACAAGGTCGGCTACGCGGTCCGCAACCCGGCGAAGATCGCCCCGTACGTCCGGCGCACCGCGCGCGACACCTGGCTGCGGCTGCGCCACCCCGGACACGTCGCCTACTACCGCGCCGTGATGGCGTCCGACGCGGGCCGCAACCCCGAGGCCGCGGTGGGCAGCCACACACACGAACGCTGGCTGGCGCTGGGGCAGATGCAGTTCGACTACCTCATGGAGCACGGGCTGACGCCGAGGCACCGGATGCTCGACATAGGCTGCGGCAACCTCCGGGCCGGCTGGCGCTTCATCGCCCACCTCGACCCGGGCCACTACTACGGCATCGACATCTCGCCCGACATCCTGATCTCCGCGAAGAAGACCCTGACCACCTACGAACTCCAGGACAAGCTGCCGCACCTGACGATCACCCAGGACCTGAAGCTGGAATTCCTGCCGTCCGGCCACTTCGACGTCGTCCACGCGCACAGCGTCTTCTCCCACTCGCCGCTCCCCGTCATCGACGAGTGCTTCGCGCACGTCGGCCGCATCCTCGCACCCGGCGGCTTCTTCGACTTCACCTTCGACCGCACCGAGGGCACCGAACACCAGGTGCTGCGCGAGGACTTCTACTACCGCACCGAAACGCTGATCCGCCTCGCCGAGAAGCACGGCCTCCAGGCCCGCTTCATGGACGACTGGGAGACCCGCAAGCACGGCCAGTCCAAGATCCGGGTGACGAACGCGGAATGAGGCCGGGAGCACGCCCCGGGGTGTGTGCCGGGGCGCGCCCGGGGGTGTCGGGGCGTGCCCTTACGGGTGGTCGGCGCTGCCCGTAAGGGGCGCTCCTGATGCCTTACGGGGCCGATGCCGGTCCCGTAAGGGACGCCCCCCGATCCCGTACGGGAGGGAGTCCGGGGCCGGGCGGGCCGGGCGGGCCGGGCGGGCCGAGCCGGGCCGGGCCCTACGCTCCCCCGTACCTGTCCGTGTCCGCCCGCGGGTCGAGCGCCAGGCGATATCCCCGTTTCACGACCGTATGGATCAGCTTCGGGTCGCCCATCGCCGTCCGCAGCCGGGCCATCGCCGTCTCGACCGCGTGCTCGTCCCGCCCGGCGCCGGGCAGCGCGCGCAACAGGTCGGCTCGGGAGACCACCCAGCCCGGGCGCCGGGCCAGCGCCCGCAGCAGCGCCATCCCGGCCAGGGGCACCGGCCGCAGCGCGCCGTCGACCAGCACCGCCCGCCCGCGGATCTCCAGCCGCCGCCCGGCCACCGGCAACCTCCGCGCCCGGCCCGGCAGTTCCCGGCACAGCAGCTGCACCAGCGGCCCGATCCGGAAGCGCTCGGGCTGGAGGGTGGGGATGCCGTACGCCTGGAGCGGCAGCGCGGTGACCGGCCCCACGCACGCCGCCGGGACCTCCCGCCCCAGCGCCGCCACCACCGCGTCGCGCATCCCGCGCCCGGCCGCCCGGCGCAGCAGCGAACTGGCCGCCGGTGCGCTGGTGAACGTCACCGCGTCCAGCCCGTGCCCGGTCAGCGCGTCCAGCAGCCGGTCCACCGGGCCCAGGTCCGCCGGCGGCAGCCAGCGGTAGACCGGCACCCCGACGACCTCCGCACCGGCCGCCCGCAGCGCCTCGACGAACCCGGGCAGCGGCTCGCCGTGCAGCTGGACCGCGATCCGCTGCCCGCGCACCCCGTCCGCCAGCAGCCGGTCGAGGACCTCCGCCATGGACTCGGACGCCGGTGACCACTTCTCGGTCAGCCCGGCGGCCCGGATCGCGCCGCGCACCTTGGGCCCGCGCGCCAGCAGCTCCACCCGGGCCAGCCGGTCGAGCAGTTCCTCGCCCAGGCCCCAGCCCTCGGCTGCCTCGATCCAGCCGCGGAACCCGATGCCCGTGGTGGCGACGACGACGTCCGGCAGGCGCGCGAGCAGACCGCGGGTGGCGGACAGCAGCTCGGAGTCGTCGGAGAGCGGCACGATGCGCAGCGCCGGTGCGTACACCACCTGCGCCCCGCGCCGCTCCAGCAGTGCCCCCAGCTCCTGCGCCCGCCGCGCCGCGGTCACCCCTACGGTGAACCCGGCCAGCGGCGGCACCTCGCCCGTCCCGTAGGGGTCGTTCCGTCCGGCACCCGCGTCGGCCGCCCCGCCCGGCCGCCCGGCGTCCGCGCCCGCATCGGCGTCCGGCCCCGTCCCCGTGTCCCGCTGTGCCTCGTCCATGGTCGTCGTCCCGCTCCGCCCCGCGTGGTGTGGTGCCCCCGTCCGCCCCCGGACCGCCACGGCTCGGGCGGTACCGGAACACCGAGTCTGCCAACGTCCCGTGTCGGCCACGGACCACCGGGATTTCCCACCTGTTACGGGACGATTGCCGCAACCGGCACCGCTACCCCTCCCCCGCCCCGCGTCCGGGCCCGGCCGCCCCCCGGACACCGCGCCGGACGTATACGACCCGCCTCCCCGCGGCATCCGCCCGGGAGGCAGGCAACAAGACATCAATTCACCCGAAAACAACGGATATTTGGGGACGGGCGGCGAAGGGGACGGCCGGTAGACTCCCTCCCCGGCCGGACCGGCCCATAGGACCAGCCGGTCGGACCAGCCGGTCGGACCGGCCGGTCGGATCCGCACCCTGGGGGAAGCACATGAAGTGGTGGGAGTGGGCGCTCTGCGGTCTCGCCCTGGTGATCCTCGGCTGGTTCGCCGTCGGGCATCTCGTCCGGTCGGTGCGGCACACGGCCGGTTCGCTGACCGACACCTACCGCAGGCTCCGCGAACTGTTCCGCTGATCCGCTGATCCGCCACGTCCCGTAGGGGACACGTCCGAGAGAAATCAGGGGGACGCGTGATTCCGTTTCTGGGGATCTTCCTCGTCGGTCTGGGCGTGGTGAGCGCCTTCCAGCTGCTGCGCGCGAGGAAGCGCGTCCGCACCATGATCACCACCGAGACGCTGTCGGCGCAGGAGCTGTCGCAGCTGCACCGGGCGGCGCTCGACGCGGTCGGACCGGGCGCGTTCCGGCAGATCGCCGAGGTCGCCGGCGTCGCCCGCCCGTCCGCCGCGGGCCCGCTGACCTCGCAGCTCACCAAGACCGAGTGCGTCTGGTACCGCACCCGCATCACCCGCAGGTTCGAGACCCGCGGCAGCCGGCCCCAGCAGCGGCGGCGGCGCAGCGAGGTGGTGTCGGACTTCCTCAGCCCGACCCCGTTCCTCGTCGAGGACGCCTCGGGCCGCACCACCGTGCTGCCCGGGGACGCGCTGATCGACCACGCCCCGAAGACCCACCACCGCTTCGAGGTCTACGGGCCCGGCCACGACGAGCCGCTCGGCCTGATCGACATCCCCGGCATCACCCGCAACGAGCGCACCCTCGGCTTCCAGCAGGAGGAGTGGACGGTCGCCGCCGGGTCCCGCTTCTACGCACGCGGCGAGGCCCGCGACGACGAGCGCGGCGAGCTGGCGGTCGGCGCCCCCGAGGACGGCAGCCCGTTCCTGATGGCCGCCGTGTCCGAGCAGGACCTCCTCGCCGCCGAACGCCGCAAGGCCACCGTCTTCCGCGCCCTGACCCTCTCCTGCATCCCGGTCGGCGCCGTGCTGCTCGGCCTGGCGTACGCGCTGTAGCGGACGGTCGCCGCAGACCTCGCGGAGGGCGGGCGCCCCGGAATTCCCGGGCGCGCGCCCTTCCCGTTTCCCCAGCGCCCGCCCTCCTCGCGCGCGCCGGCCCCGTCTCGCGCGCGCCGGCCCCGTCTCGCTGCGCTGGCCCCGTCTCGCATGCGCTGGCCCCGTCTCGAATGCGTCGGCCCCGTCTCGAATGCGTCGGCCCCGTCTCGCGCGCGCCGGCCCCGGGGCCGTGCCGACCTCTCCCGCGGCCGTGCCCACCGTCCGGCCCCGGCGCCCCGAACCGCCGCGCAGGGGCCCGCCCCCGCCGTCCGGCCGCAGGACCCGCCGCCGGGCACCCGACTACCCCCGCACCGAACCGCCCGTCGCCGCCCCCGCCCCGGCCGGCGGCCGCCCGGCCCGCGCCCCGCTCCGTACGCCGGGCCTGCCGCCGCTGCTGGCGGTCTTCGTCGCCACCGGCGCGGTCTTCGGCTCGATGGAGGTGGTCACCGTCGCGTACGCCGACGGGCACGGCGCACGGTCCGCCGCCGGGGCGATGCTCGCGCTCCAGGCGGCCGGGTCCTGCGTCGCGGGGCTGCTGTGCGGGCTGCGGCCGCCCGCCGGGAATCCCCGCCGGCGCCTGGTGGCCGCGCTCACCGCGATGGCCGCGCTGCTGGTGGCGGTGGAGCTCGCCGCCGCCACCGGACGGCTGCCGCTCGTCGCCGGGGCGCTCCTCGTCGCCGGGCTGGCCACCGCCCCCGCCATGATCGCCGGAATGGCACTGTTGACTGCCCGGACGCCCGCGGAACGGCTGAACGAGGGGATGACGCTGGCGGTGACGGCGCTGCTGACCGGCATCGCGGCCGGTTCGGGACCGGCGGCCGCACCGTGGACCTGCTGCCGCCCGGCGCCGCGGGCCCGTACGCCGTGCCCGTCGCGGCGGCCACGCTCGCCCTCGCGGTGGTGCCGGTGACGATGCGGCGCCCGGCAGTGGCCGACGCGGCCCCGGAAACGACTCAGGCCCCGGCGTCCTGACGGACATCCGGGGCCTGGGCCTCACATGGGAACTGTGGAGATGGCGGGAATCGAACCCGCGTCCAACGGTGCGGAATCAGGGCTTCTCCGAGTGCAGTCCGCTGCGATTTTCTCGGCCCCGGAGATCACGCGGACAAGTCTCCGACGGGCTCAGTCACTGTTTGATTTCCTTCTGAACCCCGTGACCGGGATCAGAAGTTTAGTCCCCTAGCTGATGCCAGGATCCGGGTCGGGAACATCCCCGGGCTGACACTTCGCAGGTCGCTACTTAGGCAGCGAGGGCGAAGGAATCGCGCTTGGTATTGGCGATTATTGGTTGCGACACATGGTTAACGAGATCATTGCCGCTTCCTCGACTCGCTTCCCCTGCTTCGACATCCGCTGTCGAAACCGATCATCCCCATGTTGTTTTTTCAAAAGCACCGCAACCCGCCCGACGGAAGCCGGACAACGGTCACGGGACCGCACACCCTCCCTGGGGTGCATGGCCATCGTACGTGAACAACGCACGACGGTGCCAGCGTATTCCGGGGCCAGCGGCGGGTGGCCGGCCCGGGACGTCAACCGCGCTGGCGGCGGCGTACCGCGGAGACCGCGCGGTCCGTCTCGCGGCGGTCCTGCTGCTCGCGGAGCGTCTGCCGCTTGTCGTACTCCTTCTTGCCCTTGGCGAGCGCGATCTCGACCTTCGCCCGGCCGTCCTTGTTGAAGTAGAGCGCCAGCGGCACGACCGTATGACCGGATTCCTGGCTCTTCGCCTCCAGCTTGTCGATCTCCGCGCGGTGCATCAGCAGCTTCCGCTTCCGGCGGGCCGCGTGGTTGGTCCAGGTGCCCTGTGCGTATTCGGGAATGTGCACGTTGTGCAGCCACGCCTCGTTACCGTCGATGTGGACGAAACCGTCGACGAGCGACGCGCGGCCCTGCCGGAGCGACTTCACCTCGGTGCCGCTCAGCACCAGACCGCACTCGTAGGTGTCCAGAATGTGGTAATCATGGCGCGCTTTCTTGTGCTGCGCGACGAGCTTGCGCCCGGGATCCTTGTCCTTGCCCTTTTGCTTAGCCATAGTGCAGCCATTTTCGCACTACGTCCCGGTGCCCAGGCCACTCAATACCGTGACGGCCCGCGCGGTCGCCCCGTCCTCGACGGTGAGATCCGGGGTGATGCCGTGCCCGTCGACCGTCCGCCCGGCCGGAGTGCGGTAATGGCCGACGGTCAGCTCCGCGACCGAACCGTCCGGCAGCGTGCTGGGCATCTGCACCGACCCCTTCCCGAAGGTCGGCGAACCGACGACCACCGCCCGGCCCCGGTCCTGAAGCGCCCCGGCCAGCAGCTCGGCCGCGCTCATCGTGCCGCCGTCGACCAGCACCACCAGCGGCACCCGGGTGTTCCCGCCGTCGCCCGCGTACAGCGCCCGCTGGCGGCCGTGCACGTCGTACGTGGCGACCAGACCGCCGTCGAGGAACGCGGAGGCGGCGGTGACGGCCTCGTCGACCAGGCCGCCGGTGTTGCCGCGCAGGTCCAGCAGGAGACCGGCGTCCGGCGGCGCGGCGCGCACCGCGTCCCGGATCGCCGCGCCGCTGCCCTTCGTGAACGCCTCGGCCCGGATCCGGACCGGGCCGGACGCCCCGGCCGGGCGGTCCGTGGTGACGTCCTGGCTGCGCAGCCGGGCGCGGTGGACGACGGCGCTCCACCTCCGGGCGCCGCGCTGGAACGCCAGCTCCACGGGGGTACCGGCGCGGCCCCGGCCGGCCTCGTCGTCGCCGCGCAGCAGGGCCACGACCTCGGTGACCGGGCGGCCCCGGACCGGGCGGCCGTCGACCGCCACGAGCCGGTCACCCCGGGCCGTCCCGGCGCGGGCCGCCGGGCCGCCCGGCCGCACCCGCGAGACCTCCATCCGGCCGCCGCGCGCCTGCCGCAGCCAGAGCCCGACGCCGACGTAGCCCCCGTCGAGCTGCCGCTGGAAGTCCTCGAACTCCCCGGCAGTGTAGATCGTCGACCAGCGGTCGCCGCTGCGGCTGACCACCTCGGCCGCCGCCTGCGCCCCGGACTTCCCGGCGGCCATCGCCTCGGCCGCCGCCCTCTCGACCGCCGCCCGGTCGGCCGTACGGCTGCCGGACGCGGCGGACGGTTCGGGGCGGGGACGCGCGGTGTGACCGGCGTGCCAGCTGCCCGCCGCGGCACCGGTCGCCAGGACGGTCGCGAGGGTCAACGTCAGCGCCGTCCCACGGCGGATGCGGCGGGGCCTGACGGACAGACACGGGCGCGACATGGCGGTGAGTCTAGGCGACACAAAGGCGCCGCACGGTGAGTTGACCGTACGGCGCCTGTTGTCAGGGGTGGGCGGGTGTCACACCTTGAGGTACTTACGCAAGGCGAAGAACGCGGCGAAGGCGGGCATCACCAGACCGATGAGGAGGATCAGCGGCAGCACGGAGACGACCGAATCCCAGCCGATGAAGTCGACGACCTTGATCTTCTCCGCCAGCCAGTTGTTGATCAGGGCGTACTTGCCGCCGATGATCAGCACACAGGCGAACGCGGCACCGATCAGGCCCGCGATGGCCGCCTCCATGATGAACGGCATCTGGATGTAGAAACTGGAGGCGCCGACCAGCCGCATGATGCCGGTCTCGCGACGACGGCTGAACGCCGACACCCGCACGGTGTTGACGATCAGCAGCAGCGCCACGATGAGCATCAGCCCCATGACGCAGAGCGCCGCGATGCGCATACCGTCGAGGAGGTTGAACAGCGGCTCGACGGTGTCGCGTTGGTCCTGGACCTCCTGGACACCGGGCCGCTCGGAGAACGCCGACTTGATGACCTCGTACTTCGTCGGGTCCTTGAGCTTGACCCGGAAGGACTCCGGCAGTTGGTCGGGCGTGACCAGACCGGCGACGGGCGTGTCGCCGAACTGCTCCTTGTAGTGCTTGTACGCCTGGTCGCTGGACTCGTAGAGGACCGGCTTCTGCACGATCGGCAGCCGCTCCAGGTCCGCTTTGATCTCCGCCTTCTGCTGCTCGGTCGCGGCACCCTTGGCGCAGTTGGCGCCGGAGGTGTCGTTCTTGTTGCAGAAGAAGATGGAAACGTTGACCTTGTCGTACCAGTAGCCCTTCATGGTGTCGACCTGGTCGCTCATCAGGAGCGAGGCGCCGAACAGACCGAGCGAGAGGGCTACGGAGACGATGACGGCGAAGGTCATCGTGAGGTTACGGCGGAGACCGACGCCGATCTCCGACAGGACGAACTGGGCGCGCATGGCGTCCTTTCAGTGCTGGTAGCCGTACACGCCGCGCGACTGGTCGCGTACGAGCCGGCCCTTCTCTAGTTCCATGACCCGCTTACGCATCTGGTCGACGATCTGCTGATCGTGGGTGGCCATGACCACCGTCGTACCGGTCCTGTTGATCCGGTCCAGCAGCTTCATGATGCCGACGGAGGTCTGCGGGTCGAGGTTGCCGGTCGGCTCGTCCGCGATGAGGAGCATGGGGCGGTTGACGAAGGCGCGCGCGATGGCGACGCGCTGCTGCTCACCACCGGACAGCTCGCCCGGCATGCGGTCCTCCTTGCCCCCCAGACCGACGAGTTCGAGGACTTCGGGGACCGTCTTGCGGATCTGGCCGCGCGGCTTGCCGATGACTTCGAGGGCGAACGCGACGTTCTGGCCGACCGTCTTGTTGGGGAGGAGCCGGAAGTCCTGGAAGACGGTGCCCAACTGGCGGCGCATCTGCGGCACCTTCCAGTTGGACAGCTTCGCGAGGTCCTTCCCCAGCACGTGCACGGCACCGTGGCTGGCGCATTCCTCGCGCAACAGCAGCCGCAGGAAGGTGGACTTACCGGAGCCCGAGGAGCCCACCAGGAAGACGAACTCGCCACGCTCGATCTCCAGGGAGACATCCCTGAGTGCGGGGCGGTTCTGCTTCGGGTAAGTCTTGGAGACGTTGTCGAATCGGATCACTGAGACACCACGGTCGACCTGGATAGGGGCACGGGTTGCCGGGCTGCGGCTCCCGTCGGTGTGCGTGACCCTACGCGAACCTCATACGGCGGCGTAGTCGGCATCCGCGGTTGGTGCGTTTGCTCACGGCGCCTACGGGACAAAACCAGTCCATTCCGGCAGGGCGCGCCGTTCCGTGACCGAGCTGGCACAGTGGTAGAGGGAACACTCACGCCCCCCGGAACGTTGGGGCGGAGGAGAAGGAGGTCGCATGACGTACGACCGATTGGTGTGCGCCAACTGCGCGGCCCCTGTGAACGAGGGCCGCTGCCCCGTGTGCCGCGCCAGCAGGGAGCGGCTCCAGCAGCAGGGCCTGTTCGCCCAGGTCAACCCGGCACTGCTGGTGGCGCTGCTGGTGGCCCTCGTCGCGGTGGGGCTGCTGCTGCACCAGGCCGTCTGAGGCGGCGCGCCCGCGCCCCCATGGGCGGTGACGCCGGGTGAGGTGTCCGATACGGCCCGAGGGGGGCGGGGGGGGGGGGCGGGGGGCCGCGGGGGCGGGGGGGGGGGGGCGGGGGCGCGGGGTGGGGGGGGGGGCCCGCCCGCCGGGGGGGGGGGGGGGGGGGGGGGGGCGGCGCGCGGGGGGGGGGGGGCGGGGGGGCCCCCCCCCCCCCGGGCCCTCGGTCGTGGTGCGACGGGTCGGCGTCAGGCCGCGGCCGCGCCGCCACCGTTCTTGTTGATCAGGCGGGGCATCAGACGGAAGCCGATACCACCGGCGATCATCGTCGCGGCGCCCACGAGCAGGAAGGTCGTGCCGGAGGCACCGGTCTCGGCCAGCTCGCCGCCCTTGGGCTGCTGCCTGGCGGCACCCGGGGTGTCCCCGATCTGCTCCCTGGCCTGGCCCGGCTGCTCGATCGGCTTGCTGCCGGCGTTGTCGGTGCCGGTGCCGTCGCCGGTGGAACCACCGGTGCCGTGACCACCGGTGCTGCCACCGTTACCGTGGCCACCGGTGGAGCCGCCGTTGCCGTGACCGCCGGTGTTGCCACCGTTGCCGTGACCACCGTCGGTGCCGCCGTTGTCCTGGCCGCCATTGGTCGTACCACCATCGGTGGTGCCGCCATTGGTCGTACCACCGTCAGTGGTGCCGCCATCGGTCGTACCACCGTCAGTGGTGCCGCCATCGGTCGTACCACCGTCAGTGGTGCCGCCATCGGTCGTACCACCGTCAGTGGTGCCGCCGTCCGTGGTGCCGCCGCTGTCCTGGCCACCGTCGGTGGCGCCGCCGTCGGTACCGGCGATCGAGCCGCCATCAGTACCGGCGATGGAGCCGCCGTCGGTACCCGCGATGGAGCCACCGTCGGTACCGCCGTTGTCCTCACCGCCGGTGGTGCCGCCGTTGTCGCCGCAGAACCAGTGCAGCGGGTCCAGCGGGCTGCACTGCTCGGGCTTGTCCGCACCCGCGGGCGTCGCCGCGGAGGCCGCACCGGCGGCCGTGAGCGACGCACCGGCCGCGATCACCGCACTGGCCGCAATGCGCGCCACGCGCAGCCGTGTCTTCTTGGTCATATGTCTGCTACCCCCAGTAGCTGAACTCGTCATGGGAGCACCGCTGTACGGGGGTGCGGACCGGGGCGTACGTCCTGGCACCGCTCTCGGGCGGGCCCGCCGTTTCCCCGTTCGACGCACGCCCCGGACAGACGCATGCCGCGTCCAGCCTTCCGAGTTCTCCCGGCATCGTCAAGGTCGAATAAAGTACCGACGCCCGAAAGAGTGGGAATTGTGCGTTACATGGACGTACGACTGTGACCTAACCGCCCAAAGCAAAAACAACTGCCCTCCGGGGAGGAGCAGTTGTTTCCGCGTCACAACGGGAGGGAGCAGGCGGAAGCCGATGGATGCGGCGACGCCGGCGAACGGGGCGCGGGCGCCCTACTTCCCGGCCTCCTGCTCCTGCTGCTTGCGCCAGCGGATGCCCGCCTCCAGGAAGCCGTCGATGTCACCGTCGAGGACGCCCGTCGGGTTGCCGACCTCGAACTCCGTCCGCAGGTCCTTGACCATCTGGTACGGGTGCAGGACGTACGAACGCATCTGGTTGCCCCAGGAGTTGCCGCCGTCGCCCTTGAGCGCGTCCATCTTCGCCTGCTCCTCCTGGCGGCGGCGCTCAAGGAGCTTGGCCTGGAGGACGTTCATCGCGGTCGCCTTGTTCTGGATCTGCGAGCGCTCGTTCTGGCAGGAGACGACGATGCCGGTGGGGAGGTGCGTCAGGCGGACCGCGGAGTCCGTGGTGTTGACGCCCTGGCCGCCGGGGCCGGAGGAGCGGTAGACGTCGACGCGCAGCTCGGACTCGTCGATCTCGATGTGGTCGGTCTGCTCGACGACCGGCAGCACCTCGACACCGGCGAACGACGTCTGGCGGCGGCCCTGGTTGTCGAACGGCGAGATACGCACCAGGCGGTGGGTGCCCTGCTCGACCGAGAGGGTGCCGTAGGCGTACGGGACGTTGACCGCGAAGGTGGTCGACTTGATGCCGGCCTCTTCGGCGTACGACGTTTCGTACAGCTCGGTCTTGTAGCCGTGGCGCTCGGCCCAGCGGAGGTACATGCGCTGGAGCTTCTCCGCGAAGTCCGCGGCGTCCACGCCGCCGGCCTCGGCACGGATGTTGACCAGGGCCTCACGGGAGTCGTACTCGCCGGAGAGCAGGGTGCGGACCTCCAGCTCGTCGACCGCCTTGCGGACGGCGGTCAGCTCGCTCTCGGCCTCGGCGCGGGTGTCCTCGTCGCCCTCGTCCTCGGCCAGCTCGAAGAGGACCTCCAGGTCGTCGACGCGGCCGCGCAGCTCCTCGGCGCGGCGCAGCTGGCCCTGGAGGTACGAGAGCCGGCTGGTGATCTTCTGTGCGCTCTCCGGGTCGTCCCACAGGGACGGGGCCGCGGCCTGCTCCTCAAGCACGGCGATATCGGCCCTCATCTTGTCGAGGTCCAGGACGGCCTCGATCGACCCCATGGTCGAGGAGAGGGACTTCAGCTCTTCGGAAACATCGACGACTGCCACGCACCCAGCCTAACGGCTGCCGCCGAGAGTGTGCCCCGGCCCCGTCAGGGAGCGGCGGGATCGGGCTGCTCGATCCCGGGACCGGCATCGCCCGGATCGCCCTCGCCCGAGGCCAGCCAGGTGCCCAGGCCCACCGCGAGGAGCAGGGCGGCGGCCGCGGTGCCGAGCCGGACCCGACGGCGGCGCACCACCTCCGGTGACGACCGGTGACGGGCCGACCCCGCACGGCGCTCGCCCGCCGCCCGGGGGGCGCGCGCCGTGCCGTGCGCGCCGCCGGCCAGCTCGTCCGGGCCGGGGACCCGCATGCTGGTGTGCGTCTCGCGGTTCGAGTCGGGCGCCGCGCCCTGGACGAGCGCCACGGAGCCGCGCGGCGGGGTGACCTCGCCCACGGCGGACGGCCCGGCGTCGGCGTCCTTGGGGGCGGCCTCGGCCTCGGCCACGCCGTCCGGGCCCTCCTCGTCGTCCGGCTCGTCGATGTCGAGGGGCGGCATCCCGGCCAGCCCCGGGAGCAGCTCGCGCAGCCGGGCGGCCAGCTCGGGGGCGCGCAGCCGGGAGGCGGGCGCCTTCGCGAGGCACTGCAGGAGCAGCTGCCACAGCTCGTCCGGGATGCCGGGCAGCGGCGCCACCCGCTCGGTGACATGGCGCCGCAGCACGGCGCCGGGGTGCCCGCCGCCGAACGGCGTGAACCCGGCCAGCAGCTCGTACAGGACGGTGGCCAACGCGTAGACGTCGACGGAGGCGCGCGGCGGGAGGCCCTCGATGATCTCGGGGGCGAGGTAGTCGGGGGTACCGATGACCTTGGTCGAGCGGAGCGTGGCGGCCCCGCCCCCGGTGGGGGGCTGGGGCAGGCGGCGCGGGGAGTCGACGAGGCGGGCGATGCCGAAGTCGGTGAGCAGCGCGGGGTGCGCTCCCCCGGGGCCGAGGGGGCCCTGCATGTCCAGGAGGACGTTCTCCGGCTTGACGTCGCGGTGGACGATCCGGGCGGCGTGCGCGGCGGCGAGGGCGTCGGCGACGTCGGCGGCGATGGCGACGGCGGCCTCCGGGGCCAGCCGCCGTTCGCGCTCCAGCCGGGTGCGCAGGTCGGTGCCGCGGACGAGGTCCATGACCAGGGCCAGGTCGTTGCCGTCGACCACCAGGTCGCGTACGCCGACGACCCGCGGGTGGTCCAGGCTCAGCAGCGCCGCCCGTTCCTGGACGAAGCGGCCCACCAGCTCCTGGTCGGAGGCGAGGTCCTCACGCAACAGCTTGATGGCCACGGCCCCTTCGGGGCCCTCGCCCAGCCATACCGTGCCCGCACTGCCGCGTCCCAGGATCTGGTGGGCGGTGTACCGGCTGCCGATCTTCCGTGCCAAGACTGCTCCGACGTGTCGGGCCCCCGAGCGTCCTGCGGGGGCTGAGGTTGACGTCAAAGCTACGCGGACGGCGGGGTGTTCCGTGCCCGGGACGGTGGCAACCTTCCGTTCTGGGGGAGAAATCACCGCCGGAAGTCGATAAATCCACCGGATGACCCGGGGTGCGGTCAGCGGAAAGGCCGGTGCCCCGGGCGCGTCACCCGGGGCACCGGCCTCGTCAGATCCCGTTGATGAAGTGTTCGACGTCGTGGTAGATCGAGTTGATCTGCTCGAAGAAGCCCTTGGTCGTGCCGATCCACTCCTGGGGGATCATCTGCCAGATCAGCCAGGCGGCGACGAAGAGGATCACGAGGGTGAACAGGCAGCCCTTGAGGCAGCCGAGGCCCGGGATCCGCATCGGGTTGGCGCTGCGGCGGCGCGGCTCCCGGGGCTCGCGGGCCGGCGGGCGCTCCGGTTCGTAGCGCTGCGGCGGCGGCTCCTGGCGGCGCTGCGGGGCCGGCGGGCGCTGCTGCTGCGGGGGCTGCTGCTGGGCGTACGGCACCGGCACGGGCTGCGGGTGGTACGGCTGCTGGTGCTGCGGCGGCTGCTGCGGGGCCGGGCGGCGCTGCGGGCGGCGGCGCAGCGGGTCCTCGCTCGGGTCGAGGTACTGCACCTGCGTCTGGTCGTTGCGGTCGCGCGCGGCCCGCATCTGGGACTCCCAGGGGTGCGGCCCATCGGGCTCCTGGGGGCCGCCCACGGGGGGCACGCCGGGCATCGGCGGCACGGGCGGCATGGCGCGCGTCGGGGCGGGCCCGCCGGGGGCGCCGGTCGAGGGCAGCACGCTGGTGGCGGCGGCCGGGTCGACGGCGGCGGCACCGGTGGGCAGCACCTGGGTGGGTTCCGCGTCGCCGCTGCCGCCGGCGTCCGTGCCGGGGACCTGCGCCGGGGACGGGTCGGGGGCGAGCAGCGCGGCGACGCCGAGCGCCGCCTCGGCCTGCTCCGGGGTGGCGTGCGCGCCGACGCCGGCGGCGACGGCGCGCAGCGCGCGGGCGAGGTTCTCGGCGCTCGGCCGCTCCTCGGGGCGCTTGCGCAGACAGCGCTCGATGACCGTCCACAAGGGCTCGGGGACGGACCCGGGGCGCTGCGGCTCCTCGCTGAGGTGGCGGTGCAGCACCTCCAGGGCGGTCGATCCGGCGAACGGCGGGCGGCCGGTGACCAGTTCGTACAGCAGGATCCCGGCGCCGTAGATGTCGACGGCGGAGGTCTGCGGGCGGCCCTCGGCGGACTCCGGGGCGACGTAGGCGGGGGTGCCGACGAACTCGTGGGTGCGGGTCAGGCCCGGGGAGTCGGCGAGGCGGGCGATGCCGAAGTCGGTCAGCATCGGGTGCATCTCGCCGTCGCCGTCGGACCCGGAGAGCAGGACGTTGGCGGGCTTGAGGTCGCGGTGGACGACGCCGTCGGCGTGGCTGGCGGCGAGGGCGTCGGCGATCTGCGCGGTGAGCAGCGAGGCGGCCACCGGGCTGAGCGGACCGTTGTCCCGGAGGTAACGGTGCAGGTCGGGGCCGTCGACGAGGTCCATGACCAGGGCCAGCAGATCGCCTTCGACCACGAGGTCGCGGGTGCGGACGATGTTGGGGTGGGTCAGGCGCAGCAGGACGGAACGCTCCCGCAGGAAGCGCATCACCACGTCCGCGTCGTTCGCCAGCTCCTCCTTGAGGACCTTGATCGCGACCGTCTCGCCGGGCTCACCGGCGACGGCCGCCTCGGCGCCCGCCGTCTCCCGCTGGCGCGCACGCCAGACGGTGCCCGTGGCGCCGCGTCCCAGCGGCTCGTCGAGCAGGTACTTGCTGCCTACCGGCCGCACGTCATGCGCTCCCTGGTCGGTGATCAACTGTTGCCGGTCCGCTGGGTCGTCCGCGGCCCGTCGCCCCACTGTAGTTGCCGTGGCTCCCGCCGTCGGCGTTGCGCTGCCGCGCCGCCCGGGGTGGCCGGCCGTCGGTGGTGGCTCGTGGGGAAGACGCGAGGTGCGGACGGATGGTTGCGCGGGGTGTCCGCGCCGCGGCGGGGGCGGTTTTCGGCCGGACCGGGCGAACGGGGCAGGGACGGAGCCCGCCGTCATCCCCCGCCCACACGGCGTCACGGGCCCCGAGCAAGATCATTACGCCCCGGTCGGCGGACGGGTTGTCAGCGGCAGGTGCGAGGATGCACCCAGCACACGTGCCGTGGGGGACGTTCCGGCCCGCGGCGTGACAGGTGGGACTTGTACGAGCCGATGCGCTCGGGCGCGGTGGGGGGTTGAGCGGACCCGTCGCCGAACTCCCCGGGCAGAAGGGACCGTTGACGGTGATGCAGATCCGGCTGACCGTCCTGGGGCCGCGCGGCGGCCACCCCGCACGCGCCTGTGACGTGCTCGTGACGGCCCCCGCCGGGACCGCGCTCGCGGCGGTGGCCGGTTCGCTCGCGGCAGCGGTCGCCGGGCCCGGCGCGGACGCCGGTGGCCCGGTCGTGCTGTACGCCGGGGCCGAGCGTCTCGACCCGCAGCGGGCGGCGCTCGGCGAGCCGCCGCTGATCGACGGCGTGGTCCTCTCCCTCCAGTCCCCCGGCCCCGACCCCGCGCACGGCCTGCCGCACGGTCCGGCGCGGCTGCGGGTGGTCTCCGGGCCGGACGCGGGCGGCGTCCATCTGCTGCACGGCGGCCAGATCCGCGTCGGCCGCTCCGCCGACGCCGATGTACCGCTGGACGACCCGGACGTCTCCCGGATGCACTGCGCGGTGACGGTCGAGCCGGACGGCGCGGTCTTCGTCGCCGATCTGCGCTCCACCAACGGCACGACGGTGGACGGCGCCGAGATCTCCGGCGGGCCCGCACGGCTGGGCCCGGGCGCCCTGCTGCGCGTCGGCGAGTCGGCGCTGCGCCTCCAGCCCCCGGCCGGCGCGCCGGATCCGGCGCTGGCGACGACCCCGGACGGCGAGGGCCATCTGCGGCTGCGCCCGGGCGCGCCGTCCGGGCCCGCCGGTTCCGCCCCGGGCGAGGACGGCCCCGTTCTCCCGGGGGGCGCCACGGCCCCGACGGTGTACGGCCGGGGCGCGGGCACGCCCGGTCACGGCGGGCAGGGCGCCCCGGAGGTGTTCGTGCCCGACAGCCGCCACCCGGAGCCGTTGCCGCCCGCCGCCCCGGTGCCGCCCGCCCACGCGGACGGCGCCCCGGCCGCGTACGACTACGACGCGTACGGCGCGCACCACCCCTACGGCACGGCGCCCGGGGACGGGCCGGAGCGGGCCCGGCAGCGGCGGGACACCCCGCTGCACGGCACCCGCCCGGACGCCTTCGACCCCTCGGACGCCACCTCGTCCGGGGAGGGCACGCACGGCGGGCAGCTGTCGCTGGCCCCGCCCGACGAGGCGGCGCGGCGGGCCGGGCGGCGCGGCGGGATCGGCGCCTGGGCGCGGCGGCTCGCGGGCGGCCGCCCGGCGGTGGATGGCCCGGAGGAGCCCGACGCCCCGGAGCCGCTGGCGGGGGCCGAGGCCGCGGCGGGCCCGGTGCCCGCGGATCCCGGTGCGGCGGAGCGGTGGCCGGACGCCGCCGCGGTGCTGCTGACGGCGCTCGGCCCCGGCCCGCGCCTGTGGGAGCGCGACCGGGGCCATCCGGATGCGCTGACCGTCCGCCTCGGGACGGCGTCGCGCGCCGGTGGCCGGGTGGCGGAGCCGGTCGCCGTGGAGCTGCGGCGGGCCGGTTCCCTGGGGCTGGCCGGTCCGCGGGAGCGGCTGGCCGGGCTGGCACGTTCGGCCCTCGCCCAGCTGGCCGCGCTGCACGCCCCCGGCAGCCTGGAGATCGTACTGCTCAGTACGGACCGGACGCGCACCGCCGAGGAACGGGTCGCCGACTGGTCGTGGCTGGGCTGGCTGCCGCACGTCCGCCCGGCCCATGGGCAGGACTGCCGGTTGCTGCTGGCGTACGACAAGGAGCAGGCGGCGGCGCGTACGGCGGAGCTGGTGCGGCGGCTCGACGACGGGCCGCTGGGCCCGGGCTGGGCGAGCGCCGAGCGGGCGGAGATCGCCGCGGCGGCCGCGCAGCACCAGGGGCCGTTCACCGTCGTGCTGGTCGACGGCGATCTCGGGTCGTCGGCGCTGCGGGAGACCGCGGCGCGGCTGGCGGCCGGGGGGCCGGCGGCCGGTATCCATCTGCTGTGTCTGGCCGAGACGCCCGCGGCGTCCCCGGCGTTCCCGCTGGCCGCGACGTACGAGGCGGCCAGGGTGGCGTCGCCCGCGTTCGGGGAGTGCGGGGCGGTCGCGGTGCTCAGCGGTGATGTGGCGACGGCGCTGCGGGTGGTGCAGCCCGGTTCGGGGCCCAACGGCACGGTCGCCACGCTGGACGCGGTCTCCGGCGCGTGGGCGGAGCGCTTCGCGCGGGCGCTGGCGCCGCTGCGCGAGACGGACGCGGCGGGCGGTGGCCGGGCGGCGCCCCGGGTGGTGGCACCGCTGCCCGGCTCCTCCCGTCTGCTGGACGAGTTGGGGCTGGCCCGCGCCACCCCGGCGTCGCTGATGGCCCGGTGGGCGGCGGCGCTCGACGGCGGGGCGTCCGGGGCGGCGGCCGTGCTCGGCGCCGGGCCGCACGGTCCGCTCGCCGCCGATCTCGCCGTCGACGGCAGCCATCTGCTGCTGGAGGGCGCGCCCGGTACGGGCAAGACGGAGCTGCTGCGGTCGCTGGCCGCCTCGCTGGCCGCCGCCGACCGGCCCGATCTGCAGTCGCTGGTGCTGGTGGACGGCGGCGGCACCGAGCGCGGCGAGGGCCTGCGGCTCTGCACCGAGCTGCCGCATGTCACGACGTATCTGGCGGCGTCGGACCCGGTTCGGATGCGGGAGTTCGCGCAGGCACTGTCGTCGGAGCTGAAGCGGCGCGCGGAGGTCCTGGGCGGTACGCCGTTCGCCGAGTGGCGGGCGAAGCACCTGCCCGCGCCGCGGATCGTCGCGCAGCGCCGCACGCCCGAGGGCGCCGAGCCGGACCCGTCGAGCACCGGCACGCTGCGGTTGCGCTCGCGCGGCGGGGCGCCGTCCGGGGAGGCGGCGGCGCCGGACGTGGTGCCGATGCCCCGGCTGTTCGTGCTGGTCGACGACTTCGACGCGCTGGTCGCGCCCGCGCTGGGCAGTACGGGCCGTCCGTCGGCGGGTTCGGTGGTGCGGGCCCTGGAGGCGGTGGCGCGGGGCGGCGCGGAGCTGGGCGTCCATCTGATCGCCGCGACCGGCCACCCGGAGCGGACCGCGGAGACGGCGACCAGCGAACGGGCCGGACTGCGGGCCGTGCTGGGGGAGCCGGACGATCCGTCGGAGCCGGTCCCGCCGGGCCGGGGCGTGCTGCACCGCGCCCGGGACGGCGCGTCGACCCCGTTCCAGGCGGGCCGGGTGACCGGCCGGATACCGCGGACGGCCACGCTCCGCCCGACGGTCGTCCCCCTGGAGTGGTCCCGGATGGGCGACCCGCCGACCCGCCGCCCGCTGCGCGAACTGGGCAACGGCCCCACGGACCTGGCCCTCCTGGCCAGCGCCCTGCAACGCGCCGCGCAGTCGTCGGGGGCGGCGGCGGGGCCACCGCTGGTGTGAGGGGGCGGGCGGGGGCTGCCTTCGCCCTGCCCGGGACCGGCCGCTACGGGGCCCGCGCCGCGTACGGTCGATGCGGCCGGGGGCGCAATCCTGCGACGACGGGCGGCCCAAGCGGGCCGACGTGCATCAACTCCCTTGTGTATCACCGGAGTTGAAGGCAAACCGAGGGGCGCCGAGCCCCGCCCCGAGAATCCGCGCGCCTACGCGCCCGCGCCACCGGGGGCGGTCCCGTCCCGCCCGGCTCGCGATGCCCTCCGGGCGAACGACGGGGCGTTACGCCCCCCCGGCGCACGTGGCCGCCCGCGCGCCCCGGCGGGTCCGGAGCGCGCCGTCCAGGTTCAGCCCGGCAGCCGCTCCGTCGGCACCCGCGCGGCCAGCACGAACGCGTTGGCGCCCAGGACCTTCCCGGCGGGGCGCGGCAGCGGGAACGAGTAGGTGCGGCGGACCGACAGTCCGGCGGATTCGGCGTAGGCACGCAGCAACGTGAAGTCGGTGAAACGGCCGGCACCGCGGTGGCCGGCCTCCTGCGGGGTGATCAGCACGACCCCGCCGCCCGGCCGCACGTACGGCAGATAGGCCCGCAGCAGGCCCTCGACCTGTTCGTCGTCGAGGTGCTGGAGGACCTGCGCGGACAGCAGGGTGTCGAAGCCGCCGGGCCGGGCGTGGGCGCTGGTGAGGAAGGCGTCGGCGGTGTACGCGGTCAGGCCCCGGGCGCGGCAGATGTCGGCGGAGTGCGCGTCGTGGGCGATCCCGACGCTGCCCGGCGCACAACCGGCCAGGGTGTCGCCGGTACCGCAGCCGATGTCCAGCACCCGCCCGGCGCCGATGCGGCGCAGGGCCCGGCGGTAGGGCGCGCGCGGCGGGCGCAGCCAGGGCAGCAGCGGCCGGGGGGCGTCCTGCGCGCGGGCCGGTGGACCGGTGCGGACCGGCGGGGCGGCGTCCGCGGCGAGGCGGGTGGCCGGTGTCCGGCGGGCGGCGGGAGCGGTGGGGGCGGCGGGGGTTTCGGTCCGTCCGGGCATCCCGGGCATCGAGGTCACCTTTCCCTGGGGACCCGGCGACGACCGGGCCCGCTACGGCATCGGCACCGGTCTACGGCATCGCCCCGGGCCACGGCGCACACCACGCCGACCGGCGGCGGGCGGTCCCCGGCACGGAGGCGTCGGGGGCAACGGGGCGACGGGGCGACGGGGCGACGGGGCGACGGGGGGACGGGGGGACGGGGGGCAACGGGGCAGGGGATCCGGCCCGCCCGCATGTCGCACGCGCGCCCGCCCGGTGTCGCACGCGCGCGAAACGACCGCCGCGCCGCGCGAGCGGTCGGCGTCCGGCGCGGCCGGGGCCCTGCGGAACCGCGGGCCCGGCCGCACCGGGGACACATACGCCCCGGCCACGGCGCGAGCGCCGTCCACCGGGCCGGGCCCCTCACCCTTTCAGCGCAGATCCGGTGACCGGGGCGGGGCCGGACGAGTTGTCCACCTCAGTTCCCCGCCCCGGTTCCGGCGCGGTGGTTCCGGTCCCGGAGTACCCGGCTCCGGGCCACCCGGGTTCCCCGTTCGGAAAGGCTTGGTCGCGCGCATGAAGCCACGGCTCACCGTCGTCATCCCCGTGCACCGCACCGCAGGGCCCCTGCGGCACACCGAGGAGTGCCTGGAGTCGGTCGCGGCGCAGACCCCGGCCGCGCTGGATGTGGTGATGGTGGACGGCGCGCCCGAACCGGACGGGCCCGGTGCCGCGCTGGCCCGCCGTTTCACCGCCCGCGATCCGCGCTTCCGCCTGGTCCGCGCCGCCGGGGCGGGGCCCGGCGCGGCCCGGAACGCCGGGGCCCGGCACGCCTATCCGGACACGCCGTACCTCGCCTTCCCGGGGCCCGACGACGTCCTGCTGCCGCGCGCGTACGAGGAGCTGCCGGCGCTGCTCGACGCGTCCGGCGCGGACCTGGCGACCGGGGGCGTCCGGCTGCTCGGGGCGGACGGGCGGCCCGCGGCGCGGCAACCGGACGCCCGGACCGGCGCGTCCCGTACCCACATCGCCGAGGACCGGACGCTGCTGTCCGACACGCCCGCGGCCAACAAGGTGTTCCGGCGCGCCTTCTGGGACCGTCACCACCTCGCCTTCCCCGAGGGCGGCACCTGCGACGACGCGACGGTGACGCTGCCCGCCCACTTCCTCGCCGACGCGGTGGACGTGCTGCGCGCCCCCGTCTGCCGTCTGCGGACGCCCGGCGGCGGGGACCGGCCGCTGCCGGACGAGCGGGCGGTCGGCGAACGGTTCGCGGCGCTCGCGCAGGTCGGGGAGTTCCTGGCCGATCCGGCGCGCACCCGGGGGGTGTCCTGCCGCGGGGAGTACGACCGGGCGCAGCTCACCGAGGGGCTGCACGATCTCGTCGAGGCGCTGCCCGCCGCCGCACCGGAGGTCCGCACCGCGTTCCTGGAGCACGCCCGCGCCTACCTCTCCCGGGTCGATCCGCGGCTGATGGCCGCGCTACCGGTGGAGACGCGGATGCTCTGGTACCTCGTACGGGCCGGGCGGCCGGACGATCTGCTGCGGCTGCTGGCGTACCGGCGGCGGCAGGCGACGGCATTCCTGGTGACCGGGGTGCCGCTGCGCCGCCGGGCCGCGCTGCCGCTGGACCCGCCGCTGCGGCTGCCGTCCGCCGTCACCCGGCTGGGCCGCGACGACTTCCCCGTACGGGCGCACGTCCAGGAGGCGGTGTGGCGCGACGGGCTGCTGCATCTGCGGGGCTACGCGTACATCCGCAACCTCGGCGCGCCGCACCGCCACAGCTATCTGGGGACGCTGGTGCTGGCGCAGGGGCGGCGGCGGATCGTACTGCCGCTGCGGCCGGTGGAGTCGGCCCGGGCGACCGCCGAATCCGGTCAGGAGCTGCACTGTTACGACTGGTCGGGGTTCGAGGTGACGCTCGATCCGCGGCGGCTGCGGCGGCTGGGCCGCTGGCAGGGCGGCGACTGGCGGGTCACCGTCACGCTCACCGCGGCGGGCATGGTGCGCATCTCCGGGCTGCGCCCGCCGGAGTCCGGTTCCGGCACCTCGCCGCGCACCTACGACACCGGGGAGGGCGTACGGGTCACGCCCCGGTACGCGGACGGGCTGCTGCGGCTGACCGTGGAACGGATCGGCTACCGGCTGACCGCCCGGGAGACGACGGGCGGCGCACTCTGCCTGACGGTCGCCGCCCCGCCCGGCGCCGCCGCCCCCACCGCATTGCGACTGACGGATACGGAGACCGGGGCGGTGGTGTCGTTCCCGGCGGTCCCGCCGCGGGAGGAGGTCGCGGCGGAACGTCCGGAAGGGGAGCCCGAGGGGGGCGCGCGGGAGGCCGGGGGCGCCCCTGACAGGGAGGGGGCGGGCGCCCCTGATCCGGACGCCGGGCCCACCCCCGGCCCGGACGCCGGGCCCACCCCCGGCCCGGACGCCGGGCACGAGCCGTCGCCGGAGGCCCCGCACGCCGCTGACCTGGGCTCCGGGCCCGGGCCCGAGGGCGCGGTGGTCCCGGGCCCGCAGGCCGCGGACGCCACCGCGCCGGAGGCCACCCACGCCCCGGACGCCGCTCCCCCGCCCCCGTGGAGGCCCCGCCGTCCGGCCCCCGGGCACTCCGTCCGGATCCTGCCCGACGCGCTCGCGGCAGCCCGTCCCGTACCGGGTGCCGAAGGCGGCACACACCACGGCGCCCCCGGGGCCCCGGCCCACTCCACCACCTGGACGGCCGCCCTCGCCCTCCCCGGCGGCGCCACCGCCCCCATCGCCTGTTCGCCCACGCTGGCGCCCCTCGCGCTGCCGCCGGTGCGGGGCCGGGAGCTGGTCGCCGCGGGCACCGCCGCCGGGCATCTGGTGGTGCACGACCGCGTCCCGCAGCCGTACGCCGACCGCGTCGTATGGCGGGTCGACGGGACGTTGCTGCTGGCCGGGACGCTGCCCGCCGCCGCGCCGCCCGCCACCGAGCTGGTCCTCTCCCACACCGCGCACGCCGCCGAGTGGGCCTTCCCCGTCACGCACGACGGGGAGCGTTTCCACTGCGCGCTGCCGCTGGCCGCGCTGCCCTCCCCCGGGGGGCCGCTGCCGTTGCCCGCCGGGCACTGGGCGCTGCGGCTGCGGGCGGTGGGCGGCGCCACCCCGGACGTGCCGGTCCGGTTCGCACCGTCCGTCCTCGACGGGCTGCCCGCCTCCCGCGCGGTCCGCGGCAAGCCGTTCACCCTCGACCGGCGCGACCACGACGAGGTGTTCCTCGCCACCGGGGCGACGCTGCCGGTCACCGACCGGGGACCGTACCGGCGGCGGGTGCTGCGCGAGACGCACTACCCGCTGCACCGCGGCCGCCCGCTGCGCGACGCGATCCTCTACAGCAGCTTCGGCGGCCGCGCCTACGGCGACTCGCCGCGCGCCGTCCACGAGGAGCTGGTCCGCCGGGGCATCGGCGCGGAGCACCTGTGGGCGGTACGCGACGGGCAGACCGCCGTGCCGGACACCGCGCGCGCCGTCGTCGTGGGCAGCGCCGAGTGGCACGGCGCGCTGGCGCACAGCCGCTGGGTGGTCGCCAACACCCAGCTGCCGGGCTTCTTCCGCCGCCGTCAGGGCCAGCTCGTCGTCCAGACCTGGCACGGCACACCGCTCAAGCGGATCGGCGCGGAGCCGTCGGGCTCCCACGTGCCGTCGGACCCGGGGGCGGCCCGCCAGTGGAGCGTGCTGCTGTCGCCCAACGCGCACAGCACGCCCGTCCTGCGGGAGGCGCTCGGCTTCCCCGGGGAGCCGCTGGAGAGCGGGCTGCCGCGCACCGACGCGTTCTTCGCGCCGGACCGCGCGGAGCGCGCCGCGGCGGTCCGCGCCCGGCTCGGCGTCGACGACGGCCGCAGGGTCGTCCTGTACGCCCCGACCGTCCGCGGCCACCTCGCGTACGACCGCCACCACCACCGGCTGCATCTGCCGCTGGACCTGGATGCGGCCCGGCGGGCGCTCGGCGACGACCACGCGCTGCTGGTCCACGGGCATCCGATGGTCGCCGACCGGCTCCCGGCCCGCCACGCGCCCTTCGCCGTCGACGTCACCGCGTACCCGGACGCCACCGATCTGCTGCTCGTCGCGGATGTGCTGGTCACCGACTACTCGTCGCTCGCCGCCGACTTCGCGAACACCGGCCGCCCGATGCTGTTCCTCACCCCCGACCTGCCGTACTACCGCGACACGCTGCGCGGGTTCACCGTCGACTTCGAGGCGGTGGCGCCCGGACCGCAGCTCGGCTCCACCGGTGAGCTGATCGACGCGCTGGGCGATCTGGACGCGATCGCGCGGGCGGGCGCCGGGGCGTACGGGCGGTTCCGGGAGGCGTTCTGCCACCGCGACGACGGGGCGGCCGCGGCACGCGCCGCGGACCTGGTGCTGCCGTGAGCGGAGGTGTCCGGCGATGGTCGGGCCGATGAAGGTTTGGCGGGTACCGGCATCGGACGGCGGGGCTCGTCGTTACCTCGATACGGGCGCTCCGCCCGCGCCAAGCGCCCGCCAACACCGGATGTCCCACCCGTTAACGGACGGCAATGACACGGAAAACCACGGCGGCGGGCGCAACCACGCGGCGGGATTCCCCCTCTGAAGCAGAGACAGAGGACCGGAGCCCGCTCGCACACAGAGATGCCGTCGACACGGAATGTAGATGTAGTGACTGTGAAAGAAGCCCTTGAGCCATCGCCGGGGCCCACCCTCACTCCGGCAGCGCAGATCAGCATCGTCGTCATCGCCTTCAACGATGTCGCCCATGTCGACCAGGCCGTACGCTCCGCGCTGGCCCAGGAGACGGCCGGCGCCGCCGTCGAGGTGATCGCGGTGGACGACGCCTCCACCGACGGCACCGGCGCCGCCCTGGACGCCCTGGCCCGGGAGCATCCGCGGCTGCGGGTGCTGCACCGCGCCGAGAACAGCGGCGGCTGCGGCACCCCCCGCAACGACGGGCTGCGCGCCGCCACCGGCCGCTTCGTGATGTTCCTGGACAGCGACGACGTGCTGCCGCCGGGCGCCGGCCCGGCGCTGCTGCGCGCCGCGCTCGCCGAGGACGCGCCGGTGGCGTCCGGCGCCTGCGTCCGCCGGGAGCTCCCGGCCCGCCGCGATGTGCCCTGGCAACCGGCGCTCTACCGCGACCGCGCCGTGCACACCGCGCCGGGCGCCAGCCCCCAGCTGGTGCGCGACACCCTGTGCGTCAACAAGCTCTACGACCGGGCGTTCCTCGCCGAGCACGCCATCGTCTTCCCCGAGGGCCACTTCACGTACGAGGACTTCGTCTTCACCGCGCGGGTCCTGGCGGTCGCGCCGCGGCTGGTGACGATCCCCGACAGCGTCTACATCTGGCATGTCCGCCGCACCGCCACCCGCCAGTCGATCTCCCTGGACCGCAAGGCCGTCACCAACTGGCAGGCCCGCATCGACGCGCACCGCGACAGCGTGGCGATCCTCCGCGACGCCGGGCGCGAGGAGCTGGCGCGGGCCGCGCGGACCAAGTTCCTCGACCACGACCTGCGGATGTACGTCCGCGAGCTGCACACCCGGGACGCCGCCTACCGCGCGGAGTGGTGGCGGCTGACCCGCGCCTACCTGGACGGTTTCGACGAGGCCGAGCTGCTGGCGGCGCGGGCGCCCGCCCGCTGGCTGGCCCGGGTCGTCCTGGCGACGCCGGAGCCCCCGGCGGACCTGGACCGGCTGACGCAGCTGGCGGCGCGTCCCGGCCGGCTGCTGCCGCCGTACGCCCGGGACGGTGCCGGGCGCCCGGTGTGGTCGCCGGAGCTGGAGCAGGTCGAGCTGGACGCGCTCGACTCCAAGCCCACCCACCGGCTGCCGGTGACGATCGACGCGGAGCCGGTCATCGGCCGCCGTGGCGTGCTGCGGCTGCGGGTGCACGAGATGTACGGGCGGCTGGCCGCGGCCGGACCGGTCTCCGTCGACGTGGAGTGGCGGCGCCGGGCCGACGACCGGCGTGGCCCGGTGCAGACCGCCACGCTGGCGCCCGGCCCGGAGGAGACCTGGACCGCCGAGGTGGCCCTGGATCTGACGGCGCTCGCCGACCGCGCGCCGGTCGCCGACACCGGGCCGGTGGCCTGGGACGTGAGGGCGCAGGTGCACTGCGCCGACGGCTCCGGCTTCCGCGCCTCGCTCCGCGCGAGCGGCCCGGGGCTGCGCCGCCGGGTGCTGCCCAGCCGCCGCCACGCCGTGCTGCTGGTGCAGCCGTACGCGACGACCGGCGGGGCGCTGGCGCTGCGGGTCGCGGCCGGGGTGCGCAGCGTGTGGCGGATCGCGGCGGCCCGGCTGCGCCGCTGAGCTCCCCCGATCTTTCCCCTTCCCTCTCTAGGATTGGCGCCATGACTTACTTGATCACGGGCGGTGCCGGATACATCGGCGCCCACGTCGTACGGGCCCTGCGGCAGGCCGGGGGATCCGCCGGGCGGCCTCGCGTGGTCGTGCTGGACGACCTGACGACGGGGGTCCCCGCCCGGCTCCCCGAGGACGTGCCGCTGATCGTCGGCTCGACCCTGGACCGGGCACTGCTGGACCGCACCATCGCCGAGCACGGCGTAACGGATGTGGTGCATCTGGCGGCGAAGAAGCAGGTCGCCGAGTCGGTGGAGATGCCGCTGCACTACTACCGCGAGAACGTCCACGGTCTGCAGACGCTGCTGGAGGCGATGGCCGCCGGGGGCGTGGGCCGTCTGGTGTTCTCCTCGTCCGCCGCGGTGTACGGCATGCCGGACGTCGACCTCGTCACCGAGGACACGCCGTGCGTGCCGATCAACCCGTACGGCGAGACGAAGCTCGTCGGGGAGTGGATGGTCCGCGCGGCAGGCAAGGCGCACGGCATCAGCACGGCGTGCCTGCGGTACTTCAACGTCGCGGGCGCGGCCACCCCGGAGCTGGCCGACACCGGGGTCTTCAACATCGTGCCGATGGTGTTCGAGAAGCTCACCGAGGGCGCCGCGCCGCGGATCTTCGGCGACGACTACGACACCCCGGACGGCACCTGCATCCGCGACTACATCCATGTCGCGGACCTCGCCGACGCGCATGTCGTGGCCGCGCAGAAGCTCGCCGAGCGCGGCCCGGTGCGGGACCTGACGTTCAACATCGGCCGCGGTGAGGGCGTGTCGGTGCGCGAGATGGTCGATCTGCTCACGGAGCTGACCGGGCACTCCGGGGTCACCGCCGAGGTGACGCCGCGGCGGCCCGGCGACCCGGCGCGGGTGGTCGCCGCCGCCGACCGGATCGCCGCCGAGCTGGGCTGGAAGGCGCACCACGACGTCCGCGACATGATCACGTCGGCGTGGGCGGGGTGGCAGCACCACCACCCCGAGGCGCGCTGACCGACGCTCCACGTACGAGGCGCCCCGCACCGGAACGAACCGGTGTGGGGCGCCTCGTCGTACGGGCCCGCTCAGCGCTCCAGGAAGGCGAAGAGATCTTCCCAGCGGCGGGTGATGCGGTCGGTGGAGTAGCGCTGGACGTTCTCCCGGGCGGCGGTGCCGAGCCGGTCGCGCAGCTCCTGGTCGGTCAGCAGGGTCTCCAGGTGGGCGGCGAGTTCGTTGATGTTGCCGGGCTGGGCCAGCAGACCGTCCTCGCCGTCGCCGACGATCTCGTGGACGCCGGGCGCGCAGTCGAACGCCACGCACGGCACCGCGGCGGCCATCGCCTCCATCAGCGACAGCGGGAAGCCCTCGGCGCGCGACGACTGGGCGAAGACCGCGGCGCCGCGCAGCGCCTCCGGCACATCGTCGGTGCGGCCCATGAACTCCACCGACCGCTCCAGGCCCAGCGCCTCCCGCTGCTTGAGCAGCAGCTCCTCGTCCTCGCCGGAGCCGTAGATGCGCAGCAGCCAGTCCGGGTGGCGGGGCGCGACCAGGGCCCAGGTGTCGAGCAGCAGGTCGACGCCCTTCTCGTCGGAGAGCCGCCCGATGCTGGCGACGACCTTCTCCGTACGGGCCGAGGGGACGTCCGGCATGACGGGCAGCGGATTCGGCATGAAGTCGGCGTTGTCCATTCCGGCCCGGATCCACAGGTCGGCGTCCTCACGGGTGAGGGCCAGCAGCCGGTCGACGTCGGCGTAGTACCGCTGGACGCGGCCGAAGCGGGAGGAGGCGCGGCAGGCGGTGAACGACTCGTGGCTCATGCCGATCACCGGCATCCCGGCGGTGTCGGCGAGCGTCACCCACTCCATGGCCCACACCTGGGTGCAGATGACGATGCCGCCGGGGCGGGCGGTGGCGAAGCGGGCGGAGAGCCGGTCGGCCGCCTCCCGCATCCCGGCCTCCTTCATGGCGCGGCGGCGCCGCTCGGCGAGGTTGAGGCGGCCCTTGAGGCCGCGCGCCGGGCCGGTCTTCGGCGGGTGCTCGGTGTAGAGGGTTTCGGTGGGGTAGGGCAGCTCGCCGAGGTCGGCGCGGAGTTCCGGGGCTGCCGGGACGATGCCGATGATGTGCGGCCGGTGGCCGCGCTCCGCGAAGAGGCGGGCCATCTGGTGGGTCCAGGTGGTCACCCCGCCCATCTCGTCGGTGTTGTTGCAGACGAAGTAGATGTCGCGGCCGGTCACTTGGCGTCTCCTTCGCGCTCCGCGGTGCCGAAGAACCGGTCGACGACGCGGCGGGCCGCGTCCCCCCGGTCGTACTCGCCGTAGGTGGCGGTGAACCGCTGCCGGGCCTCGCGGTGTTCGGCGTCCGCGGACTTGAGGCGGTCGAGGGCGTCGAAGAGTTCGTCCTCGGTCTTGGCGAACGGGCCGGGTGCGGTGGCCTTGAGGTCGAAGTAGGTGCCGCGGGCCTCGTTCGCGTACTCGTCGTAGTCGTGGGCGTAGAAGACCATCGGCCGGTCGAGGAGGGCGTAGTCGAACATCACCGAGGAGTAGTCGGTGATGAGGCCGTCGGCCAGCTCCATCAGCGGGGTGATGTCGTGGTGGCCGGTGACGTCGATGACGGTGCCGCGCACGGACGGCGGCAGCACCACGTGGTTGAGGTAGTGCGACCGGATCAGCAGGACGTAGCGGTCGCCGAAGCGGGCCGCGAACTCGTCGACGTCGAAGGGGAGTTCAAAGCCCTTGACCTGGCCGTTCGGGGTGGCGCGGAAGGTCGGGGCGTAGAGCAGGACCGTCTTGTCGGCGGGGATGCCCAGCGCGGCGGCGAGCGGACCGCGGGTGCGGGTGCCGGACGCCTCCTCGGCGCGGCGGGCGGCGACCAGCGCGTCGTTGCGCGGGTAGCCGGTGCGCAGCAGCACCTCGGGGCGGAGCCGGAAGGCGCGGGCGAGGGTGCGCTCGTCGTGTTCGGAGCGGATCAGGAAGTGGTCGAAGCGGTCGAGGGCCTGCTGGTACTCGTCCTTCGCGGCGCGCGGCTGGAGCCGCAGCCGGGGCTCGTCGAAGCCCATCCGCTTGAGCGCCGAGCCGTGCCAGGTCTGGACGTAGGTGGTCTCGGGGCGCTTGGTGAGCTTGAGCGGGTAGCCCTGGTTGTCGATCCAGAACTCCGCCTGGGCCAGGGCCCGCAGATACGGCCAGCTCCAGCGCTTGACGAGGGTGGCGTCCTCGGGGAAGCCGTCGGGCTTCTTCCCCGCGTAGCTCCACACCGCCTCGCACTCGACGCCCTGGCGGCGCATCTCCTCGTAGATCGCGCGGGGGCTGTCGCTGTACTGCTTGCCGAGGTGGCTCTCGAAGACGACGAGGCCCTTGCGGAGCGGGAGCTTGCTGAACACCTCGTGGTAGACGCGGAGTTTGGTCTCGCCCGAGCTGAGCTCCCGCTTGGCCTTGCGGGCCTTGCGGATACCGGTCTTGGCGAGGGCCGCGGCGGGGCTGCGCAGCGCCTCGCCCAGCAGCTTCTGGGTGGAGCGGGTGGCGCGGCTCTCGGCGCGCAGCACGAAGGTGAGGTGGCCGCGCTTGGAGGGGGCGGGCTCGACGCGGTCGGAGACGAGGCGGGTCAGCCGGGGCCGGACGCGCAGCGCGTGCGCCGCGTCGAGGTCGACGCCGCCGACGGTCAGCCGGGTGCGGGTGATCTCGCCGTCGGCGTCCAGGATCAGCCGGACGTCCCAGACCGCGTCGATCACGCCGAGCGGGCGCAGCCTGCGGGCGAGGTCCAGCTCGGCGTCCCAGACGACCTGGTCGCCGTCGAGCCGCAGGGTGCGCAGCGGGAAGGAGAAGGTCTGCAGGCTGCGGCGGCGGGCCTTCAGCTCGATGCGGCCGCGCAGCGGGGTGGCGGGGGTCAGCGCCCCGAGCGGGTTGACGACGGAGCCGGACAGCTCGACGGTGCCGCGGCCGTCGTCGGTGTAGCCGGTGAGCTGGTTGCGGAGGAAGAGCTTGCCGAGCGGGCGGGTGTGGTACCCGGCGTCGGTGACGTCGAGGACGCGGCGGCCCTCGGGGTCGTCGAGGTGGCGGTCGGTCCAGTAGACACGGCCGTCACGCTCGGTGAGCGGGGTGGAGAGCTTGTCGCGGTTGATGAGGGTGTCGACGGCGGGCATCAGCGCCGTCCAGTCCTCCTTGCCGAGGAGGTAGGCGCAGATGGCCTGTATCGGCTGGACGCGCTCGTACGCCTCGGGGGCGATCCCGGCGAGGTAGCCGTTGGCCATCTCGGCGAATTCGCGGCGGTAGCCCTCGTCGAGCAGCGGCAGATCCCGCAGGTGCAGCACGAGATCGTGCTTGAGGAATTTGACGTCCTTGTGGAACTTCAGGTCGTCCAGGCCCTGTTCGGCGAGGAGTTCGTCGACGCGCCGGTGGATTTCCATGCGGTGCGCGAAGTTGGCGATTTCATGGCGCCGGTTGCTGATCGACTTCGTGGCCGCCTTCTCGAAGACGTTCCAGAAGTAGACGTGATTGGGGATCAGCGTGATGCAGCGGGCGGCGACGTATGCCTGCGCGGAGAAGAGCAGATCCTCGTAGTGGATGCCGACGGGGAATTCCAGTCCGGCTTCGCGGAGGAATGCGCGGCGGTAGCACTTGTTGGTCGACAGGGTGTCGAAGACCAGCAGATCGGGGAGTTCGGAGATCGATTCGAGGGTGCGGGTCCGGGCGTAGAGCCACGGGTACCACTCGACGGTCTTCTTGGTGCGGGTGTCGGCGTGGACCCGCACGCACATTCCGGAGACCAGGTCGGCGCCGGTGCGCTCGGCGGCGTCGAGCATGTTGCGGCAGGCGTGGGGCTCCAGGACGTCGTCGCTGTCGAGGAACATCACGTACGTGCCGCGGGCGTGCGCGACGCCGTGGTTGCGCGGGGCGCCGCAGCCGCCGCTGTTCTCCGGCAGCTGGAGCGCACGGACCTTGCCGGGGTGGGCGGCCGCCAGTTCCTGCGCGACGGCGAACGATCTGTCCGTGCTGCAGTCGTCGACGATGACCACTTCGACACCGTGCAACGTCTGGTCCACGGCGGACTGGACGGCGGTCGGCAGTCGTTCTGCGTCGTTGTAGACGATCACGACTACGGAGACGTCAGGCACGGGCACCCCTATCCTCTGTTTCCTTTGCCGTACGAGCCATCAAAACTACCGCGCCGGGCCGCTCACGCCGTGGCACACGGGACGGGCGACGGCAGTAATTCCTGCGGTTATTCGTGCGCCGGACCACCCGTCCGTGGCATGACCACGGGCGGATCACCCGACGGCGGCGTCCCCGATGGGCGGATCTCTCCGCGCCCCGGGCGCCCCGGCACCTCTTCTGTGTAGAGGTGCGCCGCACCGGTCCGGTTCCGCCGCCCGCCGTGAGGTGGCCCACGCGCGCGGGCGCCCGTACGCGCACACCGACGGCGTTCGACGACTACGTACGGCGGTTCCGCGAAACTGCCGACATGCCCGCTCTTCACCCCATATGCAATAAGAGCCACAGAACGGTAACGGACAGCAACCCTTTCCGGTGAACTCCAGTCATACAACTGGCGTCGAAATGCCTTCCGCAGAGACATTTCCCGCTTTCCGTGCTCGGCCCGTCACAAGGAGTAGCTGCATGTCCGAGGAAGCCATCGGTTCCGCACCCCGCTTCAGCGTCATCGTGCCCGTGTACAAGGTGCAGGGTTACCTGCGGGAGTGTCTGGATTCGGTGCTGTCGCAGGATTTCGCCGACTTCGAGGTGATCGCGGTCGACGACCGCTCGCCCGACGGCTGCGGCGCGATCCTGGACGAGTACGCGGCCCGCGACGCGCGGGTGACGGCCGTGCACCGCGCGGAGAACGGCGGCATCGGCCAGGCGCGCAACACCGGTGTGGAGCGGGCCCGCGGCGACTATCTGCTCTTCCTCGACAGCGACGACACCTTCACGCCCGGCGCGTTCCGGGCGATGGCCGACCGCCTCGCGGAGACCTCGGACCCGGAGATCCTGCTCTTCGACCACGTCCGTACGTACTGGTGGGACAAGGTCCAGCCGAGCGCCAGCGGTGAGCTGCTGGCGCAGGCGGGCACCGAGACCTTCCGCCCGGCCGACCGCCTGGAGTCCCTCAACCTCTTCGCAGTCGTCTGGAACCGCGCCTTCCGCCGCGACTTCTTCACCGGCAACGGCTTCGCCTTCACCGACGGCGTCTACGAGGACGCGCTCATGGTGTACACGACGATGCTGACCGCCGGGACCGTCGCCTGCCTGGACCAGGTCTGTGTGGAGTACCGCCAGCGCCGCCAGGGCAACTCCATGAAGACGCCGGGCCGCGCCCACTTCACCATCTTCGAGCAGTACCGCCGCCTCTTCGCCTTCCTCGGCACCCGCCCGGACCTCGACCGCGTCCGCCCGCTGATGTTCGAGCGGATGGTGAGCCACTTCCTCTTCACCTTCGCCCGCGAGAACCGCGTCACCCCGGCCGACCGCCCGGAGTTCTTCCACCGCGCCGCCGCGATGTACCGGTATCTGGAACCCGCCGGTTTCGTGGTGCCGCCCGGCCTCGACGGCGCGAAGTACCAGGCGCTGCGGCGCGGCTCGTACCCCGCCTTCCAGGCGCTGAAGCTCGTCAACGGCGCCCGCATCTCGGGGCGCGACCGGCTGCGCAGGACCCGCCGCACCCTGGGCAAGCAGGCGTACCAGCGCTTCTACCAGCTCCAGCTGCGCCGCCCGGTGGACGAGAACCTCGCGGTCTACTCCGCGTACTGGAACCGCACCCCCGCCTGCAACCCGCTCGCCGTCTACGAGAAGGCGAAGGAACTGGCGCCGCACGTGCACGGCGTCTGGGTGATCCGTAAGGGCGCGGAGGACACCGTCCCCGCCGGGGTGGATTTCGTCGTGGCGAACTCCCCGCGCTACTGGGAGGTGATAGCCCGCGCCAAGTACCTGATCAACAACGTCAACTTCGCCGGGGAGATCGTCAAGCGCCCCGAGCAGGTGCATCTCCAGACCCACCACGGCACGCCGCTGAAGCGGATGGGCATCGACCAGCAGAAGTACCCGGCCGCCGCCAAGGGCATGAGCATGCGCAAGCTCCTGGAGCGCGCCGACCGCTGGGACCTCTCCCTTACCTCCAACCAGCACTCCGCCGAGCAGTGGGAGCGGGTCTACCCGTGCGCCTTCCGCTCGCTCGACGCCGGCTACCCGCGCAACGACGTCTACTACCGCGCCACCGCCGAGGACGTCCTCGCGATCCGTGACCGCCTGGGCATCGCCCCCGGCCGCACCGCGGTGCTCTACGCGCCGACGATCCGCGACTACCAGGCCGGTTACGTGCCGCGGATGGACCTGGAGCGCGTCACCCGCGAGCTGGGCGAGGACGTCGTCCTACTGGTGCGCACCCACTACTTCTACGGCGCGGACCCCCGGCTCGCGGAACTCCAGGAGCGCGGCGCGCTGATCGACGTCTCCACGTACCCGGTCGTCGAGGACCTGTGCCTGGCCGCCGACGCGCTGATCACGGACTACTCGTCGATCATGTTCGACTACGCCAACCTCGACCGGCCGATCCTCACCTACGCCGACGACTGGGACGTCTACGTCCGCTCCCGCGGCGTCACCTTCGACCTGCTGTCCGGCGAGCCGGGCGAGACGCCGGGCGTCATCGCCACGAACGAGGACGAGCTGATCGACGCGTTCCGCAGCGGCCGCTGGGACGGCGCCGAGGCCACCGCGCTGCGCGCCGCCTTCCGCGCCCGCTTCTGCCAGTGGGACGACGAGCACGCGGCGGAACGCGTGGTACGCGCGCTCTTCCTGGGCCAGGGCCCGACGCCCGCGGCGCTGCCGCTCGCCGAGCGCACGGTGGCGCCTTCGCCGCGGGCGGCGGTCGCCGCGGCGCCGGGGGCGGTCAGCGTGCCGACGGCTGAGGTCTCGGCTGCGGATGTGGAGTTGGCCGGCTGAGCTTTCGCCGGGGGAGGTCCGGCTGAGCTTTCGCCGAGGGAGGCAGGGGAGGCGGCGCCCCTACCTCCCTCCGCCCAACGCCCCCGTCACCGCAGCCGCCAGCTCGTCCAGATAGCCGTCCGGCAACTCGTCGCGGGCGACCACCAACCGCCAGTACAGCGGCCCCGTCATCAGGTCCAGCGCCAGCCGTCCGTCGGCGTCCGCGGGCAGTTCGCCGCGCTCGACCGCGCGGGCCACCATCGCCGCCGCCATGCCCTCCTGGCTGTCGTGGAGCGCGGCCTTCAGCGCGTCCGCCAGCTCCGGGCTGCGGGCCGCCTCGGCCAGCAGGTCCGGGATGATCTGCGAGGCCATCGGGTGGCGCAGCGCCCGCGCGGCCACCTCCAGCAGCATCCGCACATCGCCGCGGAGCGTGCCCGTGTCGGGCGTCGGCAGCCCCTCGGCGGCCAGCGCCGAGACCACGTCCAGCACCAGATGGAGCTTGGAGCGCCACCGCCGGTAGACGGCCGTCTTGCCGACCCCGGCCCGCCGCGCGATGCCCTCGATGGACATCCGGGCGAACCCCACCGCGGCCAGCTCCGCGAAGACCGCGGCCCGGATCGCGGCGGTCTTGTCCTCCCGTAGCACGGCCGCCCCGGCCGGGGCCCGGCGTGCCGTCGCGGACGCGTGGTCGCTGCCGTTCTTTGCCATGGCTTGAGCATAGCGTCACGACGCTACGGTTGCGTCTCGACGTCGCCTCGTCCTAGTCTCGCTCCGACGTCACGACGAAACGGTCCCGTTCCGACGTAGGCGCCGCCGTTTGCCGCCCGTCGTCCGCGGACCGCGTACGCCACCGGCAACCGGCGCCTCCGGCTCCGGACCTCCCGAACCACCCGGACCTCCCGGACTTCCCGAACCACCCGACCCTCCCCGCCGTCCGCCCGCGCACCCCGTGCGCCGGACCCCGTCGCCCCTCGGCGCGCACCGGACCCGCTCCGCGCCCGTGGGCCCCGTACGAAAGCGGCCCCATGCCCCAGACCCTCGTTCCCCCCGCACCGGCCGGACCGGACCCCGCCCGGCTCCCCGGCCCCGGCGCCGCGCCCGATCCGCAGCTGCACGATCTGGCCGCCCGCCACGGACTGACGCTCAGCGGCGCCCGCCCGGCCCTGCCGGAGTACACCCGCAGGCTCTGGGCCCGGCGCCACTTCATCGGCACCTTCGCCACCGCCCGGCTCACCGCGCTCTACACCACCGCGCGCCTGGGCCAGCTCTGGCAGGTGATGACGCCGCTGTTCAACGCCGGGGTCTACTACTTGATCTTCGGCATGCTGCTCCACACCGACCGCGGGATCCCCGACTTCATCCCGTTCCTGTGCACCGGCATCTTCGTCTTCACCTTCACCCAGTCCACCGTGCTGGCCGGTACGCGGGCGGTCTCCGGCAGCCTCGGGCTGGTCCGCGCGCTGCACTTCCCGCGCGCCTGTCTGCCGATCGCGTACACCCTGATCCAGCTCCAGCAGCTGATCTTCTCGATGGGGGTGCTCGCCGCCATCGTGCTGCTCTGCGGTGTGCCGCTGACCTGGCACTGGCTGCTGATGGTCCCCGCGCTGCTGCTCCAGTCCGTCTTCAACACCGGACTGGCGATGATCATGGCGCGGGTCGGCGCCCGCACCACCGACACCGCCCAGCTCATGCCGTTCATCCTGCGCACCTGGATGTACGTCTCGGGCGTCTTCTACAACCTCTCGGTCTTCACCCAGCACGCCCCGGCGCTCGTCGGGGCGGCCCTGAACGCCAACCCCGCACTGATCTACATCGACCTGATGCGGTACGCCCTGATCGATTCCGTCCGCGCCTCCGCGCTGCCCGCCCACGTCTGGCCGATGGCCCTGGGCTGGGCGCTGCTCTCCGGCGCCGTCGGCTATGTCTTCTTCTGGAAGGCGGAGGAGGAGTACGGCCGTGGCTGACCTCACCACGTTCCCCGACGCAACCACCGGCACGGGCGACGCCTCCGGGCGGCCCGCCACCACACCGGCCCCCGGCGCCCCCGCCCCCGCGCCCGCCGCCGGGCCCGAGGGCCGCGTCCCGACCGTCATCGCCGACAACGTCCACATCGTCTACAAGGTCCACGGCGCGGGCAGCGGCCGCGGCAACGCCGTCTCCGCGCTGCGCCGGATCGTCCGCCGCACCACCACCGCCGGGACCCGCGAGGTGCACGCCGTGCGCGGCGTCACCTTCGTCGCCCACAAGGGCGAGGCGATCGGCCTCATCGGCTCCAACGGCTCCGGAAAGTCGACGCTGCTGCGGGCCATCGCCGGGCTGCTGCCGCCCGCCTCCGGACGCGTCTACACCGACGGCCAGCCCTCGCTGCTCGGCGTCAACGCGGCGATGATGAACGACCTGACCGGCGAGAAGAACGTCATCCTCGGCGGCCTCGCCATGGGCATGAGCCGCGAGGAGGTCCGCGCCCGCTACCAGGGCATCGTCGACTTCTCCGGCATCAACGAGAAGGGCGACTTCATCTCCCTGCCGATGCGCACCTACTCCTCCGGCATGGCCGCCCGGCTGCGGTTCTCCATCGCCGCTGCCAAGAACCACGACGTACTGATGATCGACGAGGCGCTGGCCACCGGCGACCGCGCCTTCCAGAAGCGCTCCGAGGCCCGCATCCGCGAACTGCGCGAGGAGGCCGGCACCGTCTTCCTCGTCAGCCACAACAACAAGTCGATCCGCGACACCTGCGACCGCGTCCTGTGGCTGGAGAAGGGCGAACTCGTCATGGACGGCCCGACGGAGGAGGTCGTCTCGGCGTACGAGGCGCACAAGTAGCGCGCCCCTTATACGAGATACGGGATACGAGATACGGGATACGAGATACGGGATACGGCCTATACGGGCGAGGGGGCCCGGGCGGGGGGGGGCCCGGGCGGCGCCCGGGCGGCGGGGGGGGGGGCCCCCCCGCGCCCCCCGGGGGAGCGGGGGGTGCGGCACAGA
>NZ_JBHYGX010000033.1:42940-67035 GCF_042739975.1 Streptomyces sp. NPDC059080
CGCCCCCAGATACACTTAGTGCGTGCAACCCATAGCGGCTCAGCGTGAGCGTGTACGCGAATCTCGGGCGCGCGCCCGGGGCCGGCTGACCCCCCCGGCCCCCGCGCCGTCGCCGTGCGCGCGGGGCGGGGCCCCGCCGCGTCAGCCGGGTGTCAGCTGTGCGTCCGCATCAGGGTGCGCATCGTCCGCATCGCGACCGAGAGGTTCGCCAGGTCGAAGCCCTCCGAACCGTGGATCTCCTCCAGGGTCGCGCGGGCGCGGCCCAGGATCGCGGCGTTGTTCGCCTCCCACGCCGAGAACCGCTGCTCCGGCGTGGCGGAGGTGTCGCCCTCCCCCAGCACGTCCGAGGTGAGCGCGGCGTGCGCGGCGAACAGGTCCTCACGGATCGACGCACGCGCCATCGACTGCCAGCGGTCATCGCGTGGCAGATCCAGGATGCGGTCCAGGAGCTGGTTGATCCGCAGCCGGTCACCCAGGTCGTAGTAGACGTCGGCGACGGCCAGCGGCTCCTTGCCGGTGCGGTCGGCGACGGCCACGATGTCCAGCGCCGGGAAGACCGACGAGAAGCCGGACACCTGGACGGCCAGCGCCTCCGGGACGCCCGCCTCCGTCAGCTCCGCGAGGTTCGCCTCGTACCACTCACGGGCGCCGCCCTGGAGCAGCTTCGGCAGCTGCTCCCAGACCTCGGCGACCCGATCGCGGAAGAAACCGATGGTCTCGGAGAGCTCCAGTGGCTGCGGGCGGTTGTTGAGCAGCCAGCGGGTGCCGCGCTCGACGAGCCGCCGGCTGTGCAGCCGGATCCGGGTCTGGACGGCGGCCGGGACGCGGTTGTCCAGCGCCTCGACGTCGTCCCACACCTGGTTGAGCCGGAAGATCGCCCGGGCGGCGGTGTGAGCCCGCACCACCTCTTCCAGCGAGGCGCCGGTCTCCTCCCGCATCCGGTGCAGGAAGCTCGTACCGCCGGTGTTGACGGTGTCGTTGACCATCACCGTGGTGACGATCTCGCGGCGCAGCGCGTGGCCCTCGATCTGCTCGGCGAACTTCTCGTGCAGGGCGGACGGGAAGTACGCGTTGAGCAGGTGCTGGAGGTACGGGTCGTCCGGCAGCCCGGTCCGGATCAGCGCGTCGGCCACCGTGATCTTGGTGTACGCGAGCAGAACCGCGGTCTCTGGCTGGGTCAGGCCCCGGCCCGTGCTCAGCCGCTCGCGGATCTGCCGGTCGGTGGGCAGGAACTCCAGCGCCCGGTCGAGGTAACCGTCGCGCACCAGGCGGCGCAGGAAGCGCTGCTGGGCGTGGATCATGCTGCCGGACTGCGCCTGGGCCAGCGCCAGCGCGGTGTTCTGCGCGTAGTTGTTGCGCAGCACCAGCGCGCCGACCTCGTCGGTCATCGCGGCGAGCAGCTTGTTGCGCTGCTTGACCGTCATGTCGCCGTTGGCGACGACGGCGTTGAGCAGGATCTTGATGTTCACCTCGTGGTCGGAGGTGTCCACACCGGCGCTGTTGTCGATCGCGTCGGTGTTGATCTTCCCGCCCTTGGTGGCGAACTCGATCCGGCCGAGCTGCGTCAGACCGAGGTTGCCGCCCTCGCCGACGACCTTGGCCCGCAGGTCCTCGCCGTTGACGCGGATCGCGTCGTTCGACTTGTCGCCGACGTCGGCGTGCGACTCGGCCGACGACTTGACGTACGTGCCGATGCCGCCGTTCCAGACCAGGTCCACCGGCGCCTTGAGGATGGCCTTCATCAGGTCGGCGGGCGTCATCTTCTTGACACCGGCTTCCAGTCCGAGCGCCGCGCGGATCTGCGCGTTGATCGGGATGGACTTCGCCGTCCGCGGGTGGATGCCGCCGCCCTGCGACAGCAGCTCGGTCTTGTAGTCCGCCCACGAGGACCGCGGCAGCTCGAACAGACGGCGGCGCTCGGCGTACGAGGTGGCCGCGTCCGGCTTCGGGTCGATGAAGATGTGCCGGTGGTCGAAGGCGGCGACCAGGCGGATGTGCTCGCTGAGCAGCATGCCGTTGCCGAACACGTCACCGGACATGTCGCCGACGCCGACGGCGGTGAAGTCCTGGGTCTGGGTGTCGTGGCCCAGCTCCCGGAAGTGGCGCTTGACCGACTCCCAGGCGCCGCGGGCGGTGATGCCCATGCCCTTGTGGTCGTAGCCCGCGCTGCCGCCGGAGGCGAAGGCGTCGCCCAGCCAGTAGCCGTACGACTCGGCGACCTCGTTGGCGATGTCGGAGAAGGTCGCGGTGCCCTTGTCGGCGGCGACGACGAGGTAGGTGTCGTCGCCGTCGTGGCGGACGACGTTCTGCGGGTGCACGACCTCGCCGCCGACGAGGTTGTCGGTGATGTCGAGCAGACCCGAGATGAAGGTGCGGTAGCTGGCGACGCCCTCGGCCAGCCACGCGTCACGGCCCTGCGCCGGGTCCGGCAGCTGCTTGCCGACGAACCCGCCCTTGGAACCGACCGGCACGATGACGGTGTTCTTGACCATCTGCGCCTTGACCAGGCCGAGGATCTCCGTACGGAAGTCCTCCCGCCGGTCCGACCAGCGCAGACCGCCGCGCGCCACCTTGCCGAAGCGCAGGTGCACGCCCTCGACCTTCGGCGAGTACACCCAGATCTCGAACGCCGGGCGGGGCGCCGGGAGGTCCGGGATGGCCTGCGGGTCCAGCTTCATCGACAGGTACGCGTGCGGGCGGCCCTCGTCGTCACGCTGGTAGTGGTTGGTGCGCAGCGTCGCCTTGATGACGGTGAGGAACGAGCGCAGGATGCGGTCCTCGTCCAGCGAGGCGACCTGGTCGAGCGCGCCGTCCAGCTCCTCCAGCAGCCCGTCGGTCAGCTCCGTACCGGCGCTCTGCCGCTCCGGCGACAGCCGCGCCTCGAAGAGCGAGACCAGCAGCCGGGTGGTGTGGACGTTGTTGGCGAGCGTGTCCTCCATGTACGTCTGGCTGAAGGTCGAACCGGCCTGCCGCAGGTACTTCGCGTAGGCCCGCAGCACCATCGCCTGACGCCAGTCGAGACCGGCGCGGAGCACCAGCTCGTTGAAGCCGTCGCTCTCGGCGGCGCCGGTCCACACGGCGGTGAAGGCGTCCTGGAACCGCTCGCGGGCACCGTCGCCGTTGACCTTCTCCGGCATCCGCAGGCCGAAGTCGTAGACCCAGGCCAGCGTGGAGTCGGAGCAGGGCAGCTCGTACGGGCGCTCGTCGACGACCTCGACGCCCAGGCGGTTCAGGCCCGGCAGCACCTTGGAGAGCGAGACCGGTTCGCCGGTGCGGTAGATCTTGAAGCGGCGCTCGTTGGGCGCGGCGCCGACCGGCTGGTAGAGGCTGACCGCGAAGTCCTTGCCGGCGTCGGCGGAGAGCTTCTCCAGGTGCTGGATGTCGGCGACGGCGCTGCGCGGGGAGTTGTCGGCCTTGTAGCCCTCGGGGAAGGCGTGGCCGTAGCGGCGCAGCAGCTCGGCGGCGCGCTCCTCGCCGACCTCGGCGGTCAGCGCCTCGGCGAAGCCGTCGGCCCACGAGCGGGCGGCCTCCACCAGGCGCGCCTCGATGCGGTCCACATCGGCGTCGGTCAGGTCCGGCAGCGTCGCACCGGGCTCGACGCGGACGACGAAGTGCAGCCGGGAGAGGATCGACTCGGTGTTCCAGGCGGTGAAGTCGACGCTGGTGCCGCCCAGCTCCTCCTTGAGGATGTCGATCAGCCGCAGCCGGACGCCGGTGGTGTAGCGGTCGCGCGGGAGGTAGACCAGCGCGGAGTAGTAGCGGCCGTACTCGTCCTGACGGAGGTAGAGCCGCAGGCGGCGGCGCTCCTGGAGGTAGAGGACGCTGGTGGCGATGGAGCGCAGCTGGTCGACGGGCGTCTGGAACAGCTCGTCGCGCGGGTACGTCTCCAGGATCTGCAGCAGGTCACGGCCGTCGTGGCTGTTCGGCGAGAACCCGGCGGCCTCCAGCACCTCGGCGACCTTGCGGCGGATCACCGGCACCCGGCGCACCGACTCGGTGTACGCCGCCGACGAGAACAGGCCGAGGAAGCGGCGCTCGCCGATGACGTTGCCGTCCTTGTCGAACCGCTTGACGCCGACGTAGTCGAGGTAGGACGGGCGGTGGACGGTGGAGCGGCTGTTGGCCTTGGTGAGGATGAGCAGCTTGTGCTCACGGGCCTTGGCGCGGGCGTCGGCGGGCAGCCGGTTGAACGACGGCGAGACGGGGTGACCGTCGTCCTCGGCGTGCACCGGGTCGGCGCGCAGGATGCCGAGGCCGGTGCCGGGGACGGCGGAGAGCACGTCCTCCTCGGCGCCGCCCTCACCGGGCGCGGTGATCAGCTCGTACTCGCGGTAGCCGAGGAAGGTGAAGTGGTCGGCGGCGAGCCAGCGCAGCAGCTCGCGGGCCTCCTCGATCTCCTGGTCGCGCAGGTCGTCGGCGGTCGGCTCGGACGGCAGCTCGTCGGCCATCCGCAGCGCGGCGCCGCGCATCTTCTCCCAGTCCTCGACGGCCTCGCGGACGTCGGAGAGCACCCGGAGCAGGTCCGCGGTGATCTGCTTGAGGTCCTCGCGGTCGGTCTCGCGGTCCATCTCGACGTGGATCCACGACTCGGTGACCGCGTCGTGCGGCAGCTCGGCCTTGGCGTCGGCCTTCGCAGCGGCCTTGGCCTTGGTGGTCCGGCCCTTGCCCTTGGCCGCGGGCTTGGCGGCGGCCTCGGCGGGCTTGGCGACGCCGTTCGCCTCGCCGGAGTCCAGGACCTCCAGGAGCTTGCCGGTGACGTCGCGGCGGACGGTGACCTGCGGGTGGATCACCAGGTGGATGCCGCGGCCCTGGCGGGACAGCTCATTGGTGACCGAGTCGACGAGGAAGGGCATGTCGTCGGTGACGACCTCGACGACGGAGTGGCTGCAGGTCCAGCCGTTCTCCTCGACGGTCGGGGTGTGCACGCGGACGTTGGCGGTGCCCTGCGGGCGGTTCTCGGCGAGGCGGAAGTGCGAGATCGCGGCGCCGAACACGTCCACCGGGTCACGGTCCGCGAGGTCCTCGGCCGCGGTGTGCAGGTAGTAGCGCTGGAGATAACCCGTGAGGGTCTCCTGGTCGAGACCTCTGACCGGCTTCTTGCTCCCGGCCGGGCTGCTTTCAACGACCCGGGCCGCCCGTTCGAGCAGCTCGGTCTTGGCTTCATCCAGCTTGTTCTGCATGTCCTCTGGCTCCTGTCGCGCGCCGTTGCGTGACGTCGTGGAAGAACTCCGTGGATGCTGCACAACGCCGCGGTGACGCGGGGTGTCCTGTCGCTGCCGACGCTATGCCGCGCTGAGCGCGGGCCGGGGCGCAATCGAAGACTTTTGATTGAGTCGTCACGCGCTCGTGGCCGCAGAGACCAGCGACCGCCCGGTCACATTCGTGTACCGGGCGCACGGCGGGGACCTCGATGCCCCCGCGGGTTATCGCGCTGATCACGCTGCAAGGCTATCGCTCTTCGCTCCGGTGCCGTCATCGGCCTCATACGTCCAAATCTCGCCCCCGAACTTAGACCTTCTGGACAACGCGCGCTGCTGGCGGCTTTGTGCCAGGCAGGTGTCCGGGAGGCGGTCCGCTCGCGGCGCCGCAAGGCAGGTGCGGCCCTGGCGGGACGCGGCCGGGCGTCCCCGGCGGGACGCGCCCGGGCGGCCCCAGGGGGCCTGAGGGCGTGGGTGCCGGAGGGCCGGGCCTCGCCCTCGCCGGGCGCCCGTCACTCGTCACCGCCCTCGGCTCAGGCCGCCAGGTTTCCGGCCACCTCGACCGCCTCGGCGAGGGTGTCGACGATCGGGACACCCGCCGCGCGGAGCCGGTCGCGGCTGTGCGAACCGCCCGTGTAGAGCACGGCCCGCGCCCCCGCGTGGCGGGCCGCCACCGCGTCGTCCACCGCGTCCCCGATCACGACCGTACGGCCCGGGTCCACGGACCCCAGCGCCGCGAGGTGGCGCACCATGTCCTCGCTCTTGCCGCCGCCGGAGGGCCCCTTGCGGCCGTCCACCCGCAGGAAGTGCGGCTCGATGCCGAAGCCCCGCACCAGGGGTATCAGCTCGTCGTGGCCGAACATGCTCAGGATCGACTGGCTGCCCCCGGCCGCGCGCCACCCCGCCAGCAGCGTGTCCGCCCCGTCGGTCAGCCCGCAGTGCCCCCGCCGGTCGCTGTAGTGGCGGTGGAACGCCGCGTCCATCACCAGCCACTCGGCGTCCGTCGGCATCCGCCCCATCAGGTGCTCGTAGAACAGCGGCACCGGCACGCGGTACAGCTCGCGGTAGCGCTCCAGGGTGATCGGCTCCAGGCCGATCTCGGCGAACGCCGCGTTGGTCGCCCCGATCACGGCGTCGATGTCGTGGAACAGCGTGCCGTTCCAGTCCCACACGAGGTGTGTCGCGTGCTCGCCCATGCCTGCCCCCTCTTCGCTCACCGCCCTGCGCCGGGCACACGAAAAACCGTACCCGGCCCCACTGACAACACCCCCGCGCCGGACCCGGGCTCCGGAGGCACACGCCGGGCGCGACGCCTCACGCCCGGGGCGCGGCCCCCGAACGCCCCCGGCACCGGGCGGGCACGATGACGTGGGCCGTCCTCTCAGCCGAGCAGGCCCGGGATCTCCTGTACGCCGAACCACATCAGGTCGTGGTCCTCCGCGCCGTCGACCCTCCGCAGCGCGGCCTCGTCGCCCCCGTCGGCGGCGGCGAGCGCGTCCGCGGCGGCCGCGACGGCCTCCTCCGCGTCGACCCCGTCCACATGGACCGCGGCCGCCTTCTTCATCGGGACCGGGCCGGTCACCCGCACCGCGCCGAGCGCGGCGGAATCCTGCTCGCCGCCGGGCGCGGCCGCCACCGCGGCATCCGGTACGTCCACCGCGACCACGACCCGCCGCCGGGCGCCGCCCGGCCGGGCGGCGAGCAGGCGCAGCGACGCCTGGGCGGCGTGGCCCAGCGCCGTGTACTCCAGCTCCTCGATGTCGTCGGAGACCCACTCCCGCAACGCCGGGGTGACGGCGTACGCGTCCAGCGTGCCGGGGCCCAGCTCCCCCTTGCCGTGTGCTTCGGCGAGCCCGGGAAGGGTCAGGGGAACGTAGACGCGCATGACGGCCGCTTTCACTCAGTTCACGCTGTTTCATCGAGCCCGGAGAGGTACCCGGCGCCCGGGAGGGCGCCAGCCAGCATACGGGCGCGCGTCCCCTTTCGAGGGGCGCCCCCACGGCCCGGACGACGCCGTTCCGGCCCGCCGGGACCCGCTTCCCGAGGCTTGTTCACGCCTCCGCCACCCGGAACGGTGAACTTTCCGGCGGGCCCGCCGCGGCGACCGGCGCGTTGCCCGTGCCCTGGTCCGTCGGTAGAAGAGCCCCACCGAAGCTACTGCCCGGTAAGTGACCGGGCCCGGCAGAACGGGGGCGACCGCATGACCGGCACCACGACCATCCCGACCGACACCACCCCACCGCCACAGCGCACCCCGCGCCTCTCCCCGCCCGGCTCCCGCGCCGACGGCTTACCGACCGTCCCCCGCCCCCGCCGTGCGGCGGACGCTCCCGCGACCCCGGCACCGCGCACCGACGCGGACACCCGCACCCCGGCACCGCCCGCACCGCCCGGCGCCCCGGCCCCGGCCGTCGCCGCCACCCCGGGCGGCGCCCCGCCTCGCTCCCCCGCGGGCCGCAGGCCGACGGCCCGCGCCGGAGGATCCCGCCCGGGCACCGGTCCCAGGGGCCACGCGGGATCCCGGCCGACCGGCCGCGCGGGCTCGGCACCCACCGGCCGACCGGGCTCGGGACCGTCCGGCCGCGCGGGCTCGGGCCCGGCCGCAGGGCGCACCCTCCCGGGACGCCCCGTGAGCGCTGCGGCCGCGGTCAGCAGGCGGTCGGCCGGGGGCACCGCGCTGCCGTCGCCCGGCGCGCAGCGGCGCGCTCAGGAGCGCCGGCCCCATCAGTGGTTCGCCCGGCAGCTGCTGCTCACGCTCGCCGGCGAGCTCCCCGTACACGCCCTCCTCGGACATGCGCTGCCCTCCGCGTACGACCGGCTGATCGAACTGGCGCCGCTCGCACCGCTACGGGGACGGCCCGGCCCCGGGACGCGGCCGCACGACGTGCCGACCATCCGGGAATGCGGGCTGAGCAGGCCGTGCGACGGCGTCATCGAGGCGTTCGCCCGGATCGCCGACGGCGAGCGGCTGCGCGCCCTCGCCTTCCGGCTGGAGCTGGGCGCCGACGCCCGCTGGCGCTGCGCCGCCTTGGACATCGGCCCGGCCCCGACGGGCCGGGGGCCGGGCCGGGTTGATCCAGGAGGCGGCCGATGAGCACGAATGCGGGCGGGGCCCCGAGGAAAATCCCCGGAGCCCCGCCCGCACGGCTCACTTCACTTCTTGCGGCGCCGGCCGCCCTTCTGGGCCTTGCGGCGCTCCGCGCGGGTCAGGCCGTCCGACTCCGAACGGGCCGGGGCGTCATCGTCGCTGGCGAAGTCGCCCTCGATCACGCCGCCCTCACCGTCGACCGTCGGCGCCGAGAAGTGCAGCCGGTCCGGCCGCTGCGGCGCCTCCAGGCCCTTGGCATGGATCTCGGGACGGCCCGCACCTGCGGGAACCGCCTCCGGGGCCTCCTTCTCCAGGGACGGCGCCTCGGCGCCCTCCTCCACCGGGACCTCCTCGACCTGCTGCTCCACCTGGACCTCCAGGTTGAACAGGTAGCCGACGGACTCCTCCTTGATGCCCTCCATCATGGCGGTGAACATGTCGAAGCCCTCGCGCTGGTACTCGATCAGCGGGTCCTTCTGGGCCATCGCCCGCAGGCCGATGCCCTCCTGGAGGTAGTCCATCTCGTAGAGGTGCTCACGCCACTTGCGGTCCAGGACGGACAGCACCACGCGGCGCTCCAGCTCCCGCATGATGTCGGAGCCCAGCTGCTCCTCGCGGGCGGCGTACTGCTGGGCGATGTCGTCCTTGACAGCCTCGGCGATGAAGTCGGAGGTGATCCCGGCGCGGTCGCCGACCTCGTCCTCCAGCTCCTCGACGGTGACCTTCACCGGGTAGAGCTGCTTGAACGCACCCCACAGGCGGTCCAGGTCCCACTCCTCCGCGAAGCCCTCGACCGTCTCCGCCTGGATGTAGGCGTCGATGGTGTCGTCCATGAAGTGCTTGACCTGGTCCTGGAGGTCCTCGCCCTCCAGGACGCGGCGGCGCTCGCCGTAGATGACCTCACGCTGGCGGTTGAGCACCTCGTCGTACTTCAGGACGTTCTTCCGCGTCTCGAAGTTCTGCTGCTCGACCTGCGACTGGGCGGAGGCGATGGCCCGGGTGACCATCTTGTTCTCGATCGGGACGTCGTCGGGGACGTTGGCCATGGCCATGACGCGCTCGACCATCTGGGCCTTGAACAGCCGCATCAGGTCGTCGCCCAGGGAGAGGTAGAACCGCGACTCGCCCGGGTCGCCCTGACGGCCGGAGCGGCCGCGCAGCTGATTGTCGATCCGGCGCGACTCGTGCCGCTCGGTGCCCAGGACGTAGAGCCCGCCCAGCTCCTTGACCTCCTCGAACTCCGCCTTCACGGCCGCCTCGGCGCGCTCCAACGCGTCCGGCAGGGCGGCCGCCCACTCCTCGACGTGCTCGACCGGGTCCAGCCCGCGCTGCCGCAGCTCGGCCTCGGCGAGGTCGTCCGGGTTGCCGCCGAGCTTGATGTCGGTGCCACGACCGGCCATGTTCGTGGCGACCGTCACAGCGCCCTTGCGGCCGGCCTGGGCGACGATCGACGCCTCCCGCTCGTGGTGCTTGGCGTTCAGCACCTCGTGGACGACGCCGCGCTGCTTGAGCTGCTGCGAGAGGTACTCGGACTTCTCGACGGACGTCGTGCCGACCAGGATCGGCTGGCCCTTCGCGTGCTTCTCGGCGATGTCGTCGACCACCGCGTCGAACTTCGCGGGCTCCGTACGGTAGATCAGGTCGGCCTGGTCCATCCGCTGCATGGGGCGGTTGGTCGGGATCGGGACGACGCCGAGCTTGTAGATCTGGTGGAACTCGGCGGCCTCGGTCATCGCCGTACCGGTCATGCCGGAGAGCTTGCCGTAAAGGCGGAAGAAGTTCTGGAGGGTGATCGTGGCGAGCGTCTGGTTCTCGTCCTTGATCTCCACCCCTTCCTTCGCCTCGATGGCCTGGTGCATGCCCTCGTTGTAGCGGCGGCCCGCGAGGATACGGCCGGTGTGCTCGTCGACGATCATGACCTCGCCGTCGATGACGACGTAGTCCTTGTCGTTCTTGAACAGCTCCTTGGCCTTGATGGCGTTGTTGAGGTAGCCGACCAGCGGGGTGTTCACCGACTCGTAGAGGTTGTCGATGCCCAGCCAGTCCTCGACCTTGCTGACGCCGGACTCGTGGATACCGACGGTGCGCTTCTTCTCGTCGATGTCGTAGTCGCCGGTCTCCTCGATACCGCGCTGCGGGTTGGCCGCCTCGCCCTTCTTCAGGCGGCTCACCAACTTGGCGAAGTCTCCGTACCACTTGGTGGCGGAGTCGGCCGGACCGGAGATGATCAGCGGCGTACGGGCCTCGTCGACGAGGATGGAGTCGACCTCGTCGACGATCGCGAAGTTGTGGCCCCGCTGGACGAGTTCGTCCTGCGACCAGGCCATGTTGTCGCGGAGGTAGTCGAAGCCGAACTCGTTGTTGGTGCCGTACGTGATGTCGCAGCCGTACTGCTCGCGGCGCTGCGCCGGGGTCATGTCGGCGAGGATGCAACCGACCTTCAGGCCCAGGAAATTGTGGACCCGGCCCATCATTTCGGAGTCGCGCTCGGCCAGGTAGTCGTTGACCGTGATGAGGTGGACGCCGTCGCCGGAGAGGGCGTTCAGATACGCCGGGAGGGTGCCGACGAGGGTCTTGCCCTCACCGGTCTTCATCTCGGCGACGTATCCCAGGTGAAGGGCCGCGCCACCCATCAGCTGGACGTCGTAGTGGCGCTGGCCGAGCACCCGCTTGGCGGCCTCGCGGACCGTGGCGAACGCCTCGGGCAGCAGGTCGTCCAGGCTCTCGCCGTCCTTGTAGCGCTCCTTGTACTCGTCGGTCAGCGCCCGCAGCTCGGCGTCGGAGAGGGCCGCGAAGTCCTCTTCGATGGAGTTGACCTGCCCCGCGATGCGGTGCAGTTTGCGCAGGATCTTTCCTTCGCCTGCACGCATGAGCTTGTTGAAGACGGACACTTGGGCTGGTCTCCTTGCCGGTCGGGCCTGCACGGTCGAGTGCGCGGGCGCGGCATTCTTCCAAGGGGCAGGCCCCGCCGCAACGGCCATCGTAAAGGAGGACGCCGTCCGGTCGGGAGGTCCGCCGCAGCCAACCCCGCCGGGCCCCTCTTCCCAGGAACGCGTGAGGCCGCGAGAAGGTGCCGGGCCGGGCGGTGAAATCCCTTCGCGCCCGCACCCCAGTGGCCGCAGAATCCCTCCATGAAACCCGTCACCCTCACCACGGAGCGCCTGCTGCTGCGCCCGTTCCGGCGGTCGGACGCCCCCGCGGTGCACGCCGCCTGCCAGGACCCGGACATCCCGCGCTGGACCAGCGTCCCGTCCCCGTACACCCTCCGGGACGCCGAGCACTTCACGGACGCGTTCTCCCCGCAGGGCTGGCGCCAGGACACCGATCTCTCGTTCGCCGTGCTCACCCGGGACACGGACGCCCTGGTCGGCGCGGTGGGTCTGGTCCGCCTGGACCGTCTGCACACCCCGGAGCACCAGGCCGAGCTGGGGTACTGGACCACCCGGGAGCAGCGCGGCAAGGGCTACACCGCCGAGGCCGCCGCCGCAGTGGTGCGCTGGGCCTTCCGCGATCTCGGCGTGGAGCGGCTGGAGTGGCGCGCCGAGGCCGGTAACCACGGCTCCTGGGCGGTCGCCCGCCGCACCGGCTTCCACCGGGAGGGCACACTCCGCGGCGAGCTGGTACGCGGCGGCACCCGCCGGGACGTCTGGCTCGGCTCGCTCCTCCCCTCCGACCTGCCGGCTCCCGACGCCCCGTCCCGGGAGCCCGCGGCGCGGACGCCGTACCTTCCGTACGGGGGATGAGCGGGCGGCGGCGGAACGGGAGGGCCCTTGTCCACGCGGCCCGGGCTGCGTGGACAAGGGCCCTCCGCCGTCGGCCCGCTGTGCGGGGCGGCGACGGCCGGGACCGGGCGGCGCCTCGGAGCCGGAGGGCTCGGCTCCGCCGTCGGCCCGCTGTGCGGACCGGCGACGGCCCGGGCGTTGTCAGTGGTCGCCCCTACTCTTTGCGGCATGACCGCCGTGACACCGCAACCGCGTTCCGTGACCGCCCTCTCCCGTGACGAGGCGAGGCGGCTGGCCCTGCGCGCCCAGGGCCTGCTGGGGGCGGACGGCCGCCGCACCGGGGTGCGCGGGCTGCTGCGCCGCCTCGGCTCGGTGCAGCTCGACACGATCTCGGTCCTCGCCCGCTCGCACGAGCTCATCCCGTACAGCCGGCTCGGCGCCCTCGACCGTACGGAGATCGAGGCCGCCTATTGGAGCGGTGACCGCAGCTTCGAGTACTGGTCGCACGCCGCCTGCATCCTCCCCGTCGAGGAGTGGCCGCTCTTCGCCTTCCGCCGCCGCGCCTACCGCGCCCGCCCGCACTGGCACCACGACCTGTCTCCCGCCGCCTACGACGCGGTCCTCACGCAGCTGCGGGAGCGGGGCCCGCTCACCGCGAGCCAGCTGGGCGGCGCGAAGAACGGCGGCGAGTGGTGGGACTGGAGCGCGTCGAAGATCGCGGCGGAGCGCGCCCTGATGTATGGGGAGGTGGTCTGCACCCGGCGCAGCGGCTGGAAGCGGGTGTACGACCTCGCCGAGCGCGCCATACCCGCCACGCTGCTGGCGGACGAGCCGGAGGACGCCGAGTGCGTCCGTCGGCTGGTGGCGCAGGCGGGCGCCGCGATGGGCGTCGCCACCCGCGCCGATCTCGCGGACTACCACCGCCTCAAGACCGCGCAGGTCGACGCCGTGCTGGCCGACTCCGGCCTGGTGCCGGTCGAGGTCGAGGGCTGGTCCAAGCCTGCCTGGGCCGACCCCGCGGCGCTTGCGGCGCCGCCCCGCGGCCGCCACCGTACGACGCTGCTCTCCCCGTTCGACTCCCTCATCTGGGACCGCCCCCGCACCGAGCGGATCTTCGGCTTCACCCACCGCCTGGAGGCGTACGTCCCCCGCCCCCGGCGCATACACGGCTACTTCGCGATGCCGCTGCTCTCCGGCGGCCGTCTGGTCGGCCGGGTCGATCCGGCCCGCGAGGGCACCACGCTCGTCGCCCGCCAGGTGTCGATGGACGGCCCCAAGGCGGTCCGCCCGATGGCCCGGGCGCTGTTCGAGGCGGCGAGCTGGGTGGGGTGCGACACCGTACGGGTGGAACGCTGCGACGACACGGCGCTGGCCACGGCGCTGCACCAGGAGCTGATACGTCTCGGCGGCTGATGAGGGCGGGGCAAGTGCGCCGGAGTCGCGTGACAAGTGCGCCGTAGCCGCGTGAGAAGGGGCGTCGGCCCCGGAGCCGGGGCGGGCCCATCGCCCCACCCGGCCCCCCTTCACCGGATTTCGAGGATCTTCTCCCGCATCGCGTAGACCACCGCCTCCATCCGGGAGTGCAGCTGCAGCTTCTCCAGGATGTTGCGGACGTGGTTCTTCACGGTGTTCTCGGAGATGAAGAGTTCCTTGGCGATGTCGCGGTTGTTCCTGCCGGTGGCGACGAGCTTGAGGACCTCCAGCTCCCGGTCGGTGAGGCGGGGTGCGGGCACCAGCCGCCGTTCGTCCGTGCGCTGGATCATCGACTTGAACTCGGTGAGCAGCTTGGCCGCCATCGAGGGACTGATCTGCGACTGCCCGTCCGCGACGGCCCGGATGGCGGTCGCCACCTCGTCCGTGGAGATCTCCTTGAGCAGATAGCCGGTGGCCCCGGCCTTGATCGCCTCGTAGAGATCGGCCTCCTCATCGCTGATCGTCAGCATGATGATCTTCGCGCTGGGGGCCACCTCCTTGATGGCGGTGCACGCCTCGATGCCGCCGCGCCGGGGCATCCGTACGTCCATCAGCACGATGTCGGGCAGCAGATCGGCGGCCTTCTCCACCGCCTCGGCGCCGTCCCCGGCCTCGCCGATGACCTGGATGTCCTCCTCCTGGGCCAGCACGATCTCCAGCCCTCGCCGGAAGAGGGCGTGATCATCCACCACCAGAACCCGGATCGGCTCCGCGCGTGATGGATCCGCTCCCCTCCCGCACGCGTCACCGGCGCCGTTACCGCCGCCGTCCGCGTCGCCGCGCACGGGTCCGAAGCTGTCCCCCATCGTCCCTCCCCGTCAACTGCCCGGCCCGATGGCCAGAGTTTGGATACAAGGCTGGTTGACAACAGCCCCCGCGGCCAGCCCGGTCAACGCCATACGGCCGCTCCCCCGGCACCCCAGGTGCCCCCGCGCCATGGCCCGGCACAACTCTATACGGCCTCAACTCCTCCCCCTTGCAGGCACGATGGTGCCCCCGGGCGCACGCCGGGGGCACCATGGGATGAGGTCAGCCGCCGAGTGCGCCCCCCGCGCCCCCGGCCCCTTCCTCCCCGAACGAATCGGGGTTCAGGTGGATGACGCCGTAGTCGTAGCCGTGCCGCCGGTAGACGACACTGGGCTGCTTGGTTTCGGCGTCGACGAAGAGATAGAAGTCGTGACCGACCAACTCCATCTCGTAGAGCGCCTGGTCGAGTGCCATGGGCGCCGCGGAGTGGGTCTTCTCGCGGACGACCAGCGGGCCGTCCCCCTGGACCTCCAGGGACGCCACCCTCTTGGTGGGCACCCTCTCTTCGGACGCCGCGTCCGTGGCGAGCTCCCCGTTGGGCTTCAGGTTCGCGGCGTCGGGCACGCTCACCGCGACGCCGCTGGCCGGGATGCGGCCGCTGCCTCGACGGGAGAAGCGCTTGTCGTGCTGCTTGCGCAGCCGTGCCTCCAGCTTCGCGGTGGCCAGATCCAGCGCGGCGTACGGATCACCTGCCGCCGCCTCGGCCCGGACCACCGGGCCGCGGGAGCGAAGGGTGATCTCCACCCGGTCGGAACGGTCGGCCTGCCGCGGGTTCGGCTCCTTGGACACTTCGACGTCCAGGCTGATCACCTTGCCGTCGAGCTTCTGGACCTTATCCAGCTTCAGCTTCTCGGCCACGTGCTTGCGGAACCGCTCGGGCACCTCGGTCTTGCGGCCCTTGACGACGATGTCCACGCAGAACTCCGTTCCCGGATCGCCCCGCCCGACGAGCGGAACGATTCCTTCTTGCACCAGGCTCCGGTGAGTGCCGAAGCCTCGGACTTGGCGACTTTCACCTCCTCCTCCCCCGGGGACGGGCTCTCCACTCTCCTGATTTCAGGGTCGCGGCAAACAGCCTCATACGCACCCAGCACGACATTCGAGGCAAAGCGTCTGCCAAGTCCTCACAACCGAACATAGCTCGCTCCGGCGGGTGTCGGCACCCCCTCACGGCCACCAGCTGCGTTCGAGTGGATTTCGCCTCCCTACCTGGAACGTCCGTTTCCCGGCCTCAGTTCCGGTACGCGGCGAACGCCGCCCCCGGAGCGGCCACCACCGCCGCCCCCAGCACCCGGCCGCCCGCTGCCGTGACCGCCCGCCCGGCCTCGGCCAGCGTCGCCCCCGTGGTCACCAGGTCGTCCACCAGCACCACTGGCGCCGCCACCACCGGCCCGGCGGCCCCGCCCCGGACCTCCAGGGCTCCGGCGATGTTGGAGAGCCGCTCCCGGGCGCCCAGCCCCGCCTGGTCCGCCACCCGTCTGCACTGCCGCAGCCCGGCCCCCACCCGCGCCGCCCGGCCCGTACGCCGCAGCTCACGGGCGGCGGCGTACGCCAGCCGCCGCACCGGGTCGTGCCCGCGCCCGGCCACCGCCCGCCGCGCCGACGGCACCGGGACCAGCACCACCGGCCCCGCCCGCGGACCCGCGCCGCCCTGCGGCCCGCACAGCCCCCGTACCGCGGCCGCCAGCGTCGCCCCCAGCGGTCCGGCCAGCCGCAGCGCGCCCCGCTCCTTGTGCGCGAGCAGCGCCGCCCGCACCTCATCTGCGTAGACCGCCCCCGCCCACACCTCCGGCAGCCCCACCGGCGACGGGTCCGGACGCACCCGGGCCGCGCCGCGCGCCAGCCCCCGGCGGCACGGCCCGCACAGCTCCGTACGCGGCCGCCCGCATCCGGCGCAGTCCACCGGCAGCACCAGCCCGGCCAGCTCCTGCCACATCTCCCGCATGACTCCACTGTCACGCGCGGGGCTGCCCGTCACCAGCCCTGTGGAAAACCCTTCCGGCGCACCTGTCCCCGGCCGCGTAGCCGCGCACTCACCCCGGGTAGACCGGCGCCGTACCGTCCTTCGCTACGGTCTTCCAATTGGCGTCCGGCGGCAACCGGACGATGCCGTCGACGGCATCGGCGATCAGCGGGCGGGTCTCGTCCTCGGACGCGGCCACCGCCTTGACGCCCGTGACGCCGGGCAGGCTCGGCACGTTCGATGCGGAGCCGTCGGTCTCCATGAACTGCATCTGCTGCACGCCGCCCGACTCCCGGCCCACGACCACCAGTCGGCTGCCGCCCGCCCAGGACGCCGCGACCACGTCCTCCAGCTGGGGCGCGATCGGCCGCAGTTCCTCGACCGACAGCAGCGGGTGCGCCGACGAACCGCCCCGCTCGACCCGGCCGAGCTGCAACGTCGTACGCCCGCCGTCCTCCACGAGGATCGCTATCCGGATGCCGTCGGCGGCCATCCGGATCGCCTTGATCCGCCGCGTACCGAGACCGGGCACCGCCACCTGCTCCGGATCGCCCTTGCCCTCGCGCATCCGCAGCAGCCGCGAACCGTGGGCGGTGCGTTCGGCGATCCACAGATCGCCCAGACCGTCCCAACTGGGCGCCGTCAGACCGTCCTTGACCGCGCTGGTCAGCATCGGCCCGCCCCGTTCCACGCCGTCCTCCAGCGCGGCGACGTACAGCGACCTGCCGTCGGTCGACACCCCAGCGGCGGTGCGCTCGTCCCGGGCGACGGCGACCGAACGGAGCGGCGTCTTGCCTGTCCCGAACGGGCCGCGCACCGGCGACGCCTCGGTCGCCGCGTCCGACAGCGCGACGAGCCGGTGCTCGGCGTCGAGGTAGTACTCGTCGGCCGGTCCGCCGGCACTCTGCTGCGGCGCGAAGTCCCGTTCCGCCCGGCTCTGGCTCAGGACGCACAACGAGTTGCCGTTGTCGTCCTGCAGCTCCACCTCGCTGATCTTCGACGCCCGGGTCATGTCCTGGACGGTGAAGAACAACTGAGCCGCCATCCGCCGGCACTGCCCGGTGTCCGTGCTCACCGCCTCCCTGCTGAGCTTCACCTGAAGCGCGTTGGAGTCGTTGAGCGACAGGCTGCGGCTGGCCAGCCGGGTGCGGGAGGGGAACTCCGAGACGGTGACCTGGTTCAGCCAGTTGGTGGGCCCGTCCAGCAGCGCCTTCACGCTCGCCGTGATCGGATCTATCCGCCGCCGCAGATAGACGGGGTCGGCGACCAGCACGTCACGGCGCGCCTTGGGCTCCTGCGACTCCGTCTTGTAGGACGCGAAGTAGTACTTGTTGACCGACTGATAGATGCGCTGGAAATCGGACTGCCCCAGCACCAGCCCGTTGGGCAGCCGGTCGATCCGCCACTGCCCCTTCTCCTTGATGAGGTGGATCGTGCGGTGGTACGGCTTCTCCTCCGGCGTGTACGCGTGGCCCGCGTCCACCGTGGCGACCTGACTGCCCGACAGCGTGACGGTGTATCCGTCGCGGTCCCCCCGGGCCTGCGGCCCGTTCTCCGGCTTGGGGCGCTCCTGGAGCACATTCGTCACCAGGAACGGCCGCCAGGTCCGCCGCGCCGACTGGGCCAGATACTGCGTGGCCGTTCGGAAGTCCGCCTCGTCGCTGGTGGTCGCGTCGAGGAAGCTGCGGACGATGTTGGTCGGCTGCGCACCGGCCTGCGGCGGCACGCCGTACACCCGCACCTGCGAATCGCCATCGGCACGCGGCGGCTGATCGACCGCCTTGACGTCCCCGCTCTCCGGCATCGAGGCACACCCGGCCAGCACCAGCGCCGCGCACCCCAGCAGCGCGATGCCTCGGACCTGCCGACGCCGCCGGGCGCCCCGGGGGCGCGGCACCTCGGCCGCACCCTCCGGCCCCGTGGCGACCTCGCCCCGGCCCGCCCGGGAGACCGCCGCCTCCCGCTGTCGTCCCTGCTCAGCGCCCACGCAGCTCACCCTCCCGGTCCCCGCCCCGTACGCCGTCGGCCGGGTCGCCGTCACCGGCGCGCGTATGCGTCCCGCGCGCCGCCTTGCCGTCCCGTACGCCCTCCGGCGCCGCGCCGTTCCCGGACGGACCGGCGGGCAGCGCCGCCCGGGCCGGGGCGGCGAGGGCGGCCGGGGTACGGGCGCCGCCGGGCCGCCGCCGGCTCGCGGCCGCCGCCGCGCGGTTGCGCCGGGAGTCCTCCGGCTCCAGCGGGATCGGCGAGCCCCGCAGCGCCTCGCCCGCCGTACGCGGCAGGGTCAGCCGGAACTGCGAACCGCCACCGGGCTCGCCCCACGCCTGGAGCCAGCCGCCGTGCAGCCGCGCGTCCTCGACGGCGATCGACAGGCCCAGGCCCGTACCGCCCGTCGTCCGCGCCCGCGCCGGGTCCGCGCGCCAGAAACGGTTGAACACCCGGGCCGCCTCGCCCGCCTTCAGCCCCACGCCGTAGTCGCGCACCGCCACCGCCACCGCACCACCACTGGGGTCACCGGCCGACGCCAGCCGCACCACCACATCGCGGCCCTCACCGTGCTCGACGGCGTTCACGACGAGATTCCGCAGCACCCGCTCGACCCGCCGGGAGTCCGCCTCGGCGATCACCGGCTGCTCGGCGCCGCGCACCAGGATGCGGGTCCCGGTCCGCTCGGCGAGCGGCTCGGCGCCCTCGATGACGCGCTGCACCACGTCCCGCAGATCAACCGGCCCGGCCTCCAGCGCCGCCGCCCCGGCGTCGAACCGGCTGATCTCCAGCAGCTCGGCCAGCAGCGACTCGAAGCGGTCCAGCTGCCCGCGCAGCAGCTCCGCGGAGCGCTTGGTCGCCGGATCGAAGTCCTCGCGCGCCTCGTGGATGACGTCCGCCGCCATCCGGACCGTCGTCAGCGGCGTCCGCAGCTCGTGCGAGACGTCCGAGACGAAGCGGCGCTGCATCCGGGACAGCTCCTCCAGCTGCTGGATCTTGAGCTGGAGGTTCTGCGCCATCTTGTTGAACGATTCACCCAGACGTGCGATGTCGTCCTCGCCGGTGACCTTCATCCGCTCCTGGAGCAGCCCGGCGGCCAGCCGCTCGGAGATCCCCGCGGCCATCCGCACCGGCGTGACGACCTGCCGGACGACGAGCCAGGCGATGGCGCCGAGCAGGATCACCACGAACACCCCGGCCGTCGCCAGCGTGCCCGTCACCAGCTTCAGCGTCTCGGCCTCCTGCGTGAACGGGAAGAGGTAGTACAGCTGGAACTGGTTGCCGTTCACGTCGTTGAGACGCTTGCCGATGATCAGCGCCGGGACGCTCTCGTCCGACCCGATCCGCTTGATCTGCGTGTACTGGCGGAATGTGCCCGCCCTGGTGTCCAGCTTCCGCCGCAGCTCCGGCGGAACACTCGCCTCCGGATCGACGTCCCCGGAGGCGCGTGGCCCCCGGGTGCCGCGGCTGGCGTCGCCGAACGGCTCGTCGGAGTCCGAGCTGAGCGCCACGACGGAGAAGACCCCCTGGCCACCGCTGGCCAGCTGCTCGACCAGGCCGGTCAGCCAGGTCGCGGAGTCCTGGGTGCCGCGGCTCCCGGAGCGCGCGGCGTCATCGCCCACGGTCGCACCGGTGCCCGCACCGGCGCCGTCGGCGAGCTTCTGCGCCACGCCGAAACCGCCCGCCGCCTGACTCTGCGCGGCCTGCGCCTTCCCGGTGAGCAGCCCGTTACGGACCTGCCCGACTACGACCACGCCGAGCAGCAACACCACGACCAGCGACATCAGCAGCGTCGACGCGACGACCCGGAGCTGGATGTTGCGCCGCCACAGGCGCAGCGCGGGCAGCAGCGGCCGCCGCACCCAACGGCTGAACAGCCGCAGCAACGGATGCACCGGGCCGCTGACCGCGCCGTCGGGCAGCAGCTGCCCGCCACGCAGCAGCCACGCGAACACCCTCGCCGAGAGGGACGTTCCGCGCGTCGAGTCGGTGGAACGCCCCCGCTTGCTCTCCGGGGCCGAACCGGTCCGGCTCATATCAGCTGGGCCCGGCCTTGTAGCCGACGCCGCGCACGGTCACTACGATCTCGGGCCGCTCGGGGTCCTTCTCGACCTTGGAGCGGAGCCGCTGCACATGGACGTTGACGAGCCGGGTGTCGGCGGCGTGGCGGTAGCCCCACACCTGCTCCAGCAGCACCTCGCGGGTGAACACCTGCCACGGCTTACGGGCCAGCGCCACCAGCAGGTCGAACTCCAACGGCGTCAGCGCGATCGGCTGCCCGTCCCGCTTCACCGAGTGCCCGGCGACGTCGATGACCAGGTCACCGATGGCCAGCTGCTCGGGCGCCGGCTCCTCCGACCGCCGCAGCCGGGCCCGTATCCGGGCCACCAGCTCCTTGGGCTTGAACGGTTTGACGATGTAGTCGTCCGCCCCCGATTCGAGGCCGACCACCACATCCACGGTGTCGCTCTTGGCCGTCAGCATCACAATCGGCACCCCGGACTCGGCCCGGATCAGCCGGCACACCTCGATTCCGTCCCGTCCGGGAAGCATCAGGTCGAGCAGTACAAGATCGGGCTTGGACTCGCGGAAGGCGGCAAGCGCCTTGTCGCCGTCCGCCACGAACGACGGTTCAAAGCCTTCGCCGCGCAGCACGATGCCAAGCATCTCTGCCAGTGCGGTGTCGTCGTCGACGACAAGGACGCGTCCCTTCATTCGGCCATCATCCCATTACCTGATCGTGACGTACTCCAACGTGACGTGGAACACAGCTTCGCGAGACCGTCCCGGGTCACCGGGGAGACCACCCCCGCCTCCGTCACGATCGCCGTCACCAGCTCCGCGGGCGTCACATCGAACGCCGGGTTGTACGCCGGGGCACCCGTCGGAGCCACCGGAAGGGCCCCCGGGAACTCCGTCACCTCCCGCCCCGGACGCTGCTCCACGACGATGTCCGCGCCCCCGGCGGTCGCCGGATCGACGGTGCTCAGCGGCGCCACCACCACGAACGGCACCCGGTGGTGCCGGGCCAGCACCGCCAGCGGATAGCTGCCCACCTTGTTGGCCACGGAGCCGTCCGCCGCGATCCGGTCCGCGCCGATCAGCACGGCGTCCACCTCCTCCGCCGCGAACAGTGAACCCGCCGCGCCGTCCGCCAGCACGGTGTACGGCATACCGGCCCGCGCCGCCTCGTACGCGGTCAGCCGCGCGCCCTGCAGCAGCGGCCGGGTCTCGTCCACCCACAGCCTGCGCAGCGCGCCCGCCCGGTGCGCGGCGAGCGCCACTGCCAGGGCCGTCCCCTCGCCGCCGGACACCAGGGCGCCCGTATTGCAGTGGGTGAGGATCCGGTGTCCGCCCTCCGGCCGCAGCTCACCGAGGAGCGCCAGACCGTGCCGCGCCATCCGCGCGCTGGCGTCGGCGTCCTCGGCGTGCACCGCGCGCGCCTCGGCCAGCGCCGCCGACGCGGCGGCCTCCGGGTCCGCACCGGCCTCCGCCGCGGCACGGTGGGCACCGGCCGCCCGCCGCACCCCGTATCCGAGGTTGACTGCCGTCGGCCTGGCATGCGCCAGCGCGTCGGCCGCCACCGCGACATCGTCACCGCGCGCCGCGGCCAGCGCGACGCCGTACGCGCCCGCGATGCCCAGCAGCGGGGCCCCACGCACCGCCAGCGTCCGTATCGCCGCCACCAGCTGCGGCACGTCCGCGCAGAGCAGCTCGGTCTCCTCGGCGGGCAGCCGGGTCTGGTCGAGCAGCACCACCGCGGGTCCTTCGGGCGGGTCCGCCCACCTCAGCGACGGGACGACCGGCGCCGCGGCGCCGGTCTCGGGTACCTCGTGACGTTCGGCCATCCGCCCAGTCTGCCGCCCGACGCCGCCCGAACAGAACCTCCCCTCCCCTCCAGGCCACAGGCACCGGGCCCCAGCCGCCATGACACGATGACTGCCACCGCGGACGCCGGTCCCCCGACCGCCACGGCGGCGGCCGGGAAGCATGAAGGAGCCACGATGAACAACTCTCCGGGCCGGGCTTCGCCCGGATCCGCCCCCTCCGACGAGCCGGACCGCGGCGACCGGGACCCCGACCCGACGCCCGCGCCGGACGGCGAGGAGCCGTCGGCACCACCGCAGTGGTCGGCGCAGCAGCCACCCGCCGGTACGTGGTCCACCCGTGCGGGTGTCCCCGGTCCCCGGGGCCGTGCCACCTCCGGTGCCGGGGCGGGCGGCCAGGTGCCCGGCGGCCCGCCCTGGAGCGGCGGCCGGGCTCCGGTGCCACCCGCCCCGAAGCCCGGCGTCGTCCCGCTACGGCCGCTGGGCGTCGGGGAGATCCTGGACGGCGCGCTCTCGATGCTCCGCGTCCACTGGCGCACCGTCCTCGGCATCTCGCTCGTCATCGCCGTCGTGGCACAGGCCGCCATCACCGCCGTGACGGAACTGTGGTTCCCGGACAGCGGCCGGGCCCCCGTACTGCGGGGTGAGTCCACCGAGGCGGTCACCAAGGCGTTCCGCGACCTGGGCAGGACGGTCCTCAGCAGCGGCATCACCTCACTGATCGGGCTGCTCGCCACGATCCTCGCCACCGGCCTGCTGACCATGATCGTCAGCCGCGCCGTCCTCGGCCGCCCGGTCACCGCCGGTGAGGCGTGGCGGGACGCCCGGCCTCAGCTACCCCGGCTCTGCGGCCTCCTCTTCCTGCTGGTGCTGCTGCTCACCGCCGTGATCACCGTGGCCACCATCCCCGGCGGCATCGTCATCGCGGTCGGCTCCGCGCCTGCCGGGTTCGCCCTAGGCTCGCTGGGCCTGCTGGTCGGCGGCGCCGTGGCCATCTGGCTGTGGGTACGGTTCAGCCTCGCCTCGCCCGCCCTGATGCTGGAGAAGCAGGGCGTCATCGCCTCGATGCGCCGCTCCGCGAAGCTCGTACGCGGCTCCTGGTGGCGCGTCCTGGGCATCCAGCTGCTCATGTACCTGCTCGTCGGCGTCATCACGTTCATCGTCCAGATCCCCGTCACGCTGATCGCCTTCATCATCGACGGCGACTCCCTCCTGAGCTGGATGAACGGCACCGCCAACGCCACCGGCGGGACGATCCTGACCGTCCTGGGCATCGGCGCGGTCATCAGCTCCGCCCTCACCTTCCCGCTCAGCGCGGGCGTGACGGCTCTCCTCTACATGGACCAGCGCATCCGCCGCGAATCCCTCGACCTCGAACTCGCCCACGCCGCCGGCCTCACCGACTACGACACCCCGACGGGGAATGTCCCTGGCCAGGCCACACCGCCCAATAACGTCCCCACCGCCCCTCCGACGGACAACTGATGCGCTGACGGCACGACGGCTGTGGGGAGGCGCCCAGGCACCTCCCCACACCGCGCACTGCCCCTCTTCCGCCCCGTCTCCCACCTGGGAGGCGGGGCGGAAGTGCATCCGCTCCTTTCCCTCCCCACAGCACGGCCAGTTCTCTACCAGCAGGCTCTCCGCACCACCGCCCGAGCCGCCTCGCCGCGACGGGCCCCTACGCGGCTCTGAGCCCACGTCGAGGACACCTGGCTCCACTGGCTCCACGCCTCCGCCAGCGATGCCTACAGCGCCATATGCCGGTGAAGCCTGGCCCTCCAGCAACACCTACGGGAGACTGCCTTGCGGGCCACCAGCCTGCTCTGCATACCTCCCCCACTCAGCCTGGCTCACCGGCAAAGAGCTTCGTAAACAGCTCCAATACCACCTGTGCCACCTGTGCCACCTGTGGCTGAACGCAAAAATGCTCCGGCCCCCGGAAACCACTGACTGGTTTCCGGAGACCGGAGCTCAAAAATTGTTCGGCGGCGTCCTACTCTCCCACAGAGTCCCCTCTGCAGTACCATCGGC
>NZ_JBHYGX010000034.1:0-38232 GCF_042739975.1 Streptomyces sp. NPDC059080
GGGGGGGGGGGGGGTGTGGGTGTTTGTCTGGCTCTTCTAGGAAACCCACCCCCCCCCCCCGCCGGGGGCGGTGGACGTGGTGCGTCCACCGGCCCGGCCGTTCGGATCGTCGGGGCGGCCCGCAGGCGGCCCCGCGGGGCTCAGGAGAGGAAGGAGTTGATCTCGATCGTCTCGTCGCGGCCCGGGCCGACGCCGATCGCGGAGATCGGGGCGCCCGACATCTCCTCCAGCGCCTTCACGTACGCCTGCGCGTTCTTCGGCAGGTCGGAGAAGGTCTTGGCCTTGGTGATGTCCTCGGACCAGCCCGGCAGCATCTCGTAGACCGGCTTCGCGTGGTGGAAGTCGCTCTGGCTGTAGGGCAGTTCCTCGACCCGCTTGCCGTCGATCTCGTACGCGACGCAGACCGGGATCTGCTCCCAGCCGGTCAGCACGTCCAGCTTGGTGAGGAAGAAGTCGGTCAGACCGTTGACGCGGGTGGCGTAGCGGGCGATGACCGCGTCGAACCAGCCGCAGCGGCGGTCGCGGCCGGTGGTGACGCCCCGCTCACCGCCGATGGTGCGCAGCGCCTCGCCGTCCTTGTCGAACAGCTCGGTCGGGAACGGACCGGCGCCGACGCGGGTGGTGTACGCCTTGAGGATGCCGATGACGCGGTTGATCTTCGTCGGCCCGACGCCCGCGCCCGTGCAGGCGCCGCCCGCGGTCGGGTTCGAGGAGGTGACGAAGGGGTACGTGCCGTGATCGACGTCGAGGAGGGTGCCCTGACCGCCCTCGAAGAGGACGACCTTGCCGTCGTCGATCGCGTTGTTCAGCAGCAGTGTGGTGTCGGTGACGAAGCCCCGGAGCTGGTCGGCGTAGCCGAGCATCTCCTCCACGACCTGCTCCGCGGCGATCGCGCGGTGGTTGTAGAGCTTGGCCAGCACCTGGTTCTTGACGTCGAGGGCCGCTTCGACCTTCTGGTGCAGGATCGACTCGTCGAAGAGGTCCTGCACCCGGATGCCGGTGCGGTTGATCTTGTCGGCGTAGGTCGGGCCGATGCCGCGACCGGTCGTGCCGATCTTGCGCTTTCCGAGGAAGCGCTCGGTGACCTTGTCGACCGTGATGTTGTAGGGCGTGATCAGGTGCGCGTTGCCGCTGATCAGCAGCTTGGACGTGTCGACGCCACGCTCGTTGAGTCCGCTCAGCTCGGAGAGCAGGACCGCCGGGTCGACGACGACGCCGTTGCCGATGACCGGGGTGCACCCCGGCGAGAGGATTCCGGAAGGGAGGAGGTGCAGTGCGTACTTCTGGTCGCCCACGACGACCGTGTGACCGGCGTTGTTGCCGCCTTGGTAACGCACCACGTAGTCAACGGACCCACCGAGCAGATCGGTGGCCTTTCCCTTGCCCTCATCACCCCACTGAGCACCGAGCAGCACAAGTGCGGGCACAGGCGTACACCCCTTCTGGGCGGGGCATGTCCAACGTGCGTGGATGGCGTGAGCATGCGGTCGCACGCGGATGTCATCACTGCAGCCGTCGAACCGGTGCCCCGGAATAGACGAAGCCCCTGGCGCAATAGCGCAAGGGGCTCTTGCACCGAGATGCTACCTGAGGAAGGACCGAGGTGTCGGCGCAGCCTTCTGGGCACTCTTCATCGGACTCCGTCCGGAGGACCCCTCTGCTCGTGGTCATCGACCCCGCAGCCCGCACCGCGGACGGCGAGTCCGTCCGTATCGCCAAGGACGTGCTGTGCGCGGGTGCGGGGGCGAAAATCTGCCTTCCCGACGGCCCCGAGGAGTTCGCCCGCGCGCTCTCCCGGCGGGGCCGCAGGCGCCCGGTGGTGATCGGCGACGACCGCGCGCTGATGTTCGCCGTCGGCGTGCTGCACAAGGAACGGGAGCTGGCGCGGGTCGCCGTGTCGGTGGTGCCGGTCGGCGCGGCGGACGCGGTGGCGCTGAGCCGGACGCTGGGCGTGCCCGCGGGCACGGTGGCCGCGGCCCGCACCGTCCTGGACGGCGACGCCCGCGCCCTCGATCTGCTCACCGACGACAGCGACGGCATCGTCCTGGGCGGGCTGCGCATCCCGTACGGGGACGACACCGCGGTTCCCGGGACGTATCCGGAGGCGGGTACGGCCACCGCGCCCGCCGCGCCCGCCACGTCCGACGGTGGCGGGCGGCGGCCCTGGTGGCGTCCGGCGGCGCGCACCGCGCGGGCGGCACTGTCAGCGCTCGCCGCACAGGCCGCCGGACGGGAGCGGCGCGCCGTACCGGGGCAGCGGCTGCGGATCGAGGCGGACGGCGTGCTGCTGGCTGACCTGGACCGGCCGGTGCGGCGGGTCTGTGTGGTGCCGGGCGCCCGCGCCGGGGACGACGGGGCGCCGGACGCCGCGGCGCCCGGCGCGGGCGACGGCCTGGCCGAGGTGGTGGTGGACCGCCCCGGCTCCGACCGCCCGCTGCGGGCCCGCGCGCGGGCGGTGACGGTCTCCGGCCCGGACTTCCGCTACCGCGCGGACGCGGTGGTCGGCGGCCCGGTCCGCACGCGGACCTGGACGGTGCAGCCGGGGGCCTGGCGGCTGACGCTGCCCCGGGGGCGTGACGACTGACGCCGCCCCCGGGGGGCGGGGGACGGGTGGGGCGACGCGCGGAGTCGGCGCGCCGGAGCGGCGGACGGAGCCGGACGGCCCACCGGAGCGGACGAACGAGGCCGGGCGGCCCGCCGCGGCGGACGAACAAGGTCAGGTGGCCCGCCGCGGCGGGCCGCCTGGTTGTCCACAGCCTGTGGACAACGTCACGCGACCGAGAAGCCGACCCGGTCCGGCCGAAGCCCCGGGCCCGTCCCGCCGCCGTCCCCGCCCCTCAGCCCCCCGGCGTCACCAACCGCACCTCGTACGCGAACACCGCCGCCTGCGTGCGGTCCCGCAGGCCGAGCTTCACCAGGATGCGGCTGACGTGCGTCTTCACCGTCGACTCGGCCACCACCAGATGCTCGGCGATCTCGCCGTTCGACAGGCCCTGGGCGACGAGGACCAGCACCTCCGTCTCCCGTTCGGTCAGCTCGCCGATGCGCTCCTGGGCGGGCGCCCGCGGCGTGCCGAGCCGGGAGAACTCCGAGATCAGCCGCTTGGTGACGGTCGGCGCGAGCAGCGCCTCGCCGGAGGCGACGACCCGGACGCCGTCGGCAAGCTGCCCGGCCGAGGCGTCCTTGAGCAGAAAGCCGCTCGCCCCGGAACGGAGCGCCTGGTAGACGTACTCGTCGAGGTCGAAGGTGGTCAGCACCAGCACCTTCGCGTCCGCGTCGGCGGCGACGATCTCGCGGGTCGCGTCCAGACCGTTCATCTCCGGCATCCGGATGTCCATCAGGACGACGTCCGGCCGCAGCTCCCCGACCTTCGCGACGGCCTGCCGCCCGTCCACCGCCTCGCCGACCACCTCGATGTCCGGCATCGCGTTGAGCAGTACCGAAAAGCCCTCGCGGACCATCACCTGGTCATCGACGATCAGCACCCGGATCATGGCTTCGCCTCCCCCGCGGCGGAGACCGGAAGGAACGCCGCGACCTCGAACCCGCCGTCCTCGGTGTGGTCGGCGGTCATCTCCCCGCCCAGCATCTGCACGCGCTCACGCATCCCGAGCACGCCGTGGCCCGCGCCCGGTGACGGGGTGGCAAGCCGGCTGGGCTTCCCGTTGACGATACGCAGTCCGATCCCGCCGAGCACATACGAGATCTCCACCCGCGCCTCGGCGCCCGGCGCGTGGCGCAGCGTGTTGCTCAGCGCCTCCTGGACGATGCGGTACGCGGACAGCTCCACGCCCTGCGGCAGCGGGCGCGCCGCGCCGGTGACGACCGCCTCGACGGTCAGCCCGGCGCCGCGCACGCTGTTCAGCAACCCGTCGAGCCGGGCGAGGCTCGGCTGGGGCGCCTCGGGGTCGCTCTCGGCGAACGCTTCCGGGTCCTCGGAGCGGACGACGCCCAGGATGCGGCGGAGTTCGGTGAGCGCGGCGACGGCGTTCTCCCGGATGGTGGCGAACGAGGTGGCCAGCTCCGGCGGGGTGTGCTCGACGCGGTACGGCGCGGCCTCGGCCTGGATGGCGATGACCGACATATGGTGCGCGACGACGTCGTGCAGCTCCCGGGCGATGGTGGCCCGCTCCTCCAGCAGCGTGCGGCGGTAGCGCTCCTCCGCGGTGGCCGTCTGCGTTTCGACGACGTGCCGCCGCTCCTCGCGCCAAGCGCGGACCGCGGCGGCGGCGGTGAGGATGAAGGCCGAGGGCACGGCGAGCGCGAACAGTTCGCGGTAGCCGAAGCCCCCCGTCGCCGTCGCCAGCACCCCGCCGGCGACGAGCGTGACCACCCACATCTCCAGCGCCAGCCGCGGCCGGGTACGCAGCACGACCAGCGCCATCACCACGACGTGGGTGGGCAGCGACACCATCGGCCACGTCGCGTCGTAGGCACCGAAGGCGGCGTCCAGCATCGCGAGGGTGAACCCGGCGAACGACACCCAGAACGCGCCGACCGGGCGGAAGAGCGTGAGCGCCACCGAGGCGGCGACGAGCAGGCAGAAGACGACGGAGAACGGGGCGTGGAGGATGCCGTAGGTGTAGGAGCGGCCCAGATCGATCGTGGCGGTGAGCCCCAGCAGGAAGTTGGCGACCGCGGCGAGCGTCACCACGATGTGCGGCGCCCACCGGACGTAGCGCCGGATCCGCCGCGGCAGCCGCTGCCGCCAGCCCGGTACGCCGGGGTCGTCGAGCGGCAGCATCGGGCGGAAGGCGAAGGCGTCCTCGAAGAGGTCCTTGCGCAGCAGGTGCAGCGCGCCACGGGCGATCCGGGCCTCGGAGCGCAGGGCGTCCTGCGACTGGGTCTCTTTCACGCCACCACGGTAAGCAGGACGCCCCGCCGAATCGTCCCCACCAGTGGGGATCTGCCGAGGTCCGCCTCAAGTACTACGCGGCGGTACCACGCGGCGTGCGGAGCCGTCTCCGGCATCGCCGCGCAGCTCGTCCAGCAGCGTGCGGAACGCCGCGGCGGACGGGACGAACGGCGCGTAGTGGCCCACCCCGGGCAGTTCGCGCAGCGCCACCGGCACCCCGGCGGCCCGCGCGGCGTCGGCGAAGCTCCGGGAGAGCTGCGGCGGCACCTCCGGGTCGTCCGTACCGTGCAGCACGGTGACCGGGACGCCCGCCGGGGGATGCCGTACGGGGTCGGCGGCGGCGAGGCGTTCCGCGAAGCCCGGGCCGTCGCCGAGCAGGGCGGCGACGGCGTGGTCGCTCAGCCCGAGCCGGTGCGCCGCCGCGAGGTCGGCGACCGGCGCGACCGCGACCACCCGCCCGATCCGCCCGGGCGCCGCCCGCGCCGCGGTCAGCAGCGTCAGCTGCCCGCCCGCCGAGTGCCCGACGAGCACGGGCGCGGGCGCGGGCCCCGGACCGTCCGCCCGCCACGCCGCGGTGGCCGCCGCGACCGCCGCCGCCGCATCGTCGAAGGTGCGGTCCCCGCCCCCGCCCCCGCCGACCCTGCGGTACTCGACGAGGGCAACGGGCAGCCCCTGCCGGGCCAGCTCGGCGGCGGCCGGGGAGAGATGCGTCCGGTCGTACGCGGCGCGCCAGAAGCCGCCGTGCACCAGGACGACGTACGGGCCGCGGGCGGTGCCGGGGGCCGGGTCGTACAGGTCGACGCGCTGGTCCGGGTGCGGCCCGTACGCCACCGAGCGGTGCGGCGCCACCGGGGCGAGCCCCAGCAGCGCCGCCTCTTCATCGGGGACGCTCATGCGGCGGGGTCGTCGGGAGCGGGGCCGTCGGCACCCGCGGCCGGACCGGAATCGCCGGGACCGGCGGCCGGACCGGAACCGGCGGCCGGACCGGGACCGGCCGGGCCACCGGCCTCCCCGGAGCCCCCCGCGCCCGCGTCGTCCTCCGTCGGCCGCTCCCGCAGCACCTCTCCCAGCACCCGGGCGGCGCGCTCCACGTCGCCGAAGGAGGTGTACAGCGGGGTCAGACCGAAGCGCAGCACGTCCGGTTCGCGGAAGTCGCCTACCACGCCGCGCCGGATCAGCTCCGCCATCACCTCGCCCGCCCCGGCGCACTCCAGCGACACCTGGCTGCCGCGCCGCGCGTGGTCGTACGGCGTCACCGAGCGGACCTCGCCGGGCGGTACGTACGCGGCCACACAGTCGAGGAAAAAGTCGCTCAGCGCCAGGCTCTTGGTGCGGACCGCCTCGACGGTGACGCCGTCCCAGGCGTCCAGCGCCGCGTCCAGCGCGAGCAGCGAGAGGATGTCGGGGGTGCCGACGCGACCCCGGGTGATGCCGTCGGCCGGCTCGTACCGCGAGGCCATCCCGAACGGCTCCACGTGCGAGTTCCAGCCCGGCAGCGGCGATTCGAACCGCTCCTGGAGGCTCTCGCGGATGTACAGGTACGCGGGCGAACCGGGCCCACCGTTGAGGTACTTGTACGTGCAGCCCACCGCGAGGTCGACGCCGTGCGCGTCCAGCCCGACCGGCAGTGCGCCCGCGCTGTGGCAGAGGTCCCAGACCGCCAGCGCGCCCGCGGAGTGCAGCGCGGCGGTGATGCCGGGCAGGTCGTGGAGGCGTCCAGTGCGGTAGTCGACGTGGTTGACCAGCGCCAGCGCGGTCCGTTCGGTGACCTCGTCGGCGATCCGCGCGGGCTCCACCGGGCGCACCGCGAGGCCCGTCATCCGCGCCGCGGAGCGGGCGATGTAGCCGTCGGTGGGGAACGTCGTGGCGTCGACCAGGATCTCCGTACAGCCGGGACCGGCCATCCGGACGCCCGCGATGACCGCCTTGAAGACGTTGACGCTGGTGGAGTCGGCGACGACGACCCGCCCCGGGGCCGCCCCGATGAGCGGCGCGATGCGGTCACCGATCCGCTCCGGCGCCTCCCACCAGCTGCCCTCGGTCCACGACCGGATGCGCATCTCGCCCCACTGCCGGGCGACGACGTCGGCGACCTTGTCCGGTACGGAGCGGGGCAGCGCGCCCAGGGAGTTGCCGTCGAGGTAGACCGTGTCGTCGAGGACGAAGCGGTCGCGGACACCGGCCAGCGGGTCGGAGGCGTCGAGAATGGCGGCCTCCGCGCGGTGGTCGCGGGGCGCCTGGGGCTCGTGGTTCTCGCGGTGATCAGACATGGCTGCGTGCCGTCCAGAGCTCGGGGAAGACGTTCTTGCGGGCCCGCTTCTCCAACCAGGCCACGCCCGCGGAACCACCGGTACCCATCTTGGCGCCCATCGCCCGCCGGGTCGCGACCAAATGATCGTTGCGCCATCGCCAGACCAACTCGGCGACATCGGTCAGCGCCTCGCCCAGGGTGACGAGGTCGGAGTCCTGCTCCCCGGCGTACACCTCGGCCCAGACCGCCTCGACCGCCGGATCGGGCTCGTATCGTTCGGCCGGATCGCGCTCCAGCACGGCGGCGGGCACCGCATGGCCGCGGCGGGCCAGCAGCCGCAGCACCTCGTCCCACAGGCTCGGCTCGTGCAGCGCCTTCTCCAGCTCGGCGTACTCGCGCGGCGCGCCGCGGTGCGGCACCAGCATCGACGCGGACTTCTCGCCGAGCAGGAACTCCAGCCGCCGGTACATCGCGGACTGGAAACCGGAGCCCTCGCCCAGCGCCCCGCGGTACGCGTTGAACTGCGCCGGGGTCAGCCGGGCCAGCGGCTGCCAGGCGGCGTTCAGCGCCGTCAGCTCATGGCTGGAGCGCTTCAGCGCATCCAGCGCCACCGGCAGGTCGTCCCGGCGCAGCGCCTCACAGGCGGTACGCCATTCGTGGACGATGACGGTGAACCACAGCTCCATCACCTGGGTGGTCACCAGGAACACCATCTCCCCAGGATCGTCGGAGAGCGGGTGCTGCAGATGCGTGAGGACGTCGGCGCGGACGTAGTCCTCGTACGGGGTGGTGGTGGCGGCGCCGATGGTGAGATCCGGGGCGAGCGGCGCGTCGCCGGGGGCGACGGGCAAGCTGTGTGCGGACGGCGAAGGGTGCGACATGAGGGACTCCTCAGGCTGCGAACTCCGGGTAGCGGTCCGCCCCTTCCTGATCGGCTCGGGAGCCCCGGTCCCCTCGGGACGGATCAGCCGCCCCACTCGCATCATCGGTGCTGGTCCCGGGCGGCGCAAGGGCCGACATTCCGCGCGACCGGTACCGGGCGCGGTGTCGTGGGCGCGCCCGAGGGCCGGCCGTCCGCACGGCCGGCCCCGGGTGGGTCAGGACAGGGTGTCCGCCGCGGTGGGGGACGAGTCGCGCAGGAAGGTGGCGCAGCGCTCGTACTCCGCGTCCTCGCCGATCGCACGGGCGGCGCGGGCCAGCGCATGCAGCGCCCGCAGGAAGCCGCGGTTCGGCTCGTGCTCGAACGGCACCGGGCCGTGCCCCTTCCAGCCCGCCCGCCGCAGCGCGTCGAGCCCGCGGTGGTAGCCGGTCCGGGCGTACGCGTACGACTCGACGGTCCGGCCGCCCTGGAACGCGTCGTCGGCGAGCTGTGCCCAGGCCAGCGAGGAGGTCGGGAACTGGGCCGCGACATCGGCCGGGGCCGTACCGGCGGCGAGCAGCTCGCGCGGGCCCGGGTCGTCGGGAAGATGGGTCGGGGGCGGTCCCCCCAGAAGGTTCTCGTGAATGGCCATGCCCCAAGTCTGCCTGGTCGCGGCGGCGGCCCGGTCGGGGGCTGGACGGCGGCCGAACAGGTGACCGAAAAGGGGCGTCGAGTGGCGGGCCCGCACGGCGGCCCCGGGCGCCCTACGCTCCCCGGTCGCCCTCCGGGCCGGGCCTCTCCGGGCCGCCCGCCTCCGCACCGGGCCCGGACGGCGCGCCCGGCCCCGGCGGTGCCCCTGCACCCGACGGCCGTCCCGCCTCCACATCCCCCGGATCGAGCGGCGGTGCCCCCACTCCGCAGTGATACGTGCACTCCGGGTGGCACGGCGCCCCGTGCCGCGCCCGCTCGTGCACCGCACCCGCGCCCCCGGCCGCCTCCACCGCCCCGACCGCTTCCGGAGCCGCGACTGCTTCCGGAGCCCCGGCCTCCTCCTGCTCCTCCGGCACCCCGGGCACCGTCCGGACCGCCACGCACGCGATCACCGCGCCGACCAGCAGCACCCCGGCGCACCACGGCATGGCCCGGCGGAACGCCACGCCGAAGGCGTCGGCCGAGCGGTACGCCTGCGGGCCCATCCCGGCCAGCAGCGGCAGCGCCGCGATGGCCACCAGGCCCGCCGCCCGCGCCGCCGCATTGTTGATGCCGCTGGCCAGCCCGGCGCGGTCCACGTCGACCGAGGCCAGCACCGTCGCGGTCAGCGGCGCGACCAGCGTCACCATCCCGGCGCCCAGCACCACCAGCGCCGGGAGCACGTCCACCACGTACGACGCCCCGGCACCCACCCGCGTCATCAGCAGCATCCCGACCGCGCACAGCAGCGGCCCCACGGTCAGCGGGATGCGCGGCCCGATCCGCTGCCCCAGCTCGCCCGAGCGGGCGGAGAGCAGCAGCATCAGCACCGTCGTCGGCAACAGCGCCGTCCCCGCCGCCAGCGCCGAGTACCCGGCCACCACCTGGAGCTGCACCACCGCCAGGAAGAAGAACCCGCTGAAGGCGGCGTAGACGCACACCGTCACCGCGTTGACCGCGCTGAACTGCCGGATGGCGAAGAGTTCCGGCGGCAGCATCGGATCCGCCCGCCGCCGCTCCACCACGACGAACGCCGCCCCCAGCAGCAGCCCCGCGACGCCCGGCACCACCACCCCCGCCGACAGACCCCGCTCCGGCGCCGCGATCAGCGCGTACGTCACCCCGCCGAGCGCCAGCGCCCCCAGCACCGCCCCCGCCACGTCGAACCCGCCGCGCGCCGCCGCCCGCTCCCGGGTCTCCGGTACGTACCGGAGCGCGACGGGCACACAGACCAGGGCCAGCGGCACATTGAGGAAGAACACCCAGCGCCAGCCCGCGCCGTCCACCAGCCAGCCGCCGACGAACGGGCCGATCGCCGTGGCGACGCCGCCGAGCCCGGACCAGGCGCCGACCGCCCGCGCCCGGTCGTCCGGCCGGAACACCGACTGGATCAGCGCCAGCGACCCCGGCGTGAGCAGCGCCCCGCCGATGCCCTGGAGCGCCCGGGCGGCGATCAGCACCCCCGGCGTCGGCGCCAGCCCGCACAGCAGCGACGCCACCGCGAACCACACCACCCCGACGAGAAACACCCGCCGCCGCCCGAAGCGGTCCCCCAACGCCCCGCCCAGCAGGATCAGCGACGCGAGCGTGAGCATGTACGCGGTGATGGTCCACTGGAGAACGCCCAGGTCGGCGTGGAGATCGGCGCCGATGCGGGGCAGCGCGACATTCACGACCGTGCTGTCGAGCATCGCCATGCCCGACCCCAGGACGGCGGTCAGCAGCACCCACCGGCCCTGCGGCGAGACCAGGCGGACGCCCCCGGGCGGACTCGGCATCGTCATACGGCGAGCATGCCCGCGATCGGCGGTGGATTCCCGTCGGACATGCGCGAGGACCCCGCACCACCCGGGTGGTACGGGGCCCTCGTCACCGCGTCGGGCGCGGTGTCAGCTCACTTCCGCAGCGTGGTGCCCGTGGAGCGCAGGTTCGCGCACGCCTCGGTGACCCGCTTCGCCATACCGGCCTCGGCGAGCTTGCCCCAGCTGCGGGGGTCGTAGACCTTCTTGTTGCCGACCTCGCCGTCGACCTTCAGCACGCCGTCGTAGTTGCGGAACATGTGGTCCGCGATCGGGCGGCTGAACGCGTACTGGGTGTCGGTGTCGAGGTTCATCTTGACCACGCCGTTCTCCAGCGCGGTGGCGATCTCCTGCTCGGTGGAGCCGGAGCCGCCGTGGAAGACGAAGTCGAACGGCGCCCGCTTGCCGTACGTGGCGCCGACGCCCTCCTGGAGGTCCTTCAGCAGCTCGGGGCGGAGCACGACGTTGCCCGGCTTGTAGACGCCGTGGACGTTGCCGAAGGAGGCGGCCAGCAGGTAGCGGCCCTTCTCGCCCAGGCCCAGCGCCTCGGCGGTGCGCAGCGCGTCGTCGACGGTGGTGTACAGCTCGTCGTTGATCTCGTGGCTGACGCCGTCCTCCTCGCCGCCGGTCGGGGTGATCTCGACCTCAAGGATGATCTTGGCGGCGGCGGCCTTGGCGAGCAGTTCCTGGCCGATGGCCAGGTTGTCCGCCAGGGTCTCGGCCGAGCCGTCCCACATGTGGGACTGGAACAGCGGGTGCTGGCCCTTGGCGACCCGCTCGGCGGAGATGTCGATCAGCGGGCGGACATAGCCGTCCAGCTTGTCCTTGGGGCAGTGGTCGGTGTGGAGCGCGACGTTGATGCCGTACTTCCCGGCCACGACGTGCGCGAACTCGGCGAGCGCCACCGCGCCGCTGACCATGTCCTTGCTGTACTGGCCGCCCAGGAACTCCGCACCGCCGGTGGAGATCTGGATGATGCCGTCGCTCTCCGCCTCGGCGAAGCCGCGCAGCGCCGCGTGCAGCGTCTGCGTCGAGGTCACATTGATGGCGGGGTAGGCGAACTTGCCCGCCTTCGCCCGGTCGAGCATCTCGTTGTAGATCTCGGGAGTTGCGATGGGCATCTGTCCGCTCCTTGTGAAGTACGGGTATGCGTTGCGGCCCTGACCAGGGGGCGACGACCTCGCCGTCCTCATCTTCCCAGACGTCCCGGATTGCTCCGCATCGCCCGCCGGGCCGGACACGCCGAAGGCCGGCCGTTTCACGTGAAACAGCCGACCCCTCGAAGAAAAGCGCTGGTCAGCGCGGTGGCTTACGGAAGGACCCAGCGCCACCCGCCGGAGTCCGGCCGCCCGCGCGGCGAGCCAGGCGGCGAGCCGGGCGGCGAGCCGGGCGGCCTCGGATCAGGCCAGTCCGAGGTCGCCGAGACGGTAGCCGGTGAGGTACGGCAGACCGGCGTCGGCAAGGGCGTCGGCGGCGCCGCGGTCGACGATCGTCGCGACCGCGACGACCTCGGCGCCCGCCTCCCGGGCGGCCTCGACGGCGGTCAGCGGCGAACCGCCGGTGGTGGAGGTGTCCTCGACCACCAGCACCCGGCGGCCCTTGATGTCCGGGCCCTCGATGCGGCGCTGCATGCCGTGGGTCTTCTGCGCCTTGCGGACGACGAACGCGTCCAGCCGGCGGCCGCGCGCGGCGGCGGCGTGCAGCATCGACGCGGCGACGGGGTCGGCGCCCAGCGTCAGGCCGCCGACCGCGTCGTACTCCAGCTCCGCGGTCAGGTCCAGCATCATCTGCCCGACCAGCGGCGACGCCGCACCGTCCAGGGTGATCCGGCGCAGGTCGATGTAGTAATCGGCCTCCTTGCCGGAGGAGAGCGTCACCTTGCCGTGCACCACGGCCTTGTCCTTGATCTGCTGCAGCAGCGCGCCGCGTACGTCCTCGGTCATGCCCACGAGCTTACGAGGTCGTAAATGGGGCAGACGCCGGGCCACTGCGGCGGTCAGCCCAGCGTCCGCCAGCTGAAGGTGGCGGAGACCTCCAGCGGGTCGATCGGGGTGACCATCCGCGGCAGCGAGTTGAGGCCGTTGGGCGGGCCGGACTGCGGCTCGACGCAGACCGCCGCCTCCTGCTCGTCGTAGACCACGACCCACTCGGCGCGGCTGGCGACGGTCAGCTCCAGACGGCCGGGCCAGGTCACGGTGGCCTCGACGCCGTCCGGCATGCCGAAGCAGTCGTCCCAGGGCCCGGGCCGCGGGTCGATCCGGCGGCCGGTCGGCAGATAGTCGTCGCCGCGCTCCTCCTGCCATGCCGCATCGAAGGAGAGCTCCACCGGCGCGCCGCCGCCGTCGAGCTGCCGCACGAACCACGGGTGCCAACCCGCCTGCGCGGGGAACGAGTCGGCCGCCGCCTCCACCCCCAGCGTCAGGGTGAGCGACCGGCCGTCCTCGGCCAGCTCCACGACCTGCGTGACGGTGCCCGGGTACGGCCAGGGGGCGGCCGGATCGGCGAGGTCGTAGGTGAAGACGGCGGCGCGGGCGTCGCGGCGGGCGGTGCGCCAGCGCAGGTCGCGGCCGGTGCCGTGAATGGCGTGCGGCGGGGCGTTGACCGGCATCCGGTGCAGTTCGCCGCCGTTGCGGAACTCGCCGTGGTCGGTCCGTCCGCACCAGGGGACCATCGGGAAGCAGCCGTACTTCGCGCCCTGCCGCAGCAGTTCGGTGCCGCCGACGCGCAGCCCGGAGAGGCGGCAGCCGTTATCCGGCTCGACGTCGACCTCGGCATCGCCCGCGGTCAGCCGTACGACGTCCCGCCGTGCCTGTGGGGTGTTGTCCGTATTCACACCGCCCGACCCTAGGCGATGCCCGCCCGATCTCCGCGGAACGACCGTCTCCGAGGGCCCGGTCCCGTGTCAGCGGCGGCGGCGCAGCGCCCGGCCGACGACGACCGCGCCCGCCAGCACCACGGCGGCGGCCGGTGCGGCCCAGCGCAGCGTCGCCGAGGCGGCGCGGGGCTCGGGCGCGGGCACCGGCGCGTACCGGCCGCGCGGCGGGGCGTGGTCGACCTCCTCGGCGCTACGGCCGATCATCGTCCGCCGGGCATGCGCCGCCTCGGCGGGCACCTCGTCCTCGTCGTCGCCGAAGTCCTGCCCGTCGTACGTCTGGCCGTCGTAGTTCTCGCCGTCGACGACGGGGTCGGGGCCGTCATCGGGGAGCGCTTCGCCGTCGGCGGAGCCCGTACGGGCGGCACCGTCCGCGTCCGGTCCGGCGTCCGCGTCCGTCTCCGGGGTGTCGTCCGACTCCGGTCCGAGGGACGGCGGCGGCACCTCGGTGTCGAAGATGCCGCCGTGCGGACGGTCACCGGCGGGGGCAGGGATGTCCGGGCCGGAGGCATCGGGTGCCTCCGCGGCGGCCCCGGAAGCACCCGGGCCCGCGCCCGGCTCCTGCTCCAACTCCGCCGCGAGGTTCTCCGCGAAGCGATCCAGCAGGCGCCGGCCGGCCGTCAGCGCCGTCTGCGCCTCGGCCTCGGCGAGCCGTCCCTCGCTGCGTACCGTGCCGGTGCAGGTCAGCGTCGTACCGGAGCCGTCGGCGGGAGACAGCCGCACGGTCAGGGTGAGGGCGGCGGTCCCGGCGCCGCGTGCCTCCGTGCCCCGCGCCTCGACCGTGACGTCCGCACCCGCCTCGCCCGAAGTGGCGACCGTGAGCGCACCGCGATAGGTGATGGTGGAGCCGCCGATACGCAGCCGCAACCGGCCTTCGGGGCGCGCGGCGGCGGCCTCGGCGTCGAGCTGGGCGCCGGGGACGCAGCGCGCGACCCGCGCCGCCTCGCCGAGCGCCCGCCGGACCGTCCCGACGGGAAACGGAACGTACATCTCATGCTCCATGGCATGGGAGCCTAATTCTTTCTCCAGCGCTGTGGGGATCCCTTGGCGAGTGCCCGTGGTGTTCGAGTCGGGTCCGTCACGTCCACCCGGCGCCCCCGGGCCCGTACCCGCCTCGGTGCGACTTTGCCGGCCGCCCGGTACGCCGCGGTCAGCCGTAGCGCGGGTGCATCAGCGTCGACGGCGGCAGCCCGTCGACCCGGGCGCCGGACAGCGCCTGCGCGCCGTCGCGCAGCGTGGCGCGGACCGCGGACGGGAGCGGGGGCGCGAACGCCGCGTCCAGGTCGCGGGCGTGGTGCCCGGCCAGGAGGAAGCCCCAGTACCGCGCCCCGGAGCCGGCCGGCCCGGAGCCGGACACCGGGCGGGCGCTCTCCCCGCCACGCCGCCCGGGGACCTCGTACGGCACGGTCGCCAGCCCCGCCGACCGCAGCGTCGACTCGACCGTCCAGAACACCCGGGGCCGCGCCTCGGGCGGCCCGGCGTGCACCGCGAGCCGCCCGCCCGGCGCCAGCAGCCGCGCCACCAGGCCGTAGAACTCCTGGGAGTAGAGCTTCGTCCCGGCGGTCACCCGGGGGTCGGGCAGATCGGAGACGATGACGTCGTACGGGCCGCGGCACCGGCGTCCGCAGCGGGCGCTCTCCGCGCGCAGCCAGTCGAAGGCGTCGGCGGTGACGACATGGACGCGCGGGTCGTCCAAGGCGTGGTGGTTGAGGGCGGAGAGCCCGGGGTCGGTGCGCGCCAGGCCGATCACGCCCGGGTCGAGTTCGACGACGGTCACCGAGCGGACCGCGCGGTGGCGCAGCACCTCGCGGGCGGCCAGCCCGTCGCCGCCACCGAGGACCAGGACGCGGCCGTGCGGACCGTCGGCGACCGCGGGGTGCACCAGGGCCTGGTGGTAAGGGAGCTCGTCGTCCGCGCTGACCTCCAGCCGGCCGTCCAGATAGAGCGCGAGCGGCCCGCCGGAACCTTTCCTCCCGTGTCCCGTACCGCCCGCGCGCCCCGCGCCGCCGGTCATCACCACCTCCTGGACGCCGGTCTGCACCACGACCCGGGCGGCGGACCCGTACACCGCGCGGCGGGCGGCGCGTTCGAACGGCGCGACCAGCAGGACGCCCGCCGCGAGCAGGACCAGCACCAGCGCGTTGACGGCCAGCAGACGGCGGCGGGCGCGCGGCGTCAGATCGCGGCGGAAGAGCCACAGCACCAGCGCCCCGCCCGCGACGGCGTTGACCGTGCCGGTGACCAGCGCCCCGGTGAGCTGGCCGAGCACCGGCAGCAGCAGGAACGGGAACGCCAGCCCGCCGACGAGGGCGCCCACGTAGTCGGCGGCGAAGAGATCGGCGACCGCACCGCCCGCGTCCTGCCGCCGCACCCGCTGGATCAACGTCATCAGCAGCGGCACCTCGGCACCGATCAGCACCCCGATGACCAGCGAGAAGCCGACGAGCGCCGAGCGGGACTGCCCGCACCACGCGAAGCAGGCGTACAGCGCCATCGCCGAGCAGCCGCCGACCAGCGCGAGCCCCGCCTCGATCGCGCCGAAGCCGACCGCCGCCCGGCAGCGCAGCTGCTTGGCGAGCAGCGCCCCGATGCCCATCGCGAAGACCATCACCGACAGCACGACGGAGGACTGGGTGACGGAGTCGCCGGTCAAGTAGGAGGCCAGGGCGACCAGTTCGAGTTCGTAGACCAGACCGCAGGCGGCGCAGACGAAGACCGCGGCGAGGACGAGCAGCCGGCCGGGACCGGACCGCACCGGCAGCCGCGCCGGTCGCATGACCTCCGGTGGCCCGAAGGCGGCGGTGGGGACGGGCTCCTGCGGATTGATCATGAAATGAACGCTACGTGACGATTCCGTGTATATTCGTCACCCACAAGAGTGCAATACGCCCGCTACACATGGGAGTTGGGTGATTGTGGCGCATAGGGGACGCTCGCCCGTCGCCGTGCGCGGGGTGGCTCACGCCGGCGCCGTACGCCCGCCCCGCGGACCCGCGCGGCGGTTCGCCGGGCGGGACCGGGGTCGCGCCCCGGCCACCCGGCGAACCGCCGCGCGCGACCGTCGGCTTCACACCCTGGCGGGGATGCGTACGCCCACCCTGGTCCGGGTGGTGACCAGGCGCCCCTCCTGGGGGTAGGAGTGCCAGGTGCGCCAGCGGACCTCGCCGTGGCGGCGCTGGGCGAGCATCGCGGTGAAGGCATGCGGCGAGCCGGGGAACGTCCCGGCCAGGCCGTGCGGATGGTCGGAGACCAGGGCGAGCAGTTCCTGGGCGCGCCCGGCGAACGAGCCGCGTGACAGCGTCTCGACATGGGCGGCGAATTCGTACTCCCACTCCCCCAGGCGCTTGGCCACGCCCAGGGGGAGCGGGGTGCTGCTGCCCGGCATACAGGCGACGGTTTCGGAGCACGTACCGCGCTCCTCTTCCAGCAGCACCTGATGGGAGGCCCCCAGCAGCCTCAACTGCACCTGGGCTTCGCCCAGTTGGAGGTCGAGCACCGCCAGGGCCGGCAGGGGTTCCCTGCCGAGCGCCCAGGCGAGATCTGATGCACGGGTATCGGTATAGGCCGTTGTCAGGGTCGTGAGCATGGGTCGGCTCCGCAAGCACGCAGTGGATGGGCGGGCCGGTCCGCCCCGGAGAACGTCGGGGAAAGTCTGTGCCGGCTCGCGCCCACGCGGGATCCGAGAACTGGGGGATTCTCACTGAAGAGGGAATCACGAATGCCAGGCGCCCACAGCGGGATTACCCATGTTCGCCGGGTTTCCATCCCTCAGAGGGCCCATCAGATCATTTGTTCAACCGCCAAGCACACAAGGGTCCTTCGTCCACCGCACGAGCCGTCGGTACGTACAGGGAAGGAGGGGCCGTACGGCGGGTGGGGCGAAGGCGGTGGCCACGGTGCGTACGCGGGCCGCCGGATCGGACGGGGCCCGGCGGCCCGGCGGGCAGAGCGGCGGCGCGGCCGCCGTCCGGCGGAGGTCCGGCGCTCCCTGGGGCACTCCCCGGCGCGCGCCGGTGCCCCGCGGGACCGGCTCCGCGCCCCGGCTGGAGCGCCCGGTCCGGGAACCGCATCAGGAGCCGCCGCCCCCGCAGGACGAGCCGCCGCAGGAGGAGCCACCGCCGCAGCCGTGGTGGCCGTGGTGGCCGTGGTGGCCGTGGTGGCCGTGGTGGCCGTGGTGGCCGTGGTGGCCGCCGCCGGATCCGGAGTCGCCGCCCGCGGCCCACCAGCTGGAGCCGCCCGCCCTCCTCCGGCCGCCGCCGGAGCCACGGGATGCGGCGGAGACCATGCCGATCACCGCCATCACGATCAGCAGGAACAGCACGACACCCATCTGCCTCACACTCCTTCCGCTCCCCCGAGCGAGGCGTCCGGCGCCGGTGGCCCGCGCGCCGGTGATCCTTTCGTGCGGGGCTGATGCCCAGGGTCCCCCTGACGCAAAGCGCAGTTGAGGAAGTCCAGAGGTTCGGCGGAGGATGGCGCGCATGGACCGACCGCTGCTCAACCGCCGCCTTGCCGCATTCGGTACGACGATCTTCGCCGAGATGTCCGCGCTCGCCGTACGGACCGGCGCCATCAACCTCGGCCAGGGCTTCCCCGACACCGACGGCCCGGAGGAGGTCCGCGAGGCCGCGGTGCGCGCTCTGCGGGACGGCCGCGGCAACCAGTACCCGCCCGGCCCCGGCATCCCCGAACTGCGCGCCGCCATCGCCGCCCACCAGGAGCGCTTCTACGGCCACCTCGGCCTGACCTGCGACCCCGACACCGAGGTCCTGGTCACCACCGGGGCCACCGAAGCCATCGCCGCCTCGCTGCTCGCGCTGCTGGAGCCCGGCGACGAGGTCATCGCGCTGGAGCCGTACTACGACTCGTACGCGGCGTGCATCGCGATGGCCGGGGGCCGGCGCGTCCCGGTGACGCTGCGCCCGCGGCCGGAGTCCGGGACGTACGCCCTCGATCTGGACGAGCTGCGTGACGCGGTCACCGACCGCACCCGCCTCATCCTTCTCAACTCCCCGCACAACCCCACCGGCACCGTCCTGACCCGCGAGGAGCTCGCCGAGATCGCGCGGCTCGCCTGCGAACGCGATCTGCTGGTCGTCACCGACGAGGTCTACGAGCATCTGGTCTTCGAGGGCGCGCATCTGCCGCTCGCGTCGTTCCCGGGGATGCGGGAGCGGACGGTGACGATCGGCTCGGCCGGGAAGACGTTCTCGTTCACCGGCTGGAAGATCGGCTGGGTCACCGCCGCGCCGGAGCTGGTGGCCGCCGTGCGCTCGGCGAAGCAGTTCCTCACCTTCACCTCGGGCGGGCCGTTCCAATACGCGCTCGCCGAGGCGCTGGCGCTGCCGGACAGCTATTACGCAGGGATCCTGACCGATCTGCGCGCCAAGCGCGACCTGCTCGGCGACGGGCTGCGCGCGGCCGGGTTCGAGGTCTACCAGCCGCAGGGCACGTACTTCGTCACCACCGACATCCGGCCGCTGGGCCACACCGACGGCCATGCGTTCTGCCGGGCGCTGCCGGAGCGCGCCGGTGTCGTCGCCATCCCCAACGCCGTCTTCTACGACCACCAGGAGCAGGGCGCGCCCTTCGTCCGTTTCGCGTTCTGCAAGAAGACGGAGGTCCTTCAGGAGGCGGTGGACCGGCTCAAGGGGCTGGCCGCCTGACGGCATCCCGGGCGCCTGCCGGACACGCCGCGGGGGGGGGGCGGGGCGGCCGGCGGGGGGAGTGGGTGGCGGGGGGGCGCCGGGGGGCGGGCGCGGCCCCCCCCGGGGGGGCGCGCGGGTGGGTGTGGGTGTGTGGGGGGGGGGGCCCCCCCCGGCGGCGGACGTCGGCGGGAGGGTCAGCCCTCGTCGTCCGGCTTGTCGTCGGACTCGTCGATCTCGGACTCCAGACCGAGCTGCTCGACGATCCACTTGTCGAACTCGATGGAGGCGCGGACCCAGCTGACGGTGCTCGACACGAAGTGTTCGAGCGCGACACCCGTGCCGACCAGCATCGACGCCTCACCGATCAGCCGGACGGTGCCGTCGTCGTGGGTGTGGGTGTACGCCTTGGGCCACAGGGTGCGGCGGTTCCAGTCGTCGATCGCCTCCAGCAACTCGGCCTTGTCGTCCAGGCCGTGCGGGCGGTCGTAGAAGGTGCGGACGGAGAAGATCTGCTGCTCCTCCTCGCCGCGGAACATGAAGTACGTACGGAACTGCTCCCACGGGGCGGCGAGGTCACCTTCCTCGTCGACTACGTACTTCAGCTCCATCTGGTCGAGGAGCTGCTTGACCAGATCCTGGTCGGGCACGACGGGACCCTCAGGCCCGGTCGGCTGCTGTTCGGGCTGGCCCCCGAAATTCGGAATCGAGGACGGGTCGATGCTCACCGTGGAATTCCCTTCGTATGGTCTGCGCCATCCTCCACCATGCCCGCCCCGTCCTGGCAACCCCGGACGGGGCGGAGCGCGGCGCGTCAGGCGGCGGCGCGGGCGGACGTCACGGCGAGGTGATCGCCGTCGACGTCCACGCGGACGGTGTCGCCGTCCAGTACGTCGCCCGCCAGGATGGCACGCGCCAGCTGGTCGCCGATGGCGGTCTGCACCAGGCGGCGCAGCGGCCGGGCACCGTACGAGAGGTCCGGCGCCGGGGCGTCCACCACCGGCTCCTGGCCGAGCCAGGCGAGCCAGGTCAGGGCCGCGTCGCTGATGTCGAGGGTAAGACGGCGGTCGGTGAGGCGCTTTTGGAGGTGGTCGATCTGGATCCGGGCGATCCGCTGGAGCTGGTCGGTGCCCAGCGGGTGGAAGACGACGAGGTCGTCGAGGCGGTTGAGGAACTCCGGCCGGAAGGATGCCCGGACGGTCTCCAGCACCTTCTCCTTCTTCTGGTCCTCCTTGAGCAGCGGGTCCATCAGGAAGTTCGAGCCGAGGTTGGAGGTGAGGATGAGGATGGTGTTGCGGAAGTCGACGGTGCGGCCCTGGCCGTCGGTGAGGCGGCCGTCGTCGAGGACCTGGAGCAGCACGTCGAAGACCTCGTGGTGGGCCTTCTCCACCTCGTCCAGCAGGACGACGCTGTATGGGCGGCGGCGGACCGCCTCGGTCAGCTGGCCGCCCTCCTCGTAGCCGACGTAGCCGGGGGGCGCACCGACGAGGCGGGCGACGGAGTGCTTCTCGCCGTACTCCGACATGTCGATGCGGACCATGGCCCGCTCGTCGTCGAAGAGGAAGTCGGCGAGCGCCTTCGCCAGCTCGGTCTTGCCGACGCCGGTGGGGCCGAGGAAGAGGAACGAGCCGGTGGGCCGGTCCGGGTCGGCGATCCCGGCGCGGGTGCGGCGCACCGCGTCGGAGACCGCACGCACCGCCTCGGCCTGGCCGATCAGCCGCTTGCCCAGCTCGTCCTCCATGCGCAGCAGCTTCTGCGTCTCGCCTTCGAGGAGGCGGCCGGCGGGGATGCCGGTCCAGGAGCCGACGACATCGGCGATGTCGTCCGGTCCGACCTCCTCCTTCACCATCGACTCGGCGGACGCCTCCTGCTCCGCCTCGGCGGCCGCCGCCGCCTCCAGCTCCTGCTCCAGCTTCGGGATCTCCCCGTAGAGCAGCTTGGAGGCGGTGTCGAAGTCGCCGTCGCGCTGAGCGCGCTCGGCCTGTCCGCGCAGGTCGTCGAGGCGTTCCTTCAGCTCGCCGACGCGGTTGAGGCTCTGCTTCTCCTTCTCCCAGCGGGCGGTCAGCCCGCGCAGCTCCTCCTCCTTGTCGGCGAGGTCGCGGCGCAGCTTCTCCAGCCGCGCCACGGAACCGGCGTCGGTCTCGTTCCGCAGCGCCAGCTCCTCCATCTTCAGCCGGTCCACGGACCGCTGGAGCTCGTCGATCTCGACGGGCGAGGAGTCGATCTCCATCCGGAGCCGGGACGCGGCCTCGTCGACGAGGTCGATGGCCTTGTCGGGCAGGAAGCGGGAGGTGATGTAACGGTCGGAGAGGGTGGCGGCGGCGACCAGCGCGGAGTCGGCGATGGCGACCTTGTGGTGCGCCTCGTAGCGCCCCTTGAGGCCGCGGAGGATCGCGACGGTGTCCTCGACGGTCGGCTCGGCGACCAGCACCTGCTGGAAGCGGCGCTCCAGCGCCGCGTCCTTCTCGATCCGCTCGCGGTACTCGTCGAGGGTGGTCGCGCCGACCATCCGCAGCTCGCCGCGGGCCAGCATCGGCTTGAGCATGTTGCCCGCGTCCATGGCGGAGTCGCCGCCCGCGCCCGCGCCGACGACGGTGTGCAGCTCGTCGATGAAGGTGATGATCTGGCCGTCGCTGGACTTGATCTCCGCGAGGACGGTCTTCAGCCGCTCCTCGAACTCGCCGCGGTACTTCGCGCCCGCGACCATCGCGCCCAGATCGAGCGCGACCAGCCGCTTGTTCCGCAGCGACTCGGGCACATCGCCCTTGACGATGCGCTGGGCCAGCCCCTCGACCACGGCGGTCTTGCCGACGCCGGGCTCGCCGATCAGCACCGGGTTGTTCTTCGTCCGGCGGGAGAGGACCTGCACCACGCGGCGGATCTCGTGGTCCCGGCCGATGACCGGGTCGAGCTTGCCCTCACGCGCCGCCGCGGTGAAGTCCGTACCGAACTTCTCCAGCGCCTTGTACGTGCCTTCCGGGTCGGCGTTGGTGACCCGGCGGTCGCCCCGCGACTCCTCGAACGCGGCGAGCAGCTTCTTGGCGGACGCGCCCTGCTCGTCGAGCAGCGCACCGGTGGCACCGCCCTTGGCCGCGATGCCGATAAGCAGATGCTCGGTGGAGACATAGGCGTCGCCCAGCTCCTTGGCGCGCCGGGCGGCGTCCGCGAGGACGGCCAGCAGCTCGCGGTCGGGCTGCGGCGGCGCGACCGTCGACCCCTGCACGCTGGGCAGCGCGGCGAGGCGCCGCTCGGCGCCGCCGCGCAGCACGGCGGCGTCCGCGCCGACGGCGGCCAGCAGATCGATGATGTTCGCGTTGCTGTCGGCCGGTCCGGCCAGCAGCGCGAGCAGCAGATGGGCGGACGTCATGTCCGCGTGCCCGGCGGTGATCGCCCGCTCGTTGGCGGCGCTCAGCGCCTCCCGGCTCTTGTTGGTCAGCTCGGCGTCCACGGTCGCGGGGTCCTCCTCGTGCTCGGCGTTCTCGTCCTGTACTGCCGGTCCGCCCGACGGCGGGCAGGTAGGGCGCGTATGACGCTTCCGTACATGCTCTGGTCGACGTTCAGTAAGTTGAGTCTACGACACTCAAGAGTGAGGTTGAGCGGGGTTCACTCAAGATTGGGGAAAGGCCGGCCCCTCGGCCGGGTGCGCGGCGCCCCGGTGCCGAGCCTGCCGCGTCGCCGCGGCGCCCGGGTTCCCCGGGGCGCACGGCGCCACACCTGCGGGTGAACGTCCGGCATATGCCAGCGGCAGTCGATGCCCGGCGCCGACACTGGCCTCGACCGCAATGGAGGTGCAGCATGACAGCTATGGCATATGAGCCGACGGCGACCGACCGACAGAACCTCCTGAACGACTTCCTTGGCATGGAAACCCCCCGTGGGTTCCGCGCCGAGTTGATCGAGGGGGAAATTGTTGTGTCACCGCCGACCGACGGGGACCACGAGGACTACCTGGACCTCATCAATGACCAGGTGAAAGCGGCGTCCGCGACCCGGATGCAGATCTCGGGCGGGAAGGGGCTCATCCTTCCCGGTGCCGGTCCCGGTCTCACGAACCGGGTGATCCCGGACGCCACGATGGCGCCCTGGGCTCTGCGCGTCTTCCGGGGTGCTCCCCCGTGGATGCCGCCCAACGGCGTCGCCCTGGTCGTCGAGGTGACCAGCAGCAAAGCCGAGCGGGACCGCATCGCCAAACGCCACTGCTACGCCCGCGGCGCCCTCCCCCTCTATCTCCTCGTCGATCGCGAGACCTCCACGGTCACGCTGTTCAGCGAGCCCGAGGACGACGACTACCGCGAATCCCACTCCGTCGCCTTCGGCATGCCACTGCCGCTGCCCGACCCCTTCTCCTTCACGCTGGAGACCGGCGACTTCCTCTGAGGCGGGTGCCCCGTGGGGCCGGGCCGCCCTTACGGGGCCCGGCCCCTCGCCGTACGCGGAACGGGCGGCCCGGTGCCCCGCCGTTACGCTTCCCCCATGGCCCACGATCTCGCCGCCCTCGACCCCGCCTACCTCGCCTTCTGGGATGAGCACGTCATGTCGACGCTGACCACGCTGCGGGCCGACGGCTCCCCGCACGTCGTCCCGGTCGGCGTGACGTACGACGCGGAGCAGCGGATCGCGCGGGTCATCACGCGCGGCGGCTCCACCAAGGCGCGGAACGTGCTGGCCGCCGGGGCGGACGGTGTGCGGGCCGCGGTCTGCCAGGTCGCGGGGCGGCGCTGGGCGACGCTGGAGGGGATCGCCCGGGTGCGGACGGACGCGGCGGCCGTCGCGGACGCCGAGCGCCGGTACGCCGCGCGGTACGGCCGGATGCCGCGGCCCAACCCGGAGCGGGTGGCGATCGAGATCACCGTGACCCGGGCGCTCGGCCGGGCCTAGAACGCGTCCGGAGCGCGGGTGCGCGGTGGGTGAACGCGCCGTTACCGCGGGCGCCGTGCGCCGGTATCGTCGCCCGCACACCGACCACGCCCGGAGGGCACGATGAACCCGGTCCGCGCCACCGCCCTCGCCTGCCTGATGCCGCTGTCCGAGCTGGGCGACGAGCCCTTCCTCGTCGACGACCGCGGTCAGCACGCCATGTGCGAGCGGTGGGCGGCGGACCGCGGCTACGACCTCACCTGCCGGCTGAGCCTGCACCGGCTGCCCGCCGGGCACCCCACGCTCTGGCGCGATGTGGAACGCGGCCTGGTCGATGTCTTCGTGGCGCCGCACCGCCGGGCGCTGGAGCACGCCGTGGACGACGCCGACGCGTTCGCCGCGCGCTGCGCCGCCGCCGGGGTCCGCCTGGCCACCGCCGACCTCGCCGAACCGGTCTACGACCGCGCGCTGACCTCGGGCGTCCACCGCCGCCTGTCGATGCCGACGGCGGGGTACAGCGGGCACTGAGCTGCCGGGCGGCCCGCCAGGGAGCAGAGCGGCCGGGCGGCCGGGGAGCAGAGCGGCCGGGTAGCCGGGGAGAAGAGCGCCCGGGCCGGGGCCCGCACCGTCGCCCGGCGCGTCCGGTCCCCGGACATGCGAAAGGGCCGGGTCGCCCCGGCCCTCTCCGCTGTGACCGCCGCTCTCCGGCGGTCACTCGCCCCGCTTGGGGCGCCACACCACCAGCGCGCTGGCCTGCTGGACATCCTGATACGGCACCAGATCGCGGCGGTAGGACGCGTGCACCGCGGCCTCCCGCTGCTGCATCGCGCTGGCCGCGCCCTCCAGGGCGCCCTGGAGTTCGGCGACCCGCTGCTGGAGGGCCGTGACCTGGTTCTCCAGCTCGATGATGCGCTTGATACCGGCGAGGTTGATGCCCTCGTCCTGGGACAACTGCTGCACCGTGCGGAGCAGTTCGATGTCCCGGGCGGAGTACCGGCGGCCCCGCCCGGCCGTGCGGTCGGGCGAGACCAGACCCAGCCGGTCGTACTGACGCAGGGTCTGCGGATGCAGGCCGGAGAGCTGAGCCGCGACGGAGATGACGTATACCGGAGAATCTTCGGTCAGTTCGTACGGGTTCCGACGGTGTCCGCCCCGGCTGTCCATCTCATGCTCCCTTCGCGGCCTGGAACAGCTCCGCCCGCGGATCCTGATCCGCGGTCGCCTCGCGATAGGTCTCCAGCGACTCCTTCGCCTTGTCGCCGAGGTCCTTCGGAACGATCACCTCGACGGTGACCAGCAGGTCGCCCCGGGTGCCGTCCTTACGCGTCGAGCCCTTGCCCCGCGCCCGCATGGTGCGGCCGTTGGGCGTCCCCGGCGCGATCTTGAGCGTGACCGGCGGGCCGCCCAGCGTCGGCACCCGCACCTCGCCGCCGAGCGCCGCCTCCGGGAAGGTGACCGGCACCGTGACGGTGAGGTTGTCGCCCTTGCGGCCGAAGACCGGGTGCGGCTGGACGTGCACCACGACGTAGAGATCGCCCGCCGGACCGCCGTGCTCGCCGAGCGTGCCCTTGCCGCGCAGCCGGATGCGCTGCCCGTCGGAGACGCCCGCCGGGATGCGGACCTGCATCGTCCGGGCGCTGGTCGCCCGGCCGCTGCCTTTGCAGACCTCGCAGGGGTTCTCCGCGATCAGGCCGCGGCCCTTGCAGTCGGCGCACGGATCGGTGAGCGAGAAGCCGCCGCCCGCGCCCCGGCTGACCTGACCGGTGCCCACGCAGGTCGGGCAGACCCGCGGGGTGCCGTTCTTGTCGCCGGTGCCCGAGCACGCCTTGCACGGCTCCTTGCTGGACATCCGCAGCGGGACCGTGGCCCCGTCCACCGCCTCGGTGAAGCTGAGCGTCACCTCGGACTCGATGTCCTGTCCCCGCCGCGGCTGGGTACGGGTACCCGTCGCGCCGCCGCGGTTGAACAGGCCGCCGAAGACGTCCCCGAGGCCCCCGCCGAAGCCGCCGCCGCTCCCCTGCTGACCCTGCGTACCCCCGAAGAGGTCGCCGAGGTCGAAGTTGAAGTTGCCGCCGCCCGCGCCGGGGCCGGGACGGAAGCCGCCGTTGCCGAACAGCGCCCGCGCCTCGTCGTACTCCTTGCGGCGCTTGGGGTCGCCGAGGATGTCGTTCGCCTCGGAGATCTCCTTGAAGCGCGCCTCGGCGCCGGAGTCACCGGTGTTGGCGTCCGGGTGGTTCTCCCGGGCGAGCTTGCGGTACGCCTTCTTGATCTCGGCGTCGGTGGCGTCCTTCGGGACGCCGAGGACCTTGTAGTAGTCCTTCTCGACGAAGTCCTTCGTGCTCATCCCCGACGTCCCTCCTTCCGCGTCTTCTTCTCTGCCGTCCACACGTCAGCCCTCGTCCGGGCCACCGTTTTCCTCGTCCGAAGCCTTGGCACCGTCCTCGGATGCGGACTTGCCGCCCTGGGCGCCCGGCTGCGGCTCGGCGACGGCGACCCGCGCGGGGCGGATCGTTCGCTCACCGATGCGATACCCGGGCTGCAGGATGGCCACGCACGTGGTCTCCGTGACGTCCGGTGCGTACGAGTGCATCAGGGCTTCGTGGATCGTCGGGTCGAAGGGCTCGCCCTCCTTGCCGAACTGCTGGAGGCCCAGCTTGGCGACCACGGTCTCCAGCGATTCGGCCACCGACTTGAAGCCGCCGACCAGCTCGCCGTGATCGCGGGCGCGACCCACGTCGTCCAGGACCGGAAGCAGCTCGGACAGGAGGTTCGCCGCGGCGATCTCCTTGACCGCGATGCGGTCCCGCTCGACCCGGCGCCGGTAGTTCTGGTACTCGGCCTGAAGCCGCTGGAGGTCCGCGGTGCGCTCGTTGAGCGCCGAACGGGCCTGGTCCAGCTGTGCGGTGAGCGCGATGTCCCGCGCGCCCTGCTTGTCGTCCCCGGCCGGGGCCGAGCCCGCCTTGTCGGCGGACTCGGCTCGCGCCGCGTCGTCAGCGTTGCCTGCGGACTCGGCGCCGGAGACGTCGGGCTTCTCGTCGAAGCCCGGAGTCTCCTCCGTCACGCCGCACCGTCCTTCTTGGGCTTCTCGTCGTCGACGATCTCGGCGTCCACGACGTCGTCCTCGGCCTTCGCCTGGCCCGCACCGGCACCCGCGGCGCTCGCGGCACCGGCGTCGGCGCCCGCGGCCTGGGCGTCGGCGTACATGGCCTGGCCCAGCTTCTGCGAGACGGCGGCGACCTTCTCGGTGGCGGTGCGGATCTCGGCCGTGTTGTCGCCCTCGGCGGACTCGCCCTTGAGCTTCTCCTTCAGCTCACCGACGGCGGCCTCGACCTCGGTCTTCACCTCGGCGGGGACCTTCTCCTCGTTGTCCTTGAGGAACTTCTCCGTCTGGTAGACGAGCTGCTCGCCCTGGTTACGGGTCTCGGCGGCCTCGCGGCGCTTGTGGTCCTCGTCCGCGTAGCGCTCGGCTTCCTCACGCATGCGGTCGACCTCGTCCTTCGGCAGCGAGGAGCCGCCGGTGACGGTCATCTTCTGCTCCTTGCCCGTGCCCAGGTCCTTGGCGGTCACGTGCATGATGCCGTTGGCGTCGATGTCGAAGGAGACCTCGATCTGCGGGACACCGCGCGGGGCCGGCGGCAGGCCCGTCAGCTCGAACATCCCGAGCTTCTTGTTGTACGCCGCGATCTCGCGCTCGCCCTGGTAGACCTGGATCTGCACGGACGGCTGGTTGTCCTCGGCCGTCGTGAAGATCTCGGAGCGCTTCGTCGGAATCGTGGTGTTCCGCTCGATGAGCTTGGTCATGATGCCGCCCTTGGTCTCGATACCGAGGGACAGCGGGGTGACGTCGAGGAGCAGAACGTCCTTGACCTCGCCCTTGAGGACACCGGCCTGGAGGGTGGCGCCCATGGCGACGACCTCGTCCGGGTTGACGCCCTTGTTGGCCTCCTTGCCGCCGGTCAGCTCCTTGACGAGCTCGGCGACGGCCGGCATACGGGTCGAACCGCCGACCAGGACCACGTGGTCGATCTCGGACAGCGCGATGCCGGCGTCCTTGATGACGTTGTGGAACGGGGTCTTGCAGCGGTCGAGGAGGTCCGCGGTCAGCTGCTGGAACTGCGAGCGCGTGAGCTTCTCGTCCAGGTGCAGCGGGCCCTCGGCGGAGGCGGTGATGTAGGGAAGGTTGATCGTCGTCTCGGTGGAGGACGACAGCTCGATCTTCGCCTTCTCGGCGGCCTCGCGCAGGCGCTGGAGCGCCATCTTGTCCCTGGACAGATCGACGCCGTGGCCGTTCTGGAACTGCTTGACCAGGTGGTCGACGACGCGCTGGTCCCAGTCGTCACCACCGAGGTGGTTGTCACCGTTGGTGGCCTTCACCTCGACGACGCCGTCGCCGATCTCCAGCAGCGAGACGTCGAAGGTGCCGCCACCGAGGTCGAAGACCAGAATGGTCTGGTCGTCCTTCTCCAGGCCGTAGGCGAGGGCGGCCGCGGTGGGCTCGTTGACGATGCGCAGGACGTTCAGACCCGCGATCTCACCGGCCTCCTTGGTGGCCTGGCGCTCGGAGTCGTTGAAGTAGGCCGGGACGGTGATGACCGCGTCCACAACCTTCTCGCCCAGGTACGCCTCGGCGTCACGCTTGAGCTTCTGCAGGACGAAGGCGCTCATCTGCTGCGAGTTGAAGCCCTTGCCGTCGATGTCGACCTTCCAGTCAGTGCCCATGTGGCGCTTGACCGACCGGATGGTCCTGTCGACGTTGGTGACCGCCTGACGCTTCGCGACCTCGCCGACCAGCACCTCGCCATTCTTGGCGAAGGCGACGACGGACGGCGTGGTCCTGGCGCCCTCGGCGTTGGTGATGACGGTGGGCTCACCGCCTTCGAGAACACTGACGACGGAGTTCGTCGTGCCCAGGTCGATGCCGACCGCACGTGCCATGTCGATTCCTCCAGCTGACTTGAGTGGAACGGACTCAAGCATGCACGAGCCCCCAAAACCTGTCAACAGAGTTGAGTCATGACCGCTCAAGTTTTATACGGGCCTTATCCTCAGCGCCGCGATCAAGAGGGGGCGCGCCGGGGCGGCGCACCCGTTCGGCGCGTGTACGCCGCCCTCGCGCGGGGGTGCCCGCGCGACGCAGATCACCGGCCGGGCGGCTTCATGGGGCCCGGGATACTGGGTAACCTCAGCGCAGACCCGAAAAGTTACTGCTTAGTAGTCGCAGTAGTCCCCGCTCTCGCAGGCCCGAGGAGCCATCAATGCAACTCGCCGCGATCATCGTGTCGCTGGTCCTAATCGCGGTCGGCGTCGCGCTGTTCGGCCGTGCCATCGCACAGATCTACCGCTTCGTACGGCTCGGCCAGAACGTCCCCGCCGGCTCCCGGACCGACGACCCGAAGCAGCGCACCGTCACCGTGGTCAAGGAGTTCCTCGGCCACACCCGCATGAACCGCTGGGGCGTCGTCGGCGTGGCCCACTGGTTCGTGGCGGTGGGCTTCTTCTCGCTGCTGCTGACGATCGTCAACGCCATCGGCCAGCTCTTCAAGGCCGACTGGCTCCTGCCGGTCATCGGCGACTGGGCCCCGTACAACGTCTTCGTCGAGTTCATCGGCACGATGACGGTGCTCGGCATCCTCGTGCTGATCGTGATCCGCCAGCTGAGCAAACCGGGGAAGCCGGGGCGTAAGTCCCGCTTCGCGGGTTCCAACTTCGGCCAGGCGTACTTCGTCGAGGCGGTCATCCTCATCGTCGGCGTCTGCATCTTCATGCTGCACGCGCTGGAGGGTGCCCAGCACCACGTCGACGGCTACGAGGCGTCGTTCTTCCTCTCGTACCCGGTCGTCAGCCGGCTGGAGGGGACGGACATCGCGACGCTCCAGAACCTCACCTACTTCTTCGCCGGGCTGAAGATCGCGACGTCCTTCATCTGGATGATCACCGTCGCGCTCAAGACCGACATGGGCGTCGCCTGGCACCGCTTCCTCGCCTTCCCCAACATCTGGTTCAAGCGCGAGGCAGACGGCGATGTCGCGCTCGGCGCGCTCCAGCCGATGACCAGCGAGGGCAAGGAGATCGACTTCGAGGACCCGGGCGAGGACGACCAGTTCGGCGTCTCGCAGATCGAGCACTTCTCCTGGAAGGGCCTGCTCGACTTCTCCACCTGCACCGAGTGCGGTCGCTGCCAGTCGCAGTGCCCCGCCTGGAACACCGGTAAGCCGCTCTCACCGAAGCTGCTGATCATGGCGCTGCGCGACCATGCGCACGCCAAGGCGCCGTACCTGCTCGCCGGGGGCGGCAAGGATGCCGAGGGCGAGGAGAAGGCGACCGCCGAGCAGCTGGCGGACGTCCCGGCGGCGGCGCTGGCCGAGGCCGAGCGCCCGCTGATCGGCACCCTCGAAGAGGGCGGCGTCATCGACCCGGACGTCCTGTGGTCCTGCACCACCTGCGGCGCCTGCGTCGAGCAGTGCCCGGTCGACATCGAGCACATCGACCACATCGTCGACATGCGCCGCTACCAGGTCATGATCGAGTCCAGCTTCCCCAGCGAGGCGGGCACGATGCTGAAGAACCTGGAGAAGAAGGGCAACCCCTGGGGCCTGGCCAAGAAGCAGCGCCTCGCGTGGACGAAGGAGGTCGACTTCGAGGTCCCGGTCGTCGGCAAGGACGTCGAGGACCTGACCGAGGTCGACTACCTCTACTGGGTCGGCTGCGCCGGTGCCCTGGAGGACCGCGCGAAGAAGACCACCAAGGCGTTCGCCGAGCTGCTGCACATCGCGGGCGTGAACTTCGCGATCATGGGCGGCGACGAGAAGTGCACCGGCGACTCCCCGCGCCGGCTGGGCAACGAATTCCTCTTCCAGCAGCTCGGCGCGGAGAACGTCGCCACGCTGAACGCCGCGTTCGGCGAGGATGACGAGGACCCGGAGACCAAGAAGCCGAAGTCCTCGAAGAAGATCGTCGCGACCTGCCCGCACTGCTTCAACACGATCGCCAACGAGTACCCGCAGCTCGGCGGCGAGTACGAGGTCATCCACCACACACAGCTGCTCCAGCACCTCGTCGACGAGGGCAAGCTGGTGCCGGTCACGCCCGTCGAGGGCCTGATCACGTACCACGACCCCTGCTACCTCGGCCGTCACAACAAGGTCTACACACCGCCGCGCGAGATCATCGCCAAGGTGCCGGGCCTGCGGAACGAGGAGATGCACCGCCACAAGGAGCGCGGATTCTGCTGCGGCGCCGGCGGCGCCCGCATGTGGATGGAGGAGCGCATCGGCAAGCGCATCAACAATGAGCGCGTCGACGAGGCGCTGTCCCTCAACCCCGACATCGTCTCGACCGCCTGCCCGTTCTGCCTCGTCATGCTGACCGACTCGGTCAACGGCAAGAAGAACGACGGCACGGCGAAGGAGTCGATCCAGGTCGTGGACGTGGCGCAGCTGCTCCTCGACTCCGTCAGGACGCCCGCCGACCCGGCCGACGACGCCCCGGCGGAGGACGCGCCGGAGCCGGAACCGGCGAAGTGATGCCGTGATCCGGGTGCTCCGGACGGCCCCGTAGGGGCAGGGTCCGCCGCCGACGGCCGGTCCGTACCGATGTCGCGATGACGATGTCGACGCGGACCGGCCGTCGCCGTCTCCGGGCTCCCCCTACGTCTCCCGCCCGCCACCCCCCCCGGGCAGAAATCCACGCGACGTCCGCCCCGCCGTCCGGCACGATGACGGCCATGACCTCAGCCCCGGCACCCGACGCGCGCCCCGGCGGCGCCGCCGCCCCCGCGGACACCGACGCTGCTGACGGCGTCCGCGTCCGCCGCGCCACCACCGCGGACGCCCCCGCCATCGCCCATGTCCACCGCGAGTCCCGGCGGGTCACCATGCCCTACCTCCCGCCGCAGCGGCACGACCTCGACGGCGTCATCACCTGGATCCGCGACCATCTGCTGCCCGGCTGCACCACCTGGGTCGCCGAACGCGGCACCGACGTCATCGGCTACGCCGCCGTCCGCGACGACGTGCTCGAAGACCTCTACCTCCACCCGGACGAGCTGCGCCGGGGCCTCGGCACCCGGCTCCTCGCCGCGGCCCTCGCCCACCGCCCGGACGGCCTCACCCTGCACGTCTTCGAGGCCAACACCGGCGCCCGCGCCTTCTACGCCCGCCACGGCTTCACCACCGTCGCCAGTGGCTCCGACAACATGGAGGGCCTGCCCGAGCTGACCCTCCACCGGGGGCCGGCCCCGGCCCCGTAAGGTGCGCGCCCCGCATCCCTTAGGGGCCATGGCCGGTTTGCGCAGGTAGCGGTGTCCGGTTCCCCCTAGGGGATGTCACAGCTCGGCAGCAAACCCTCTCCGCCGTCCCCGGGCCGCCACGGGGGCGGGGCGGAGCAGGTACGTTCGAGGGCGTGGCTGGATTCAGGATGGGTCGCGGACAAGATCCCCGCGCCGCGCAGGACAGGCAGCAGCAGGGGCAGCAGGCACCGTACGGGCAGGGCCCCTACGGGCAGCAGCCCCCGCCCCCGCACGCCCAGTGGCAGCAGCCGCAGCCCGGGCAGTACGGCGGGCCGGGCGCCACGCAGCCGGACCGCCCCGGCGAGCCGGAGTACTTCGGCGACGGCGGCTACCAGCAGGGGCACGCCCCGTACTCCACCGCCAACGCCCCCGGCCACACCCAGCAGTTCAGCCTCGGCGACGCCCCGGACGCGTACGGGCAGCAGCCTTACGGTGACGACGGGCAGTACGACGACGGCGGCTACCAGGCCGGGCAGAACGCCGCGCCGCCCGGTCCCCGGCTGCACTGGAAGCAGCTGTTGTCCGGGATCGTGCTGCGGCCGGTGCCGACGTTCTGGCAGATGCGCGACCACCAGGTCTGGGCGCCCGCGCTGGTCGTCTCGTTCCTCTACGGGCTGCTCGCCGTCTTCGGCTTCGACAAGGCGCGCGAGGACGTCCTCAACGCCACGCTGTCGCAGAGCATCCCGTGGGTGCTGATCACCGCCGTGATGTTCATCGTCGGCGGGCTGATCCTCGGCGCGGTCACCCACACCCTCGCCCGCCAGCTCGGCGGCGACGGCGCCTGGGCGCCCACCATCGGCCTGTCGATGCTGATCACGGCCATCACGGACGCGCCCCGGCTGCTGTTCGCGATGTTCCTCGGCGGCGACAGCCCGCTCGTGACGGTCCTGGGCTGGCTGACCTGGCTGGCCTCCGGCTTCCTGCTGACGCAGATGGTCAGCAAGTCCCACGACCTGCCCTGGCCCAAGGCGCTGGGCGCCTCCGCGATCCAGCTGGTCGCCCTGCTCGCCCTGGTCAAGCTCGGCACGCTCTGACCGTACGGCGGCCCCGTACCCGTTTCACGTGAAACAGGCGCCGCGGCCCCGCCCCGCAACGGACCGAAGGGCCCCGCCCCGGAATTCTCCCGGAGGCGGGGCCCTTCGCCGTACGGGCCCGTCGCTCAGGCGCGGGTGAACCGCTGTGCCGCCGACCCGTCACAGGTCTCCAGCCGCAGCGGGTCCTTCGCCGCCCGCAGCGTCAGACAGAGCGACGCGGCGGACGCCGGGCGGTAGGTGCCGCCGTCGCCTTCGGTGAAGCGCTGGTTCTCCGCCCCGGAGCAGTTCCAGACCACGAGCGCGGCGCCCACCTCGTAGCGGCCGCCGGGCACGTCCAGGCAGCGGTCATGGGTGAGTTCGGTGTGCAGCGAGCGTTCCCCGGAGTCGTACCACCAGCCCTGGTTGCGCTGCCCGAGGCAGTCCCAGCCGCCGACCGCGGTGCCGTTGGCGGAGGCGCCGCCGGTGACGTCCGCGCAGGTGCCGGTGGCGGCGTTGCGCAGCGGCCGGAACGCGTCATCCCAGGCGCCCGGGTAGAGCTGCGGCTTCCCGGTGCTCGCCGGATCGGCGCAGGACGCCTCGCGCAGCCCGCTGTCGTAGAACTGCGTCAGGCAGGCGGCGAAGGCGGCGTGGCCCTTCGCGTTCGGGTGGAAGGACTGCCGCACCGAGTTGGCGTCCGGCGGGAACGGGTTCGAGACGTCCACGTACAGGCCGCGTGCCCAGGTGTCCTCCATGCAGACCTCGTGGCCGTGGAAGAGCCGCGAGGTGTCGAGGTACGCCGCGCCCGCGCCGTTCGCCGCCTTCCGCACCCCGCGCTCGAACGCCGGGACCGCGGTGTTCCGCCCCCACGCGGAGTCGGAGGTGTAGCCGGTGCAGCCGCCCGGGATCTTGCCGGGGAAGTCCGGGTTGTCGGTGACGTCCGGCCCGATCGGGCTCGGGTACGACATGAGCACGAGGCGGTAGTCGCCGTCGCCGTACCCGGCGCCGCGCATCACGGTCCGCAGGTCCCCGACGGTCCGCTCGACCTTCGGCACCAGCCCGTCGACCCGCGCCTGCCAGCCCGGCAGGTACTTCGGCTCACAGGTCCCCTGGAGCGTGAACCACCGCGTCACGCAGTCCGTCATCACCGGCCCGAACTGCAGATCGTCGTTGGCGCCGACCATCATCACGATCATCTTGACCCGGGTGTTCCGCGCGGCCGCGGCCAGACTGTCGCTCTGCACCTCCTCGTCCGCGTACTGCTTGTCCCCGCCGATCACGATGTTGCCGCTGTACGCGCCCGAGCAGGCCACGTTGTACGTCACATCCACCGGGACGCCGGTGCGGTGGATCGCAGAATCGGGCGAGCGGTGGCACCAGTTGTCGGGCCCGTTGGTGCCCGGTTCGTACGTGCCGACGCCCTCGCCGGATATCTCGCTGTCGCCCAGCGAGATCAGCGACGTCTTCCGCTCGGCGAGCGGCCGCACCGCCGGTTCGCCGTAGAGCCGGGTGGCCTCCCGGGCGCGGGCCGCCTCCACCCGGGGCGCCAGGGGCGCGGTGGCCGCGGCCGCGACTGTGGACTGGGGTCGCGCCGCCGGGGGCGCCGCCGATGTCGCCGCCGTGGGCGCCGCGACCGCCGCGCCCGTCCCGCCGCCGGTGCCCAATGCCACGGTCAGCGCCGCGACGGCGGCCACCGGCCACCGCCTCCTGCGCCGCCCCGGTCCCGCCCGCCTCACCGTTCTCGCACGTGCCATGGGGTCTTCCCTCCGGTCCGCTGTTACCGCCGGTTTCTACTCGGCGGGACGGGACGGCGGAACGCCCGGAGCGGTATTGGCCGAATCCGGCGCGCGAGAACGCCGAAGGGGCCGCAGCACCATGCCACGGCCCCTTCAGGCTTCTGCCGTTCTCCCGCCCGTCAGGCGTCCAGCACCTGGCCGTCCCGGCGGACCACCGGCGGCTGCACGGACCAGAGCGAGTGAACTAAATGATGGTAGTAACGTCTCCCTTCGCCGCCGGCACAGGCCGCAGGCGACCGGGGAGGGGCTGAGCATGGCACGCAAGGTAGGGATCTACACCCGTATCTCACGGGACGACGAGGGCGAAGCACTCGGCGTTGCCCGCCAACGCACGGACTGCGAAAGGCTGGCGGATCTCCGTACCTGGCAGGCCGTGAAGGTCTACGAGGACAACGACGTGTCCGCGTTCAAGCGCAACGTGGTGCGCGAAGAGTTCGAGCTCATGTTGAAGGACCTGCGGGCCGGCCTGATTGACGGCGTCGTCGCGTACGACCTCGATCGGCTCGCCCGCCAGCCGCGCGACCTTGAACGGCTGATCGAGATCTTCGACGACCGCCCCCGGCTGGAGTTCGCAACCGTCACCAATGACGTGAACCTCGGTTCCGCCGACGGGCGCACCATGGCGCGGATCATGGTGGCGTTCGCCAACAAGTCGTCGCACGACACATCGCGGCGGATCAAGCGCAAGCACCTTGAGTTGGCACAGCAGGGGAAGAGCAACGGCGGTCCGGCCCCGTACGGATGGCGCAAGGACGACCGCGACAAGGTCGATCCGGAGGCCGCGAAGCACATTCGCGAGGCGCAGAAGGCGATACTCACCGGCGTCCGCATCGGCACCGTCCGCACTCAATGGCAGGAGCAGGGGCTGGGCAACCCCCGCGAAGGCACGAAGCGGATGGCGCACCACCACGTGGAGCACATCCTCACCAACCCCCGGTTGGTCGGGTACCGCACCTATCACGGCGAGATCTTGTATGCCGAGGGCGGCGAGCCCGTCATGGGCGAGTGGGAGCCGATCAACACCGTCGAGGAGTGGGAGGCCGTCTGCGCGGAGATCGCCGACCGCAAGCAGGCAAAGACGGGGCAATCGCTCGCCCGTAAGTACCTGCTCTCCGGCATCGCGCGATGCGGTCTGTGCAAGAACAAGATCCGAGGTCAGGTCAACACGAAGTGGAAGCCTGGCTCCAAGGGAGCCCGGTACACGTACCAGTGCTCGAAGGTCAACGGTGGGTGCGGCAAGGTCGCCCGTGTCGGCGAGCCCGTTGACCGTCTGATTGCCCAGCTCGCACTCAAGGAACAGCGCGAGAGGGCTGCCACGAAGGGGGTTCCGGTCGAGGAGCGTTGGGCCAGGGAGCAGGAGCTGGAAGACCTGCAAGTCGGCATCGCCCAGCTCATCGAAGCGGAGAAGGCGAAGACCATCACCGTGTCCACCCTCTTGCAGCTGTTGCCCGACAAGGAACGGGAGCGGGACGCGTTGAAGTTGGAGCGCGCCCGGTTCTACAAGGAGCAGAAGCAGGCGGAAGCCAAGGGGAGCACGGCTGACATGACCGTGGATGAGTTCTTCGGTCTTCCCATCGAGCGTCAACGGGAGATCGTGCTGCACAGCCTTACGTCCGTGATCATCCACCCCGCAGGGCGGGGCCAGCGGAAGTTCGACCCCGAGTTGATCGATCCTGTTTGGCGTTGAAGAGGGGAACCCCTGTGCCGCCCGCGTGCTTCGCGCGGGCGCGACACGCAGGTCGCATGACATGGCACTGGATCCCGGCCAACGGGCCGGTCACTGCCGAAAATCAACTGCCCTGCACCCTCCTGAGCAGGTAGTTTTGCATGATCACTGGGTTGGACGATGATCCGGTGACTACGGGGAGGAATTGCACATGACGTCACCCATGCCGTTTTTAAGCCGCACAGCTCGACTGTGCACAGCCGGGGGCGTGAGCGTCGCCGTGTGGGCCGGTTGCCTCGGCGGCACGAGTACCGCTGCCGAGCTCGCGCCCACGGCCGCTACGAACACGACGCAGCAGAACACGCACTACATCGACCCGCACCTGCCTGACGCCAACGGGAACATCCCCGCCAATCAGGAGGGGCCGCCGAAGCTCATCAACCCGGCCGCCCGGTACGTGCCGGAGCCGCCGGCAAGCCCTCCGCCGTCGCTGTCGCCGGCCGCCAAGGCCCTCGCAGCCAGCCCCGTCAGCGGCCACGGCACCGCGAACTGGGCACGCAACCACGTCGGCACGAAGTGGGAGTACAAGCAGGACTGCGCCAATTTCGTGTCCAAGGCCCTGTACTACGGCGGCGGCATGAAAATGCGCCCCGGAGGCCGGAAGGCCGACAACGCGTGGTGGCAGGGCAAGTACGGGTTCGGCAAGAGCTGGGCGTGGACCAGCGCCAATTACCTGCGCCTCCACGTCACCAAGTGGCGCCACTCCAAGGTCATCGCGAAGGACTACAACGCCCAGCTCGGGGACCTGGTCTTCTTCAAGTGGAAGAAGGAGAAGATCTACAACCACGTGGCGATCGTGGATTCGAAGGTCCAGGGACGCATCAACCTGGTGCAGCATGGGCTGAAGGACCAAACTAGCCTCGCCGACGTGATCAACCGCTACAAGAACACCAAGAACCCGATCCAGAAGGTCACGATCGTCAGGGTCAGGGACAGGAAGTGACATGACGAGGACAAAGCAGCGCTACGGTGCAGCCGCCACGCTGGCGCTGGCTGTGTTGACCCTGTCCGGGTGCGACAGCAACTCCGACACATCGTATGAGTCCGCCTACGCCAACCACGAGCCGCTGCACGTGGTCGGCTACCCGTCCACGGGCTCGCTCCGCCTCACCCAGGAACTCGTGTGGCACATAGCCGACGGCGAGACGGATGACCTCCGATCCCTGGCCACCAGCGACAGCAGCGACGCCCAGAGCAAGAAGACGGCAGAGAACTGGATCAAGGGCTTCGAGGAGGGCGCCCGGGGCAAGGTGACGGCCGACTTCTACGACGAGGCGTCTGAGCGCCAAGTCGTCGTGTTGTACTTCCACGACACCAAGCAGGTCAAGGAGTTCAGCCTGCGCGTCGACGGCAAGTCCGACGAGGAGAAGTGGCAGGTCCTGATGAAGGAAACCGACCTCAAGGACGCCAAGCAGAAGCCCACCTGGGCCCCCAAGGAGCCCGGCGGGACCGACTCCAAGAGTTCGTCGTAGTAAGCGCAGTGCCCCCCCCATCACCCAATTTGCGGGGCCCAGCCCCGGTGTTTGGCCGCTGGCCAGTGCAGTATCGCCGGCCCGGCGGAGAGCCCTAAGTTTAGGTAACCCGA
>NZ_JBHYGX010000034.1:38242-44966 GCF_042739975.1 Streptomyces sp. NPDC059080
CTCCCATCCCCCCACGGGGCCCCCACCGGCGCCGGGGGGCCCCCAACACAATTTTTGTTCTTTTTCACCGCTGTCCCCCCCAAACCCGCTATTGGGGGGGCCACTGCCACGTTGTTGGCCAGCTGGCCAGTCCAGTAGCGCGGCCAGGGCTCTCAGCCTGACGTTTCGGAACCCGAAGAGGCGACCGGAGTTCTCTCGTCTCACCGCCTGCCCTGCAAGAGAAGGGCTCGGCGTACCCATTCCTCGTCGCGTTCGGGCGCGCGGGCCAGGTGCCGTTTCATCCATTCGTCCTCGCGGGCGGCACCGTCGTCGTGCGTCGTCGGTCGACGATCGTGAGAGTCCTTCGTGGTGGTCATTGCCACAGCTCTCCTTCCGTCTTGACGCGTTCGGCCGCCTGTTTGGCCTGGTGAATCTCATGCCGGGTCTGAGCGGCGAGGAGTTCTTCGCCAGGGCGGTAGCCGGAGGTCAGGTAGGCCCAGGAGGATTCGGTGACGAGGGTGGTGTTCTCGTCCGGGGCGTCGAGGCCGGCATGAGCACGGGCCTGCTCCAGACGCCAGGCGCGGCGTACGTCGCGAAGCGCGCCGAGGGTGGTCGAGTAGGCGCGGGATTTGGTGGAGAAGTGGCCGCGGAAGCCGAGCATGTGGGCCCACTTCCAGAGCTTGAGCTCCGCGAACTCGGGGAGGTGGCCGAGGGCCCAGGCGGTGCGGATCATCTGGCGGACGTGACGCTGGACGCGGAGATCCTGGAGGGGTTCGGCCTGCCCGCTGCCGTCGCAGTCGTGGCACAGTTCCGGGCGGTCACCGAGGCCGCGCAGGTAGCCACGTCCGCCGCAGGGGGCACAGATCAGGGAGCGGTCGACGGTGCCGGAGTCTTCGGCGCTCTTGGTGGCGTACTTGGCGACGTATCCGGCAACAGCCTTGTCGGTGATTTCGCCGTCGCCGAGTGCGGTGATCTCGCGGACGTCGAGGCGTTTGCCCCAGCGGATTTCGCGGTCGCCGGTGTGGTCGGAGGTCACCGTGAGAACGGCATCTTCGGCCGCGTCCTTGATGGCGGTCTTGAGGGCATCGATGGTGGCCCAGCGGGGCGGGGGCTGGTCGCTGCCTTCGGGGCCGTCGAGGCGGATGACGGCGTGGAAGTGGACCAGGCCGCGTTTTTGGTACTCGGCGACCTTGGCGAAGGAGATGCGCAGCACGGAGTTCAGCGCTTTCTGCGTGATGCCGAGGTGGGCGGCCAGGGCGCGGCGCAGGTAGGTGGTGAAGCGTGCCCAGAGGGCGCCTGCGTGGGCGTTCCAGAGGATGGCGCCGGTGTAGTCGTAGGTGGCCGGATTGAGAGGTGTCCCCAACTCGGGCGCATCCGAGGCGTGTTGAGCCCCACAGGCACAGCGGGGCTTGTCGGTGCGGATGTTGTGGACGGCTCCGAAGGAGGGGGCGGTGAGGGTGGCGAAGACGCGGGGGTGGGTGCGGACGGTTTCGGGGACGGTCTTGCCGCCGGAGAGTCCGGCCTTGATCAGGTGGTAGGTATCGGCGGCGTAGACGCGGGAGCAGGCGGGGCAGCGGGAGGCGCGGCGGTTGCCGCAGGTGGTCAGGAGGCGGCCGGTGGGTTCGTCCGCGGTGGTGCAGGAGCGCAACACGGTGCGGGTCGCGGCGTCGAGGGTGGCGGTGTGGCCGATGAGGTTGACGGGGCGGGTGCATCCGGCGACGCGGTGGACCTGTTCGGTGACGCGGTCGAAGTTGCCGAGCTGGGCCAGTTCGACGAGGTCCCGCACGGCGAGGCTCTTGATGTGGTGCAGGTCGAGCATGCGGGCCATAGGGGGAGTCCTTCCGTTGGGGAGGGCCCCGAGCAGCACCGGGCGGTGTGCGGGTGCTGCTCAGGGCATGGCGGAGCGAGCCCGGTAGGGCAGGCGGGGAAGGCGCCGGAGAAGTCGGCGGAAGGTCAGGCGGCCAGGGCCTGGTGTGCGGCGGTGGCCAGCGGGAGACCGACGCCGAGGCGGGTCTTGAGCTGGGCGGCCGTGATGGGGGCGTCGTGCTCGGCCTGGTGGGATGCGGCGATCTTGCGCGCTTCCTCCAGCAGCGGAGCGGGCACCGAGGCCGGAGCAGCGACGGGAGTCGCCGTTTCCTGTGCTGGCGCCGTGGGCGCCGGAGCAGAGGCGGGGACCGGGGCCGGGCAGGGCTCGGGTTCGGGCGCCACAGCCGTGTCGGCTTCCGGAGCGGAGGCCGGCATGGGGGCCGGGACAGGTGCCGGGGCGGTGTCGGCGGGAGCCGGTGCCGGGTTGGTCACGGTGTGGAAGTGGCGCAGGAGTTGCGGGCCGACGACGCCCCAGCCGAGGAGGAGCAGAGGGGCGACCGCATCGAGTGCGGCGCGGCCCCAGTGGTGGGCGGCGAGGGGTTCGGCGATGTTGAGGGCCAGGGTCAACACTCCCGACAGGTGCATCAGCCGCAGGGCCGGTTTCATCTGCTGGGTTGGGACGCCACGCAGGTACAGGTAGCGCAGGGCTACCAGGAGGCCGACCACCGACAGGTCAACCATGGGGGCGATCAGGGGCGCGACCGGGCGGGGGACGCCCAGGCGCAGGGCGAGGGCCCAGACGTTGCCGAAGGAGAAGACGAACGCCAGAGCCGCGATGACGCACATGACCACGGTCACGGTGCGCTGAGTGATCCGGTCCTCAGACATGAGGGTTCACCTCCTCTCAAGTAGCCGTAGGGAAAGGGGCGTTGGTCAGGAGGCGTCGTCGTCCTTGTGCAGGTCGATGCGGTTGCTGCGGAGGTAGGACCCGGCCAAGCGGTCGAGGAGTTCGGCGGGGTCGCGGGTGAGATGGGCGGTAGCGGCAGCGCTCTCTGCGGCGTGCTCATCGTCCACGTAGGGCGTGCGGATGCGGGTGAAGCCGGGGCGGCCCTGCAAGGACATCGAGGCGACGCCGACGTACGTGGGGTCCTGGAGATTGACCGGGTTGGCGTCCGGCCAGTTGCGGATGTCGTCGCCGAGCGCCGCCACGGAGGCTTCGGTGGTCTTCTGCGCGAAGGACAGGCCCACCGGGCACACGTCCCGGATGAAGGTGGGCAGCGCATCACCCGTGCTCTTCTGCGTGGCAAGGAAGACGGCCATGCCGACGTTGCGGCCCTTCTTCACCAGTTCCTCCACCAGCCGGGCATTCTCCGCCGCCAGGGCGGCCAACTTCTTCGTGACCGGGTCATTTCCCTTGTAGTCGCGGAAGTAGGTGTGGGCCTCATCGATGATCAGCACCACCAGCGGCCACGACTCCGAGGGCCCGACATCCCACATGTTCTTCACGCCCAAGACTTCCTTGATGCTGGCCGACCGATCGCGGCGCAGCTTGACGAGGCGCTTGAACAGGGCGTTCGCCTCTTCCAGGTCGTCACCGACAAAGGCGAACAGGCGGCCCGTAACGTCCGCGTAGTCCCCTTCGTGGGCAGCGGTCACCTTGCCGTCTGCCACAGCGAACTGGATCTCGGGCGCGGGGGCGCAGTCGCAGATGAACCGGTTGATCAGGGAGGTCTTGCCGTAGCCGGGAAGACCGGCCACCGTCACTCCCGGCACGTTGCCGAGCGCCACCGTCACCGGCTGGGCGTACTCATCGACGCCCAGGTTCCAGGTGGCGAGTTCCTTCGGCGCCTTGCCAGTGGGTACGTGGCTGGTCGGTGTGGTCAGCGGATCGAGCCGCACGCCACGGATGATGACCTGCCCCGGCCCGTCCGGCAGGGCCGAGACCCGCACGCACCGCCAGGCATCCGCGAGGAACCGCGCGGCCTTCTGGAACTCCTCCAGACCGACCTTGGGCAGACAGTTCGCCCGCACCACGACCCCGAAGCGGTCCGGCTTCACCTTCAACCGCGGAGTGAGCACCCGCGGCTTCGGCGGCTTACTCGCGTCCGAGGTGGCCAGGGACGCCAGCGCGGTGGGCATCTTGTCGGTCACGCACAGCCCGGCCATCTGCGCCAGGCGCTTCCAGCCCATCCGCACACGCACCGCCTGCCGGATGCTCTTTCGCGTTTCGCGGTCCGCCGCGATGTAGCGGCCCACCCACACGGACGCGATGACCGCGAAGACCGCCAGAACCGCCACGGATACGAGCGGGGCGTACCCGTATATCTCTTCCACCTTCACGGGGTGTCACCTTTCTTGCCGCCCACCGGGCATGCGTTCACACAGAAGCTGGGGGGAGGGGCGGGGAGCAGATGAGTCCGGTCCCCGCCCGGTACGAAGGCCCTCACTCGCCCGAGTCCAGCTCCAGGGCGGATACGCGGTAGGCAACGCCGGAGCTGATCTGCCCGTTGAAGAGGTTCGCCCAGGGCCGGGCCACCAGGTCCACGGTCTTGACCGGCATTCCCGGCTTGAGACCGTTGGGCAGGCCGTTCGCCGGAACGGTGACCTTCAGCGTCTCCGCCCGGTCCTCCTCCATCAGGAAGATCATCACCGTGTAGAGCTTTTCCCCCGTCTCACGGTCGGTCGCGATGATGCCGTTCTCCTTGTCGGAGTACTTCGGCACCGCCGACGTGCCCGCCATCGTGCGGGTCGCGGCCGTCAGGCCAACGCGGATGGTCGGTATAGCCATGGCTTCTTCCTTTCGTCCGGTGCCGCCCTGTGCGGCGCCGCGACATCACATAACCACACTGTGCGATACAGGCGCAACACCCGCACACCGGCACGGTCGCCACGAAGCCCGAATGCGGCTGACGTGTGCACGCTGCACAAGGGCGAGTGCGCAGCGCACAAGGGGTGCGTGCGTGCTGCACAAGGGGTGAGTGCGCAGCGCACAAGGAAGAGTCCGTATCCTGCGGACACGCGAATGCCACTCGATACAGTCGATACAGATGATTGATGTGGCTGACGCGCGCGTATCGCATAAGGAAGAGTCGCCGTATCCTGCGGGCATGCAACTGCCACTCGAAGACGATCCAAGGCCGCCATACGTCCAGGCCGCCGAGGTCCTGCGACGTCAGATCCAGGCCGGCGTCCTCAAGCCCGGAGAAAAACTGCCGTCCGCCCGGGAGCTACAGGCGAAGTACGGCATCGCCAGCTCCACCGTGCAAAACGCGCTGCGGACGCTCAAGCACGAAGGGCTGATCTACAGCGTCCAGGGGCGCGGCAGCTTCGTACGCTCCTCCGCCGAGGCCGAGCACCAGGACGAGGCCAAGCAGGCCCCCGACGCCGAGCGCCAGGGCGATCAGCAAGGCCACCCGTCACCTTCCGAAGCCGCGGCTGAGGAAGAGAACCCGCTCACCCCCGGCCCCTTGCACAGCGACGAGTTCAACACCCTTGCGCGTGGAATCCTCGAAATCCACAGCCAGATGAACCGCCTGGAGAAGCTGATCATGCAGCTCGGTCAGCGTCAGCCGGAGAAGTAGACTCCCGCACCTCTTCCAGCAGCTCGTACAGGTCGGCAAGCCGACTGCACACACCCGTCAGGGCCTCTTCGATCACTGCCGCTTCATGCGCATCGATCATCGTGCACTTCCCCGTCTCGCGCGTCATTCGCCGTCCACCCCATTAGCCCAACTGCCCTTACCGCCTCGCTTACCAAGACCGACCCCTTCGGTAACGACAGGGACACGGTCACCTTGGTAAGGCCCGTGGTAAGCCACCGGAGGTCTGGGCAGCGGCAGCTGAGGGGCACATCTTGCACATCGCGATTTGAGCCTGAAACGGCGGGCCCCGTCTCCGGGGAAGACGGTCTTTCAGCGCTCTCCCTGTGGGAGACAATCCGCTTCCGTCGACCGCCAGGTGGAACGCTTCTCCAACTGCCGCTCACCTCGCCCGCGCCTCCCTCGTTCACCCACCGAACGCCCGTGGATTCGAGCGCCTTCCGTCGGCTGTTACTACACAGGGCAACCGCGGACATTTCCACTTCGTCATCCAGTGGCACGCAACGACCCTCCAGCGTCATCCAGTGACACACTTCGCCCCTCCTCCACCAAGCACACCAGGGCCGCCGGATACCCCGCCCGGACCACGACGCCTGGACTTACCACTGCGCCCTCACCCCGGGACGGCTGTCCGATGTGCGCTCCATGTTCCGGAGAATCGGCGGTTGGGCTAACCGGCGTTTCCGTGTTATCCTCCGCCGCCATTTCGCGCCCGCGCCTTCCACTCGACTCCGCCGGCCACTCCGCCGGCCACTCATAACCCTCCGGAGAAAGCGCAGCTTGGGCAGGACGGAGATCCGTGATACCGCCGCGCACTGCACCCCCTTCACCTGCTACAGGTGCCGCACGGCGAGCCCGTGTGACAGTCCGCCCCGGATTCCTGTCGGGCACACATGTAGCACCTGGAGCAGACACCACCCATTCGCCGCTTTTGCGCAATTCGAATCGCCATGAAGCACCCCAAATTCATCCATCGTGACCCACGTCACATGGATGGCCGTCTCGCGTTGCACCCGGTCAGCGCACATGCAGGCATCATGTAGCCGCTCGCCTGTGGATAGATTTCAGCAATTCGCCGAACGAACCCGCATAAATCGCCACAAGAGTGGGCAAGCGGGATGCCTGCGGCTGGACGAGGGCAGCGGAAGGGCGCTTCGCGACAGAGGCAACGGGAGAGCGGCAGCGGAGCTGTTCAAAGTTTCTTTACTGGATCAAGGCGGCCCGCTTCGCGGGCCGCGGGGGGGGGGGGGGGCGCCGCCCCCGCCCCCCCCGCCCCCACCCCCCCCCCCCCCGCCCCCCCCCCCCCCCCCCGCCCCCCCCGAACCGCTAGAGAACGCCCC
>NZ_JBHYGX010000034.1:44976-51659 GCF_042739975.1 Streptomyces sp. NPDC059080
GGGCGCGCGGCTCCTCCCTCTGTGGTCCCGGGGTTTGTGTGTTTTATTTTTGTATTCGTCGCTCCGCGGGGGGCCGGGGGGGGGGGCGGGGGGGGGGGGGCGGGCCCCGCCCCCCCGACGCTCCTGTCTACCGCCCCGCTCCGGCAGCCCCCTGCCGCTCAGCGCGCAAGCCGGATGAGCGATCCGACGGCACCCGCAAGAAGCTCGATCAGCACCCTGCCGCAGCACCAGGCCGACACCACGGCAGCGCCAACCACAGCCCCGACCAGGCGCACGCGACCGCATCCCCACCTCGCCGAATCCGCGGTGACGCCTCGGCCGTCAACTCGCCTTCCCGCCAAGGCAGCGTGGTCCAGGCCGGCAGTGGTGCAGGTGGCATACGTGACGGGCGCCCGCCACACTGCGGGTGCGTCGTGGCGGGCTGTCGGCGGCTGGGGCCGAACAGCGCACACCGATCACGCTGCCCATACGAACGACAACAGCCCCGGCACCATCGGCACCGGGGTTCGCGACGAACGCCCGACCGGGGGTCGCCCCTGTCCTGCACCTCCCGACCCACAGGCGTCTCGTCCCTGCGGTCAGGCCGAGCCCACCACGGTGACGTTGCGCAGTTCGCGGTAGAGGCGCGATGCGAGCACCGCTCGAAGACTCGGGTCATCCACGGGGCGGAGAGCATCGCGCTCACCCACCGTCCAACCGTCGCCGGTGAGCGTGTACGGCGCGCCGGAGTAGCCCCAGATGCGCGGCGACCGGACATGCAGAAGGAGGAAGTCCGTGTTCCGCAGGTGGGGGCATTCGACGATGGACAGGCGGGCATGGGCGGCGCACAGCGGGGGCATGGCCGTCACCGAGCCTTCCGGCCAGGTCGGCGGGTCGTACTCCTTGCGCCAGTCCACGAACAGCCAGCCGTCCTTGCTGCGGGGCACCGTGTCGCCGCAGATCTGGCACTTCATCCACCGCATGGCGACGTACTGGCGTCCCGGGTGCATGGAGTCGAACCGCGGCCGCCCGGCTCCGGGCTGGTAGGTCATCCGGGCCCACAGCACGTCGTCACGACCGACGCGGTCAGAGGCGCGTTCGTCCTTGTACCCGAGCTTCGGCCCGACCGAATCCCACTTCACATCCAACATCGCCTCGCTACCTGCCAGTTCTTCCGACCAGGTCGCGACGTACGGCACCGTCGACGGCTTTCGCACCGGGCACTCAGGCATTCCCGGCCCCCGCTCCATCCCGCACAGCGGCAGCGGCCTGGTGGTCGTCATCCGCGCGGGACACCGAAGGCACGGCGCCGTAAGCGTCCCGTACCCCTCCCAGCAGCAGAGCGGGCGGCTTCAGCCCGAGCACCCCCAGCACGACAACCGCGAGTCCAGGACGGGACGGCTTCTCCCGCGCGTGGCGGCCGCTCACCGCGCGCCCCCGGCGCCGGCCATCGCGTTCAACGGCGCCCAGGTGAAGAACAACTGCACGCCATGGCTCACCAGGTGATCCAGTTCCGGATGCCGCAACCCCGGCGTCGGGGAGACGGCGTTCGGCCACCGCGTCAGCACGACACCGACCTCACCACGCTCGGCCATCTCCCTCACCCGCAGCCACCCCGGACGCCCGCACGGGTTCGGTTCGCCGTAAGGATCGGAGATCTGCACCGTGACGCAGAGGCTGTGCTTCTCGGCGAAGCGCAGCCCTTCTTCCACCGCCCGCTCTTCCGCCAGACCACGAAGTTGGCCGGGTCGAGTCGCGCAGACATAGAGCACCGCGTCCATGCCGCCCGTGGTTGTCATGGGTACCTCCTGGAAGCGAGGAGTCGGGGTAGCGGCGCCATCCCTCACCGGGAAGAGGAGTGGAGCCGGGTCCCTTACTCAAACGGCTTTCAGGGGCCGGTGATTAGGGCGATGAGCTGGGCTTCGTGTCGTCGCGCCTAGGGCGATTTGACCTGCCGCTTACCAGGTGGGCAGAGCGGGTCGTCCTACTGTGAGGCCATGGCAGCGACGCGTAACGAGGCGCTGGCAGGCTGGATGGCCGAGCACAAGCACAGCGCCAACTCCCTTGCAGAAGCCGTCAATCAGGCCATCGGCGAGCTGACGGGACGCCTGGGCGGATTCGACGGCTCATCGGTACGGAGCTGGAAAGCAGGCCGGGTCAGGTGGCCGAAGTCGCTCACCCGCGCCGCCCTGGAGCACGTCACCGGACTGCCGGCGACGGCCCTAGGGTTCGTACCGCGAGGCCAGCAGTCGTCTGCCCCAGCGCCACAGGAGGACCCCGTGAAACGTCGCAACTTCCTCGCCGTGGCGGTCGCCGCATCGACCACGCCGGTCCGCCGCATCGGCACCTCAGACGTAGAGCGCCTCAACCGCCGGTTCGCGGACATCATCGCCAGCGACCACCGGCACGGCGGCCGGCTCGCCGTCGAGCATCAGGCCGCCGCCCTCTCGGACGAGGCACTGGCCCTCCAGCAATCAGGAATCGCCAGCCAACGGGTACGCAGCTACGCGTACGCCTCTGCCGCCGCTTTCGCTTCGTCGGCGATGTGGGCAGCCATCGACGGGCGCCGCTTCACCGAAGCACAGCGGTATCTCGACCGGGCTTCCAGCCTCGCCACGCTGTCGGGGGACCAGGCCATCCAATTCCGCATCTGGTCACATGCCGGAACTCTCTACCGGCATATGGGGCGCCCCTCCGAAGGACTCGCGGCGAACGACGTCGCCCGCAATCTGCCCATCGCCCGTCGCGACCCGCTGTTCGCCTCACTCGGGCATGCTCGGCACGCAGCGCTCCAAGGGGCAGCCGGAGACCGAGCAGGCGTGAGGCGATCCCTCGGGCACGCCGAGGAAGCGCTGGGCCGTGCCCATGACGACAAGCCCCGTCCGGTGTGGCTGAAGGCGTTCTACGGACCCTCGGAGCTGGACAGCCTCGGTCTCGCCGCGTATCTCGCGCTCGGCGACTGGGAGGAAGCCGAAGCCCGCGCGCACCGCAGCATGGGGGCACTTCTTCCGCACATGCACCGCTCGCTCGCCATCACCACAGCGCGACTCGCCCGTGCCCAGCTCGGTCAGGGCGACATCGAACCGGCGGTGCATTCGGCGATGCGCATCCCCCGCGATACCGCTCAGCATCCGCGAGTGGCTGGGATGCTCAACAGGTTCAGCGCCGGTCTCCGCAAGACCGCACCCCGCAGCCCCCACCTCCACACGTGGGCGCAGTACCAGCGAGAGGTCCTGACATGAACGCCGACACCATCGCCCTGCGCCGCGTCACCGAGCTGAACGGCGCCACCCGGCAGGCCCTTGCCGACCTGTACGCGAACGTCCGAGCAGATCTGCTGCACCTGCCGAACTACAAGGTCAGCACGTTCACCGAACGCCTCGACCGCCACGCGGCAGAACCGGGCTGGGAATCCGTCATCGCCTACGCAGGAGACGACCCCGTCGGCTACGCCTACGCCAACACGGTCGAACCCGGGAACCGGTGGTGGGCGCGCCTGGAGTCTCCAGCACCGGAGGAGTACACCAGCGGGCCAGCTGTCGCGATCAAGGAGATCGGAATCGTGAAGCCGTGGCGCGGCCAGGGCATCGCCCGGCAGATGCACGACCACCTGATGCAGGCCCGCCCCGAGCTCTACGCCACCCTGTTCGTGAACAGCAAGGCCGGTGACGGGAAGGTCCAGGCACTGTACGCGGGATGGGGATACGTAGTGATCGGTGAGCAGCAGCCACTGTCGCCGGATGCGCCACGGTTGACGTGCATGGGGAGGCGGGCCGCCAATCCGTCATAAGGCGAAAGTTCCACGCTCCCGTTGTCGGTAAGGAAACGGGAGCGTTGGCGTTTGGGGCTGTGGCCCAGACGCACAGGGAAGTGTCCAGAACCGATCACACCCAGGAATGCTACTTACGTTCGGAAGCGCGCGAAATGGCAATCTTTCAATTACATTGCGTCCGCGCGTACCTAATCAGTGCTACACGGTTCGCGTGCGCTTCTGCACTATTATCGAACGTCCTCGGTCGACTCTGCTTGCCGTAGAACTCCAGGACTTTCGCAGCCTCCTCGGCACTGCCACCATCGGCAAGCCTGCACATCGACTCCTGGGATTGCGAAGTCATGGCCTCCCATTCTGCCTCTGCGTGGTCCTCAGCGGACTCTTCACTGGCTGACGGGGCCGCCGAGGCGCTTGACCTCTCCTGATCACCCCCGTGCTCCGCGCACGCAGTCAGAGCCAGCACAGCAGCAATCAGCACTCCTGAGGCGCCAAACCTGTTCATTACTCCCCCTGTTCTTTGCTCCGCTCAGCAACAGATCTGGGCGCACACGCTACTGATGCGCGCCCTCAGTCATGAGCAGTTCAAGACATTCGAAGAACACCCCGAAAAGCCTGAGGCAGGCCCACCGCGTGCCAGATCCGTGCCAGATGGAACGGCAAAACGCGGTCGGCAGCGGTCAATCGCGGATAGTCGGCACCCGGAAAGACCGAAGGCCCCTGACCTCGTTTTCCCCAGGTCAGGGGCCTTCCAGCACTACTGAGCTGCGGAGGCTGTGGGATTTGAACCCACGGTGAGGGGTTACCTCACGACAGTTTTCAAGATCGCAACGGCGTGCGATGGGAAAGCGGGAGCGCCGGGCGCCACCACACATCTTCGTGCGATGCTTCACTCGCACAGGCCGACAGACCGGTTTCCTACACTTCGAGCGAGGGGAACCAGCAGGTCAGAAGCGTTTTTACAGCGCTTCGCGCGACGGGGTGATCGGCTCCCCTGTCTTACGTACTACGGGCAACACCGACCACGGGAAGTTGATCCAGTCGTCGGTGCGCTTCCACACGTACTCGCACTTCACCAGCGAGTGCGACTTCTCGTATATCACCGCGCTGCGGACCTCCGCGACGGTGTCCTTGCAGAAGTCGTGCACCAGCTTGAGCGTCTTGCCGGTGTCGGCGACGTCGTCGGCGATCAGCACCTTCTTGTCGCTGAAGTCGATGGTGTTCGGCACCGGCGCCAGCATCACCGGCATCTCCATGGTGGTGCCCACGCCGGTGTAGAACTCCACGTTCACCAGGTGGATGTTCTTGCAGTCCAGCGCGTACGCCAGACCACCTGCGACGAAGACCCCGCCGCGGGCGATCGACAGCACGATGTCGGGCTCGAAGCCGTCGTCGGCGATCGTCTGCGCCAGCTCGCGGATCGCCCCGCCGAACCGCTCGTACGTCAGGTTTTCCCGTACGTCACTCACGAATCTCTCTCAGACCTTCTCTGTCTTACGCCCTGTGCGCTTACGCCCTGTGCGCGCCACACCCCGGGGCGCAAGCCCCGCCTTCGCACGCCGTACGCCACCCCCGTCGGCGCACGCTCGCTCCGGCGGGCATGCCTTCACATCTGAGTGCGGTGGAAATTCTTGAAGGACCGCGACGGGGTCGGCCCCCGCTGGCCCTGGTACCGGGAGCCGTACCGCTCCGACCCGTAGGGGTGCTCGGCCGCCGACGTCAGGCGGAACATGCACAGCTGCCCGATCTTCATCCCCGGCCACAGCTTGATCGGCAGCGTCGCCACATTGCTGAGCTCCAGGGTCACGTGCCCGCTGAACCCCGGGTCGATGAACCCGGCCGTCGAGTGCGTCAGCAGCCCCAGCCGTCCCAGCGAGCTCTTGCCTTCGAGCCGGGAGGCCACATCGTCCGGCAGCGTGATGACCTCATACGTCGAGGCCAGCACGAACTCGCCGGGGTGCAGGATGAACGCGTCGTCCCCCTCCGGCACGACCTCACGCGTCAGGTCGGCCTGCTCCACGGCGGGGTCGATGTGCGGGTAGCGGTGATTCTCGAACACCCGGAAGTAGCGGTCGAGACGGACGTCAATGCTGGACGGCTGCACCATCGACTCGTCGTACGGGTCGATGCGCACCCGGCCGGCGTCGATCTCGGCCCGGATGTCCTTGTCTGAGAGAAGCACGGGGACGAGGATACGCGCCCACCCGTGCGGACCCCACCTGCGACGGGGTGGGGGTGACCTGCGCAACTCCGGGGCGGGCCGCCGGGCTATCGCTTCGCGTACTCCACCGGTACCGCGTTGCGCAGCCGCGCACAGCGCGGGCACCGCAGCAGCCGCCCGGGACCGAGCCGGTCGGTGGTCTGCATCGGGAACGAAGCGGTGCTGAACACGTGCCCCTCGGCACAACGGACGACGGTGCGCTCCATCAAGTCCTCTCCCAACTGCGTGGACAACGAAAGCCACATTAGGGGATCAACCGGTCGCCTTCTCCAGCGGCACCCCGCCACCCGAAAGCCCCCGCCGAGGACCACGCACCCACCCCGCGCACCAGCCGGGGAACCACCCCACCGTACGCCCCAACTCCCGCGCCCCACAGCCGCTTCACACCACCGGGGCCACTCGCCCGACACCACCCGACCGCGAGCGCCACACGCGCCGGTCACACCATGAGGTACAGTGTCCGCAGTTATCTCGCCGCATATTCCGGCGGTTTCGCGGGTGTAGTTTAATGGTAGAACATGAGCTTCCCAAGCTCAGAGCGCGGGTTCGATTCCCGTCACCCGCTCCACAGTTGAGGGCCCGGTCAGTGTACGGGGCCGTCTGCGGTGGCGGTATACACCACGGCCGCGCCCCCACCCCGCCCCCGGGGCTTATAAACCAATACCAGCCCACCAGACATACAATCAAGGGGGGTGGCGGGGGAGGGGGTGTCTC
>NZ_JBHYGX010000034.1:51669-64153 GCF_042739975.1 Streptomyces sp. NPDC059080
TATTGTGGTGGCCTGCTTCTGTTTTTTTTCCGCCCCCGGCACCGCGGGGGGTTTCTATCCCCGACCCCCCCACCACTGTGGCGCCCCTGGTCTGTGCCGGGCCCCTTCTGCGTTGCCTGAATCCTCCAGGGCCGCGCACCATCCGCGCACCATCCGCGTGCCACAAGTGCCGCAACGGCACGTCAGGTTGGACCCTCTCCAGCCGCCGACGTCTCGACGGTCACGAAGATCCGGTCCAGGTGGTGATGGAGTACTTCGATGGCCGACTCCGGACTCCGCTGGCCCACGAGGATGCTGGTGCCCATGGTCGCCGTCATCGCGAGCAGGCTGATCGCCTCCGTGCGCGCGTCGACGCCGGGATCGGCCAGGCCCGATGCCTGGGCCTGTTCGAGCAAGCCTGTCAGGGCGTTCTCCGCGGCGTCGGGGTTGTCGAGGAAGGGCTGAGCAGCCAGCGCCTCATCGGTCACGGACAGGATCGAGTAGGAGCTGTAGAGGAGGTGGAAGGTGCGGCTCTCCTCGTCGATGGGGAGGGACGCCAGGAGGATCGCCTCGATGGTCGCGCGGGGTCCCGGGTCCGGGCCGACGGCAGCCAGGCGGGTGCCCACCCGTGCGGTGAAGCGATCGGTCAAGTGCTGGACCCCGTAGAAGAGCAGCTTCTCCTTGGTCTCGAAGTAGTACTGCACGAGCCGGAGTGACACTCCGGCCTCCGCGGCCACGTCGCGCATGCCGACGGCGTGCAGTCCTCGCCGCCCCGCGACCCGGATGAGCGCATCGGCGATCTGGGTACGCCGCTCCTCGTGATCTACGCGCTTCGGCATGTGCCGGTGTCTCCGCCCGTCGGTGGTGGGGTTCGCCGTCCGCTCTCTCCGGACGCCTTTATGGTACCACCGTATCATCATCATGGTACGGTCGTATGACGAAGAACGGATCTTCCCGGAGGTGCCCCGTGCCCGAGAACACGACCCGTGTGCGCCGCGACGTCGGCCGCTACGTCAACGACACCCTGCGCGACCGCTACTTCGCCGCCAGCGACGTCCTCTACGCGATGGGCGCACCCGTTCGTTCCGAGACGGACGTCGAGACGAGCTTCGGCACCACGCACGTCTACCGGTACGGTCCCACGGACCCCGCCGCCGAATCCCGCACGCCGGTCGTCCTGATCCACGGCGCGGGCTACTGCTCGGCGATGTGGTACCCCAACACCCCCGCGCTCAGCGGCGAACGGACCGTCTACGCGCTCGACACCCCCGGCGACGCCGGGCGCAGCGTCCACCGCGAGCCCATGTGGCAGCCCGAGCGTGCCGCCCAGTGGATGGACGAGGCCCTCGACGCGCTCGGCCTGGACCGGGTCCACCTCGTCGGCTCCTCATATGGCGGCTGGCTGGTGCTCAACCAGGCGCACCGCCGGCCCGGACGGCTCGCCTCGGTCACCGCCCTCGACCCCGGCGGCCTGGAGAAGGTGGGCCTGCGCTTCTTCGCCTGGGTCTTCGTGAGCCTCTTCGCCAGCTTCGCCCCCAAGGCGCTGCGCCCCCGCCTCGCCTCATGGCTGGAGCAGCCGGTCATCGCCGTTCCCGAGTTGCGGAAGTGGGTCCAGGTGGGCGCCCGGGCCTTCAGGATCCGCCGCCCCGCACCGCTGCCGCTGGCCGAGGACGCGCTGCACTCCATCCGGACCCCGCTCTACGTCATCATGGGCAAGCGCAGCCTTCTGGTACACCCGCAACGGCAGTTGGAGCGGGTGCCGCGCCTGATCCCCGGGGCCCGCGCCGAGATCATCGCCGCGACGGGCCACGGACCGCAGATCGACCATCCCGACGTGGTCAACGCCCGGATGCTGAGCTTCATGAAGGATGTCGACTCCCTCGACCCGGCCGCAGTCGACGCGTAGGGCCTGCGGCTGGCCGCCCTCGCCTTCAGCATGGAAGGCGTAACTCCCCTACCCAACGGTCGTCGGCCACCGGGCGGCCCCGTCGGCGGTACGGGTGCCTGCTTCGGCGGCGGGGCTGCGCATGCGGCTGGTGGCGCGTTCGGCGGCGGCCAGGTCGATACCCTCGGTTTCCTGGACGACACGGAGCGCGGCCGGAATAAACCAATAAGCCAATAAACCTTGGTCTTCTTCACGGGAGACATCAAGATACGCAGCACCGCGGCGCACCTACGGGAAACGCTCACCAGTTGCGCCCAGCGACGTACGCGTTAGCGTGAAGAGGTGACCTCCGGCACCACGTCGCAGACTCGCGCAGGTGACGCCGCGATCGAGTCGCTCAGCGTCCTCGGCGAGGAATCCCGGCGGCAGATGTTCGCGTTCATCCGGCGCCAGCACCGCCCCGTGACCCGGGACGAGGCCGCCGCCAGCGTGGGCATCTCGCGCAAGCTCGCCGCCTTCCACCTCGACAAGCTCGTGGACGCCGGTCTGCTGCACGCCCGCTACGGATCACCCGGCGGGATCCGGAGGGTGGGCCGCAAGCCCAAGGTCTACGAACCGGCCGACGGCCACCTCCAGGTCAGCATCCCGGACCGCCGTCACGAACTGCTGGCCGACCTCCTGCTGGAGGCCGTCCTGACCGAGGCCGACGGCGAATCCGCGGCCCACGCCGCCCTGCGCACAGCCGCTCGGCGCGGCCGGGAATGGGGCGAGCGGGAACGGGAGCAGACGCGCCCCGGCCGGCTCGGCGCGGAACGTGGACTGAGCGTCTGCGAGCGGATGCTCGACCGGCACGGCTTCGAACCGGTCCGCGAAACCCCCACCCAGCTCCGGCTGCTCAACTGCCCGTTCCAGCCCCTGGCGGCCCAGGCCCCCGAGCTGGTGTGCGGCATGAACCACGCCTTCATCACCGGATACCTCCAGGGCCTGGAGGTCGGCGGCGTCGAGGCGATCCTCGCCCCGCGCCCCGGAGAATGCTGCGTTCAGCTGGGCCCCACCAAGGAGTGATGCACGTTCCTCTTCACCACAGCTTCACCACAGCGACGTCGTCGAGCTGCCGACCGAGGACGTCACCGACGCCGCCCGGCGCCACCACCGAGCACGGCTGACAGGAACAGCGGCACGGCGCCGAGGTGGCCGTGGACGACGCCCACGGGGATCGGCCCGGCGTTCTTGACCGGAGCACTGACATGCCTCTCAACCGCACCGTGTACCGACCTTCGGCTACGGCAGCACCGGCGGCGCGGAACGCCTTCACGGCGAAAGCGCCCGCCGCCGACTGTGGACTTCTGCTGATCAGGCTGACCTTCGGACTGCTGATGGCCGGGCACGGTTCTCAGAAACTATTCGGTATTTTCGGTGGCCAGGGCCTGACACAAACCGGAAAGAATTTCGCCTCACTCGGCTACCAGCCCGGAAAACTCTTCGCCCTGATCGGAGGTCTTTCCGAATTCCTCGGCGGCCTCGGCCTGGCCCTCGGGCTGCTCACACCGCTCGCGGCCGCCGCCCTCATCGGCGTCATGATCAACGCCATGGTAAGCGTCACCGCGGCCAACGGCTTCTGGGAGACGGACGGCGGAGTGGAGTACAGCGTCTGCATCGCCGTGGTCGCCCTGGCCGTCGCCGCCATCGGCCCCGGAAAGCTGGCCGTGGACCGGTTCTTCCGCTGGGGCAGGGGCGGTTGGCCGGAGGCCGCGTTCGCCCTCGGCCTGGGCGGAATCGCCGCCGCGCTCTCCTTGGCGCTCTGAGCCTGCGCGCCCGCATCCGCGACGCACTGCGCCTGCGCGCCCACGTCCGCCACGGCGGAACCGGCGGTTCGGGCCATGGGCGTCGCGGACGGTCCGCAGCCGCGCAGCGGCGCCGCGCCCCCTTGCCCCCACCCGCCGGATACGGCGCCCACCCCGCCCCCTCTTGACGAATACTTTATGTAAGGGTTCCGGTACGTTGAGCGACATGTTCCGAGGGGGCTCATCCGTCGCGCGGGGGCCCGGGCGGTGGCCCGTGGCCGGGCTCTTCGTGGTGCTCGCCACCCTGGTTCATCTGCTCGGGTGCGCGCACGGACCGGCGCCGGAGGCGGTGGCTCGGGTGGATTCACTTGCCCTGTCCACCCGGTGGGCCGTGGAGGACGTGGCGCCCGCCGGCGATGCGGTGCACCGTTCCCCCGGCCCGGAGGAGGTGCACTGCCCGGGGGCGGACGCGCCCCAGCGGCTCCACCCCGAACAGTCCCTGACGTTTCCCGACGGCGCCCCGGCCGGGCCGGGCGCGCTGCCGTCCGTAGGGGCGCCGACGGGGCGGACGGTCCCGGTGGCCGCGGGTACGCGGGCGCTGCCGCCGTGGGAGCGGGCCGTGCTGGGAGTGTGGCGGATTTAGAAGGGGCCGCGTCGGCCGGGTCGTTCGGCGGGGGAGTCCCGCGCGTCCCGGGCGACGACGACGTGCAGGCCATCCTTCTCTCCGGCCGTGCGCGGCCGTGCGCCGCGCCGGTCGGCCGTCGAAAAGAGAGCGACGATGAACACCGTCAGCGCCATGACGTCCCCGTGCCCGCCCGCCGCCCTGCCGACCGTGTCCGCGCCGTCGGCGCGCACGCCCGCGGGGCTGGTCGGCAACACCCCGCTGATCTGGGTGGGCGAACCGTTCACCGGCCCGGGACGCGGATTCTGGGCCAAGCTGGAGGGCGCGAACCCCGGCGGGATCAAGGACCGTACCGCCCTGCACATGGTGGGCGAGGCCCGCCGCCGGGGCGAACTGCGCAGCGGGGCACCGATCGTGGAGTCCACCTCCGGCACCCTCGGTCTGGGGCTCGCCCTGGCCGGGATCACCTACGGGCACCCCGTACGGGTGGTGACCGACCCGGGCATGGAGCCCATGATGCGGGAGTTGCTGACCGCCTACGGGGCGGACGTCCACGTGGTGGCGGCGCCACATCCGGCCGGCGGCTGGCAGCAGGCCCGCCGGGAGCGGGTCGCCGAGCTGCTGGCCGACAGCCCGGGCGCATGGTGCCCGGATCAGTACCACAACCCCGACAACGTGGCCGCGTACCGCCCGCTCGCCCATGAACTCGTCGCCCAACTGGGCCGGATCGACGCGCTGGTGGTGAGCGTCGGCACCGGCGGCCACTCCGCGGGGGTCGGTTCCGTACTGCGGGAGTTCTTCCCGCGGCTGCGGATCGCCGGCGTGGACACCACCGGCTCCACGATCTTCGGGCAGCCCGCCGCGCCCCGGCTGATGCGCGGGCTGGGCAGCAGCATCCATCCGCGGAACGTCGCCTACGACCTCTTCGACGAGGTGCACTGGGTGGCCGCGCCCGAGGCGGTGTGGGCGGCGCGCCGACTGGCCCGCTGCCACTACACGACCGGTGGCTGGAGCGTCGGGGCGGTCGCCCTGACGGCGCGGTGGCTGGCCGCGACCATGCCCGCCGAGGCGCGGATCGCAGCGGTCTTCCCGGACGGTCCGCAGCGCTACACCGGCACCGTCTTCTCGGACGCGTACGGCCGTGAGCACGGGCTGCTGGGCACCGCGCCGCCGGACGCGCCGCAGGAGATCGCCGGCACCGGTGAGCGCATCGTCACCTCCTGGACCCGCTGCACCACCGTGACCGACCCGCTGGGCCGGGGCGCCGCACCCGTAGGGGCCGTCGCGCCCGTAGGGGCCGTCGCGGCGCCGCACGCCACGGTGGTGGCGCCGTGACGACGCTGTTCCGGACGATCCGGTCGTTCCCGCCGAGTGCCCAGCTGCTGATGGCCAATCAGTTCGCCATCAACCTCGCGTTCTACATGCTGATGCCCTACCTGGCCGCGCATCTCTCCGGCGAACTGGGGCTGGCCGCCTGGGCAGTGGGCCTGGTGCTGGGCGTGCGCAACCTCTCCCAGCAAGGCATGTTCCTCATCGGCGGCACCCTCGCCGACCGCTTCGGCTACAAGGTGCCGATCATGGCCGGATGTCTGCTGCGCACCGGCGGGTTCGCCCTGCTGGGCTGGGTGGACGCGCTGCCCGCGCTGGTCATCGCCTCGGCGGCGACCGGGTTCGCCGGGGCGCTGTTCAACCCGGCCGTCCGCGCGTATCTGGCGGCCGAGACCGGGGAGCGCCGGGTGGAGGGTTTCGCCGCCTTCAACGTCTGCTACCAGGGCGGCATGCTGCTGGGCCCGCTGGTCGGACTGGCGCTGCTGGCGGTGGATTTCCGGCTGGTGTGCACGGTGGCGGCCACGGTCTTCGCGGCGCTGACGGCGCTCCAGTGGCGGGCACTGCCGCAGCGCCGCGGTGACGACGGGACCGCGGACGCCGCCCCGGAGGGCGTGCTGCGGCAGTGGCGGCAGGTGGCGGCCAACCGCCCGTTCCTGCTGTTCTCGCTGGCCATGATCGGTTCGTACGTGCTGACCTTCCAGGTCTACCTGGCGCTGCCGCTGGCCGCCGACGCCGCCCTGGGTGCGGCGGGGACGAAGGCCACCAGCGGGCTCTTCGTCGTCTCCGCGGCGGTGGCGGTCTGCGGGCAGCTGCGGCTGACCGGCTGGGCCAGGAAACGGTGGAGCCCGCAGGGTGCGCTGGTGCGCGGGCTGGCGCTGATGGGCGCGGCGTTCCTGCCGCTGGCGTGCGCGGGCGACGCGGCCACGGCGGTACTCGCCGCGCTGGTGGTGGCGGTGGTGCTGCTGGCGGCGGCCGGTGCGGTGGTCTACCCGTTCGAGATGGAGACCGTCGTCTCGCTCTCCGGCAACCGCCTCGTCGCCACCCACTACGGCCTCTACAACACGGTGTCCGGGCTGGGCATCACCTTGGGGAACCTCGCCACCGGCACCCTCTGGGACTGGGCGGCCCGCCACCACGCCCTGTGGCTGACCTGGACCGCCCTGACCGCGACGGGCCTCGGCTGCGCCGCCGCCGTCGCGGCCCTGGCCCGCACGGGGCGGCTCGGGGCGGTGGAGCGGCGGGCGGTGACGGTCTGACCCTGGCGGTGTCCTGCGGCGGGCCGGGCCGGGGGCCTGGCCCGCCCCGCCCCGCCGTCCCAGGCCACCGGCGGTACCCGCCCCGCGCCGCGCCCCGTTACGCCGCGCAGATACCCCCTCCCGGTACGATCCGGGGGCGACGGGACGGCAGACGTACGGGAGGGTGCGAAGTGGCCGGGCAGCGGAGAGGCACCGCCCTGTGGGGCCGGCTGCTGCTCTTCGCCGCGCTGCTGTTCGGCATCGTCGCCATGCACAGCCTCGGCCACTGCGCCGAGCACCCCGCGTCCCCCGCCGCCGATACCTCCGCCGGTACCTCCGCCGGTACCTCCGCCGGTACCTCCGCCGGTACCTCCGCCGGGGCCGCCTCGGCGCACCATGGCGGCGAGCCGGAGCCGGGGGGCATGCCCCTCGCCCGCGAGCCCAAGGACAGGGCCATGGTCATGACCATCGGCATGACCATGGGCAGGGGTCCGGCCTCCGGGGCCACGGTGCGGGACGACGGCTCCGCGCCCCGTGCCCACGCGCCCCTCCCTCTCGGCGGGACGGACCCGGCGGGCGTCTGTCTGGCCGTGCTCGGCGCGGTCTCGCTGATGGCGCTCGGCGCGGCCCTCGCGCGCCGGGCGGCCGACGGGCCGGTGGGGGCGCTCGCCCGGCTGCCGCACGCCCTGCGGCCGATCCCGCCGCCCCCGCACGGCATACTCCTCGCCCGTACCTCGGTGCTGCGCCTGTAGGAGCGCGCCCCGCCGCCCCGGGCCCTGTCGTCACGACGGGCCCCAGGGACAGGCGCGCGTGCCCGCTCCCCCTTCCTCAGCACACCGATACGAGGTGCATTCCCGCATGCGTACACCCACCCGCCGTACCGCGCTCGGCACCGGCATCGCCCTTGCCGGAGGCGGCCTGCTCGCCGCCTGTTCCGGCTCCGGTCCGGGCCACTCGGGCCATGGCGGCTCCGGCGCCGGGGCCCGCGACTACGTCTCCCCGGACGGCAAGGAGGTCGCCGCCGCCGAGGCCGCGCGCAAGCCCGGCGCCGTCCGCAAGGTGAAGCTCACCGCCACCCCGTCCACCCTGGACCTGGGCGGCCGTACGGTCCGCAGCTGGTCGTACGGCGAGGAACTGCCCGGCAAGGAGGTCCGGGTGACGGCGGGCGACACCCTCGACGTCGCCCTCGCCAACCACCTCCCGCAGTCCACCTCCGTCCACTGGCACGGCCTGGCCCTCCGCAACGACATGGACGGCACGCCCGGCCTCTCCCAAGCGCCGGTCAAGGCGGGCGCGTCGTTCACGTACCGCTTCGCCGTCGCGCACCCCGGTACGTACTGGTTCCACCCGCACTCGGGCGCCCAGCAGGACCGCGGGCTCTACGCCCCGCTGATCGTCGAGGATCCCAAGGAGCCGCTGCCATACGACAAGGAGTGGGTCGTCGTCCTCGACGACTGGGTCGACGGCGTGGACGGCAGCACGCCCGACACGGTCCTCGCAGAACTGCGCAAGGGCATGGGCGACATGGACATGGACCACGGCGGCACGGACCACGGCGGCACGGACCACGGCGGCACGGACCACGGCGGGATGGACCACGGCGGCACGGACATGGAGCACGAGGGCATGGACATGGGTCTGGGCCGCTCCGGCGGCGTGGGCCGCGTGACCACCGCGTCGCTGGCCACCGGCGCCGCCGCGCGGAAGGGCCCCGGCGGTTCGTCCGGCCCGTCCCGGATGCTGATGGGCGCGACGAGCGACCTGCTCGGCGGCGACGCCGGTGACGTCGCGTACCCGTACTACCTGGTCAACGGGCGTACCGCGGACGATCCGCAGACGTTCCGCGCCGAGCCCGGCGACCGGGTCCGCATCCGTTTCCTCAACGCCGGGGGCGACACCGCCTTCCGCGTCGCCCTCGGCGGCCACCGGATGACCGTCACCCACACCGACGGCTTCCCCGTCACCCACGCCGAGACGGACGCGCTGCTGCTGGGCATGGGCGAGCGGTACGACGTGCTCGTCACCGTCAAGGACGGCGTCTTCCCGCTCACCGCGCTCGCCGAGGGCAAGAAGCACACGGCGCGGGCGCTGCTGCGGTCCGGTGGGGGCGCGGCGCCGAAGGCGTCGGCGCGCCCGAAGGAGCTGGACGGCAAGCTGCTCCGGGCGGACCAGCTGAAGGTCGACGCGGCGGTCCGCCTCAAGCCCGGCACGCCGGACCGGACGATCCAGCTGAGGCTGACCGGTTCGATGGACAGGTACGACTGGGCCATCAACGGCAAGCGCTACGACCCGGCGCAGCGCTACCCCGTCCGCGCGGGCGAACGCGTCCGGCTGTCCTTCGTCAACAACACCACGATGTGGCACCCGATGCACCTGCACGGGCACACCTTCGCCCTCGGCTCCGGAGGGCCCCGTAAGGACACCGCGATCGTGCTGCCCGGCCGCACCGTCCACGCCGACTTCGACGCCGACAACCCCGGCCTGTGGATGCTCCACTGCCACAACGTGTACCACGCGGAGTCGGGGATGATGACGGTGGTGGGTTACGTGAAGTAACTCTCCCTGGAGTAACTCTTCCTGAAGTAACTCTTCCTGAAGTAACCCTTCTTGAAAGAGAGTTGCCCCCTTGGCGACGTGGGCGGGCCGGGTTCGTCCGGCCCCGGCCCGCCCGCGCGTCCGCCGGGGGGCGCCACCGGCCACGGTCGGCCCCCCGGGGTGAACCGGCGGGCGCGGCTCACCAGTTGACGAGCACGATCCCCGCACTCGCGCCGCTGGCCAGGCCGAAGAGCGCCACCTGCGACCCCAGGTGCAACCGGCCCAGTTCGCGGGCGCGGACGAGCTGGAGGGGGAGGGTTGCGGCGGCGACGTTCCCCGTGCGGGCGAAGGTCGGGACGATCAGGTCCTCCGGGACGTCCATCCACTCGCAGAAGGTGCCGACGAAGGGCACGGACGGCTGGTGCACGCAGACCAGATCGAACTCCTTGAGGTCCCGGCCCTGCTCCTTCAGCCACTGCTCGGCCGGGGCCCGCATGCTCTGGAAGGAGCCGAGCAGCCGCTCGGAGTCGATGTGCAGGCCGAGCGGCTCGTCCCGGACCTGGTACGGGTTGAAGAGGGTCGCGGCCGGCCAGCCCTGGGAGTTGGCGAGGAACGTACCGGCCACCACACCGGGCTCGTCGGACGCCTCCAGCAGCACGGCGGCACCGATGTCGCCGCCGGACAGCGCGCCGACCCCGGTGCGCACCTCGGCGGGGCTCGACAGCTGCCAGCGGCTGAAGCGGGAGCACACCTCGCCGCAGGCGATGAGGACCCGGCGGTAGTTCCCGGCACGGATGAACGCGTCGGCGGTCTCGATCGCGTTCAGGACGCTGTTGCAGGCGTTGGTGACATCGAAGGCGGGGCAGGTCAGGCCCGTCTTGGCCGCCACGATGTGGGCGTTGGCCGGTTCCTGGACGTCGGCGCCGACCGCGGCGAACAGCAGCAGGTCGATATCGTCCGGAGCGACGCCCGCCTGCGCCAGCGCCTTGTCCACGGCGTGGGCCGCGAGGTCGGACGCCCGCTCGTCATCGGCGGCGACCAGCCGCTCCTCCAGCCCGTACAGCCTGCGCAGCAGCCCGGACGGAACGCGGATACCCGGGCTGTTCGCGCGGAGCCGGTCCTCGATCTCCTCCGCGGTCTCCCGCTTCTCCGGCAGGTGGACGGCCACCTCGGAGATACGGCTGTGGCGGCCGGTGGCCCTGCCGCTCCGCGACAGGAGGGGGTCCGCCGCGCCCTCAAGGGCGTCGCCCGCTCCGGCTATCGGACCCGTCACGCTGTTCGCTGCCGTCATCACACCGTCTCTCCTCTTACTGGCCGCGGCCCGTACGCCACGTGCCACCGTGGGGGGAGAACGAGCCGGACCGGCGGAGGTACCGCCCTCGCGACCCCTGTACGACCCCTACTCGACCCCTAGGTGCATGCCGCCAACTCCCCCTACACGAAGGGTCCTTGCGGGTTTTCGGCCGCCCGTCCCGGTGAGGGCGGACCGGCCATGAGGACCCGCTCGCCCGGACCGCCCTCACCTCACTGCCGCGGCAACCGCAACGCCCCGGCCATCGCCCGGGCGACGGGGCGGGGGCCGGGGAGGCCGAGGAGGGCCCGCTTGAGGGGGTCGCCCCACCGGTAGGGCAGGCAGGCGTCGAGGACCGCGCCGACGCGGGCGTCCCGGCCCACCACGTAACGGGCCGCCGGGCGCGGGGCGGCGAGGGCGCGGTGCACGGCGGCGGCGGGCTCCCCGACGGGCTCAGCAGAGATAACTCCTCACGCCCGTACGGCCCTTCGGGAGACCCATAGACGCCCCCTAGACCGCCCCTACCAGCGGCGGGCGAGCACCCCGGGAGCCCTGGCCCGACGGGGCTTCCGGGGCGGATGAGGTGACCGGTACGGCCGGGGTGGCCGAATAAGCCTGCCGCTGAAGGCCGTTGCGGATTTCCCTCTTCCCTGTCGGAGTCCACCGGGCACCCCCGCGCGTTACTGTGCCCGCGTGAGCATTCATGTCGTCATTGGGTACGGGCCCGCCGGGGCGGCCACTGCGCGGTTGCTCGTCGAGAAGGGCCATGCGGTACGGGTCGTCACCAGGACAGGCCGGAGTCCGGAGGACGGAATCGAGCACGTCGCGTGTGACGCGGCCGACGCCGAGCGGCTGAAGGAGGCCGTGCGGGGCGCCGAGGTGATCCACCAGTGTGCCGCGCCGCCCTATCAGCGCTGGGGGCGTGACTGGCCGGGTCTCGCTTCGTCGGTCTGTGCGGCGGCCGAGGACAGCGGCGCGGTCCTCGTCATGCTGGGGAATCTCTACGGGTACGGGCCGGCCGACGGGCCGCTGACCGAGGATCTTCCGCTGGCGGCGATGGGCGTCAAGGGGCGGGTGCGTGCCGCCGGTTGGGAGCAGGCGAAGAAGCTGCACGACGCCGGGCGGATCCGGGCGGTCGAGGTGCGGGCCTCGGACTTCTTCGGGCCGGGGGTGACCGACGGCGGGCATCTGGCCGGGCGGGTGCTGCCCCGGCTGCTGGCCGCCAAGGCGGTCTCGGCGCTCGGCGATCCGGACGCGGAGCACAGCTGGAGCTACGTCCCCGATGTGGCGCGGGCGATGGTCGAGGTGGCGGGCGAGGAACGGGCCCTGGGCCGGGCCTGGCACGTGCCGACGTCGACCGCGCGCTCGGCCCGGGAGATGGTGGAGCGGCTGACCGGGCACGCCGGGACCGAGCCGGTCGAGGTGCGGAAGGTGTCGCCGTTCGCGCTGGCCATCGGGGGTCTGTTCTCCCCGGTGCTCCGCGAGCTGAAGGAGGTCCGGCACCAGTTCGACCGTGGTTTCGTCATGGACGCGAGCGCCTACGAGGCGGAGTTCACGGTCCGGCCCACGCCCATCGACGAGCAGGTCGGGGCGACGGTCGACTGGTGGCGCGGCCGCCTGGAGCGGGCCACGGGGAAGTGATCTCGGGGGCGCCCCGGAAATTGGATCGGGGGCGCCCCGGAGATTGGATCGGGGGCGCCCCCGAGGAGCAGGTCAGGGGGGCCCGGCCGGACGGCGCGCGCCCCCCCCCCCCGCGGGCTTTTAAAAAAAAAACAACCCACCCGACATACAAATAGCTAGGGTTGGGGGGGGGGGGGTGGGTTT
>NZ_JBHYGX010000035.1:0-10566 GCF_042739975.1 Streptomyces sp. NPDC059080
TCACCCCACGCCGCCCCCAACACACCAACGTCCAACCCACCCGTCAACCGCAACACCAACGGCACGTTGTACGTAGCACCCCCACCCTCCAACCGACTCAGGAACCACAACCGCTGCTGGGCATAAGAAAGCGGGATCACAACGTCTCCTCAGACCTCGTTCTGGGCCGCAGCTTCGGCCGCGACGGCGCGGCGTCCGCGAGCCGGCCCGCCAGGGTTTCCACGGTGGGGTTCTCGAACAGAGTGCGGATGCCGACCTCGGCCCCGAAGGCGGAGCGGATGCGGCTGATCAGCCGGGTGGCCAGCAGCGAGTGCCCGCCCAGGTCGAAGAAGGAGTCGTCGGCGCCGACCTGCTCCAGGCCGAGTACCTCGGCGAAGAGGGAGCACAGCAGCCCTTCCCGCTCGGTACGCGGCGCACGCCCGGCCGAATGACCGGCGAAATCGGGTGCAGGCAAGGAACGTTGGTCCAGCTTGCCGTTGGGCGTCAGTGGCAACTCCGCCAACGAGACGAACGCCGACGGCACCATGTACCCCGGCAACCGCTCAGCCACATACGCCCGCAACGACGCGGCATCCACCTCACCCACCACATACGCCACCACCCGCCGATCCCCCGGCCGCTCCTCCCGCACCACCACCACGGCCTGCCGCACCAACCCATGACCCGACAACACCGCCTCAACCTCACCCAGCTCAATACGGAAACCCCGCACCTTCACCTGATGATCAACCCGGCCCACAAACTCCAACTCACCCGACCGGTTCCACCGCACCACATCACCCGTGCGATACATCCGCGCCCCAGGCGCCCCGAACGGATCCGCCACAAACCGCCCCGCCGTCAACCCCGAACGACCCACATACCCCCGCGCCAAACCCGCACCCCCCACATACAACTCCCCCACCACACCCACCGGCACCGGACACAACCCCGCATCCAGCACATATGCGGTGGTGTTGGCCATGGGCCCGCCGATGGGAGGCACGCCGGGGTAGTCGTACGAGGTGCGGACCGGGTGGCAGGTGGCGAAGGTCGTGGTCTCGGTGGGGCCGTACACGTGGACGACAGTGGTGCCCGGGCACTGCTCGGCCACCCTGCGCAGGGCCGCGGGCGAGCCCGCCTCGCCCCCGGTCCACACCTCACGGAGAGCAGCCAGCGGGTTGCCTTCCTCCTCGGCCAGCAGGTTGAACAGTGCGGTGGTGAAGAAGGCCGCGGTCAGGCCGGCTCCGGTGAGCAGCCCCCGCAGCGCGTTCACGTCCACCTCGCCCGGCGGCGCGATGACGACCTCGCCGCCCGACAGCAGGGGCACCCACAGCTCGTACGTCGAGGCGTCGAAGGCCAGCGGTGAGTGCAGCAGCACCCGGCGGTGCGCGCCGTGCGCGAAGACCGGGTCGGCCGCGAGCGCGGCGACGCCTCCGTGGGTCGCGGCAACACCCTTGGGGACCCCGGTGGAGCCCGAGGTGAACATGGCGTAGGCCACCTGTCCGCGGTGGGCGGCCAGGCCCGGGTCGTGGTCCTGGCCGTCGCTCGCGCCGGAGCCTTCGGCGGCCGAGAGCACCGTCATGCCGTCCGGGAGCAGCGGCTCCTGCCCCGCTCCCCGGCCGCGGACGCTGCCGTCGACGAGGGCGATGGATGCCCCGCTCTGCTCCACGGCCGTCCGCATGCGTGCGGCCGGGTAGCGGGTGTCGAGCGGGACATACATTCCGCCCGCCTTGAGGACGCCGAGGATGGCGGCCACCGCATCGAACGAGCGCTCCTGGAGCAGCACCACCGGGGTCTCGGTACCGACGCCCTCGGCGATGAGCCGGTGGGCGAGCCGGTTGGCCCGGCGGTCGAGCTCCGCATAGGTGAGCGTCCGGTCACCCATGCGCAGCGCGGGCGCGTCCGGGGTGCGGGCGGCCTGGGCCCGGAAGAGGTCGGTGAGAGAGCCGTCCGGGAGGGGCGCCCGGGTGTCGTTCCACTCGCGCAGGATGGTGCGGCGCTCGTCGTCGAGCAGGACGGGCAGCTCGCCGAGGGGCCGGTCGGGAGCGGCGACGGCTGCTTCGATGAGGCGGACCAGGCGGCCGGCGATGTCCTGGGCGGTCTCGCGGTCGAAGAGGTCCAGGGCGTAGCCGAGGCTGCCGTCGATGCCGTTCTCACTCTCCACCACGCTGACGGTGAGGTCGAACTTGGCGGCTCCTGCGCTGAGGTCCTCCACCTCGGTGGCCAGGCCCGGAAGGGCCGGGTCCACCGCGCTCTCCTGAAGGACCAGCATCACCTGGAACAGGGGATGGTGCGAGAGCGTCCTGGCCGGGTTGAGCACCTCGACGAGGCGCTCGAACGGCACGTCCTGGTGGGCGTATGCCTCCAGGTCCGTCTCCCGCACCCGCTCCAGCAGCTCGCGGAAACCCGGATCGCCGGAGGTGTCGGTCCGCAACACCAAGGTGTTGACGAAGAACCCGACGAGGTCCTCCAACGCCTCGTCGGTGCGCCCCGCCACCGCCGTACCGATCGGAATGTCGGTACCGGCACCCATACGGGAAAGCAACGCCGCAACCCCCGCCTGCACCACCATGAACACGGTGGCCCCGGTCTCACGGGTCAGTGTGGTGATCGCACGGTGCGTGTCCTGACCGATGTGGAAGAGAACCCGCTCGCCCTGGTGGGAGGCGATGGCCGGACGCGGGCGGTCGAGTGGCAGCTCGGTCACCTCCGGCAGCCCGGCGAGGCGTTCGGTCCAGTAGGCGGTCTGCCGGGCGAGCAGGCCGGTCGCGTCCTCGGGGTCACCGAGGAGCTGTCGCTGCCACAGCGTGTAGTCCGCGTACTGCACCGGCAACGGCTCCCACACCGGAACCGACCCCGCCCACCGCGCCGCATACGCCGACGACAAATCCCGCAACAACGGCCCAACAGACCACCCATCAGCGACTATGTGATGCATCAACACCAGGAGCGTGTGCTCCTCGGGCCCCGTACGGAACAACGACACCCGCACCGGCACCTCGGCATCCAGCACAAACCCATACCGCGCCGCCCCCGCAAGCACCGCCCCCAACTCCGCCCCCGACACCTCCACCACCGCCAGCCGAGAAACCCCCTCCCCCACCGGCACAACCCGCTGCCGCGGCACACCACCCACCTCCGGAAACACCGTCCGAAGACTCTCGTGCCGACCCACCACATCACCCCACGCCGCCCCCAACACACCAACGTCCAACCCACCCGTCAACCGCAACACCAACGGCACGTTGTACGTAGCACCCCCACCCTCCAACCGGTTCAGGAACCACAACCGCTGCTGGGCATAAGAAAGCGGGACGAGCTCGGGCCGCGGCTGCGGCTCCAGCCGGCACCGTGCCGCCTGCCCCTGCCGGCCGCCGGCTTCCCGTTCCTGGTCCGCGCTGTCCAGGTACGCGGCCACGCCCGCCACCGTCGGCGCTTCGAACAGCGCACGCAGGGGGAGTTCGGCGTCGAAGGCAGAGCGGACCCGGCTGAGCAGACGTATGGCCAGCAAGGAGTGTCCGCCCAGTGCGAAGAAGTCGGCGTCCGTGCCGATCCGGCTGAGGCCGAGTACCTCTGCGAACAGTCCGCACAGCGTCTCCTCGCGTGCGGTCCTGGGGGCGGGGCCCGCCATGGCCCGCTCGGCTTCCGGAGCCGGCAGCGCGGCGCGGTCCAGCTTCCGGTTGGCGGTCAGCGGGAGCTCGGGCAACAGCGCGACGGCCGCAGGCACCATGTAGTCCGGCAACCGCTCGGCGGCGTAGGAGCGGACGGCGTCCGGGGCGAGCCCGGGGGACGCCGGGACGGCGTAGGCGACAATGCGCTTGTCACCCGGCCGGTCCTCCCGTACGACGACCGCAGCCTGCTGGATGTCGGGGTGGGCCCCGAGGACCGATTCGATCTCGCCCAGTTCGATGCGGAAGCCCCGCACCTTCACCTGGTGATCCACCCTGCTGATGAATTCCAGCAGCCCCGAGCGGTTCCAGCGGGCCAGGTCGCCCGAGCGGTACATGCGCGCTCCGGGCGGCCCGAACGGATCCGCCACGAAGCGGCCGGCGGTCAGCTTCGGACGGCCGTGGTAGCCGCGGGTGACCAGGTCGCCTGCTATGTAGAGCTCGCCGGGGACACCGGCCGGCACGGGCTGGAGCCGGGCGTCGAGCACGTACATCCGGGTGTTCCAGATGGGCCGCCCGATCGTGATCACGCCGGCCGGCACCACGTCTCCCGGGGCGATCCGGTACTCGGTGCAGCCGACCGTGGTCTCCGTCGGGCCGTATTCGTTGATCACGGTCACGCCGGGATGCCGGGCCCGCCACTCGTCGAGCACCTCGCCCATCAACGATTCCCCGCCGAGGACCAGTTGGTCGGAGGGCGAGAAGTTGTCGGCGAGTTCGATCAGCAGCGGCAGATGGCTGGGGGTCGCTTTGACGAAGGTCGGCCTGAAGCCGTCGGCGATCGCGTCGGGCGGGGAATTCCCGTCCAGTTCCACCAGCTGGACGCAGCCGCCCGCGGTAAGCGGGGCGAAGAGGCCGGTCACCGTCAGGTCGAAGGAGACCGGGGAGTGCACCAGGGCACCTCCGGCCACGCTGTCGTAGGCCCGGCGGGCCCAGGCCAGGTAGCGGACCAGCGAGCGGTGTTCGACCATCACGCCCTTGGGCCGGCCGGTGGAACCCGAGGTGAAGATGGCGAAGGCGGCGTGGGCAGGGGTCAGCGACGCCAGGCGATCGGCGTCGGTGAGATTCCGGGCATCGATGTCCATCAGCGCCTTCGCCGTGTCCGGGGCATCGAGCACCACCTGGGACGGGGAGGCGGGCAGGTCACCGGCGAGTGCGGAGGTGGTGACGACGGCGACCGGCGCGATGTCGCTGAGCATGAAGGCGGTGCGGTCGGCGGGGTAGGACAGGTCCAGTGGCAGATAGGCGCCGCCCGCCTTGCCGACCGCGAGCAGGGTGGCGACCAGGTCGACCGAGCGGGGCAGCGCCACCGCGGCATACCTCTCCGGACCCACCCCCCGCCCGACGAGGTGACGGGCGATCCGATTGGCGCGCTCGTTCAACTCCCGGTACGTGAGGGTGACGCCACCGTGCTCGACAGCAATGGCGTCCGGCGTGCGGCACACCTGAGCCTCGAACAGCTCAGGCAACGTGGAATCAGGCACCGGATGCGCCGTGTCGTTCCACTCTTCCAACAACTGGGCACGCTCAGCCGGATCAAGGATGTCCAGACCACTGATGCCCCGGTCCGGGTCGGCGACGGCACACTCCAACAGGCGCACCAAGCGGGCGGCCAGCGCCCTGGCACTCTCCGCTTCGAAGAGATCGGTGGCGTACTCCAGCCTGCCGTCCAGGCCGGTGAGCACGCCGTCGGGGCCGGTCCGCTCCTGGAAGACGAAGGACAGGTTGACCTTGGCGGACTCCTTGTCGACCGTACTGATCTCGGCCGTCAGGTCCGGCATCCGGAACTCGATGCGATCGCTGCCCTGGAAGGTCAGCATGGTCTGGAACAACGGGTGGTAGGCGAGCGAGCGGCTCGGGTTGAGATGTTCCACCAGGCGGTCGAGAGGGATGTCCTGGTGGGCGAAGTCCCCCAGGTCATCGCGTCGTACCCGGCCGAGCAGCTCGCGGAAGGTGGGATCGCCCGAGGTGTTCGTCCGCAGGCACAGGGTGTTGGCGAAGCAGCCGATGAGGTCGTCCAGCGCCTCGTCCCCGCGGCCGGTCACCGCGGTGCCGATGGCGATGTCGGTGCCGGCGCCGAGACGGGTGAACAGGGCGGCCAGGCCCGCCTGGACCGCCATGAAGACGGTGGTGCCCATGCGGCGCGCGAGTGCGGTGACCCGCTGGTGCAGCTCGTCGTCGACGGTGAAGCGGACCACCGCGCCGTGGCCCGCCGCGACGGCGGGTCTGGGCCGGTCCGTCGGCAGTTCGAGCACCTCGGGAATGCCGGCCAGGCGGTTCTCCCAGTAGGCGAGAGCGTCCGGCGTGTCCTGACCGCCGTGGGTGTTCCCGGGCTCCGTGCCCGGGGTGCCGAGCTGCCACAGGGTGTAGTCGGCGTACTGGACGGACAGCGGCTGCCAGTCGGGGGCGGCGCCGCCGAGCCGTGCCGCATAGGCCGCCGACAGGTCACGGCTGAGGGGGGCGAGCGAGCCGCCGTCGGTCGCGATGTGGTGCAGCAGCAGGAGCAGTACGTGGCGGTCCTCGCCGAGCCTGAAGAGCACGATGCGCAGCGGTGCTTCGGCGGCGAGGTCGAACCGGTACCGGGCGGCCCTGGCGACCTCGCCGTCGAGCCCGCTCTCGTCGACGGACACGACCGGGACGTCAGGCCGCGCCTCCTGGGCGGGGAGCACCTGCTGGTACGGCTCGCCGTCGGCCTGGCGGTAGACGGTGCGCAGCGCCTCCTGCCGGTCGGTGAGGTCGGCGAGAGCGGCACTCAGGGCGTCCCGGTCGAGCGGACCGGCAAGGCGGATGGTGAGCGCGACGTTGTACGAGGTGCCGGTCTCCTCCAGCTCGTGGAGGAACCACAGCCGGCGCTGGGCGGCGGACAGCGGCAGGCGTTCCGGGCGCCGGGCGGGAACCAGCCGGGGACGGCCGGCGCCGGCGTCGTCGAGCCGGGCGGCCAGCGTGGCGGGGGTGGGGGCGTCGAAGACCGCGTTCACCGGGAGGCTCACCTCCAGCAGTCGGCGGATCCGGTTGACCAGGCGGGTTGCTTTCAGTGAGTGGCCGCCGAGCGCGAAGAAGTCGTCGTCGGTGTGGACCCGGTCGACCCGGAGGACCTCGGCGAACAGCCCGCACAGGATCTCCTCACGTGCGGTCCTGGGCCCCTGGCCGGCGGCGGTCGGGCCGTCGGCTGCGCACTTCTCCCCGGCGGTGGCGAGGGCGGCCCTGTCGACCTTTCCGTTGGGGGTCAGCGGGAGCCCGTCGACCCGTGCGATTCCGGCCGGTACCGCATGCGCGGGCAGCCGCGCCGCGACGAAGTCCCGTACGGCGGCCATCTGCGGGGAGGCGCCCGGGGCCGCGACCACATGGCCGGTCAGGAAACCACTGCGGCAGACGACGGCGGCGTGGAGGATGCCCGGGAAGTCCAGCAGGGCGGCCTCGACTTCCGCGGGCTCCACCCGGAAACCGCGTACGGTCATCTGCGCGTCGAGGCGGCCGAGGTACTCCAGCGTGCCGTCGGCACGCGGCCGTACGTGATCGCCGGTGCGGTAGAGGCGCACACCGTCGCGGTCCTCGGCGGCTGCGGGTGCGGGGCCGCTGCCGGAGCCGGGCTGCGGCTGGTCGAGGTGGTGAGCGAGGTGGCGGCTGCGCACCACCAGCTCGCCGTCCTCGCCGGCGTCGCACACCGGAGCGAGGGTGCCGTCCGCGCCGCGTACCAGCAGCTCGACGCCGTCGATGCCGGTACCGAGCGGAACGCCGGCACCGCCCCGGGGCGCGAACGGCTCCCGGCCGGGGTCCCGGGCGGTCAGGACCGAGACTGCCTGTGGGGTCTCGGTGGTGCCGTACATGTTGAGCACCCGGCTGTGGGGAGCGGCAGCCGCCCAGGAGTCGACGAGGCGCCAGGTCGTCGCCTCGCCGCCGAAACCGGTCAGCCTCAAGGCGGGCCAGCCGCCCGCAGGGGCGCTGTCAGCCAGGACGTCGCCGAGGCCGGGGGTGAGGTGGGCCACGGTGATGGACGCGTCGGCGAGCCACTCCGCCACCTTCGGGGCCTCGCGCACCTCCGCGTCGGGGAAGCAGATCGTGCCACCGACCCAGAGGGCGGTGAACAGGTCGCGCAGCAAGGGGTCGTGTCCGAGGCCGGACAGGACCGCGAACCGGTCGCCGGGGCCGAGACCGAAGGCGGTGGCGTACCAGTCCAGGAAGTGCTCGACCGCATCCCAGGTTCCCCGGACCGCACGGGGGCGACCGGTGGTGCCCGAGGTGAAGACCAGGTAGGCGGGGTGCTCGGGGTTCGGCTGAGTGGTCAGGTCTGCGGTTGCCCCGCCAGTTTCGCGCGCACCCGTCACGTCACGTGTATCCGCGCTCAGTACCGGACCGTCGGCCAGCCCGGCCGGGATTCCGTCCGGAACGCAGGAGATCCAGGCCGACGGCCGCGCCTGCTCCCGGTACTGGCGAAGGCGCTCCAGTGGGTATGCCTCGTCCAGCACGGTGAAGGCCGCGCCCGCCTTCGCCACCGCGGTCAGCGCCAGGGCCAGCGCGGGGGCGCGCCGCGCATGGACGGCTACCGTGTCGCCGGCGGCCACGCCTGACGCCCGTAGCCGTCCGGCCAGCCGGTCCGTCTCCGCCGCGAAGTCCTGATAGCTCCAGCGGGCTCCGTGACCGGTTACCGCGAGGTGGTCCGGCGTGCGGGCAGCGTGCGCTGCCAGGCGCTGCAGCAGACCGGCACCCGGCATCCTTCCCTCGGACGACGAGAAGTTCCGCACCGCCATACCTGCCATGGATCCGACTCCTCAATTCGCCTGCCGGCGGTCCGCTCGCGTCGGACCTGAACAAGCAAGGTAGGGAGTGGGTATTTCAGAGCTCTATTGAGGCCCTTTCAGGCAATAAGGCCCGCTGTCCGCAACGGCAATAAGCCACCGATAAGCACCTGCTATACCTTCCGGCTGTCGGTGGTGCCGACGCACAGCCGAGAGGAACAGATGACGACCCTGCCCTCCAGGAAACCAGCGGGGCAACCGTTGCGGGACTTCTGGAACGGCCCGCCCGGGTCCCGGATCCGGAGGTGCCCGTGATGAGCTCTGCCCGAGCTGTTACCGACGTCCCCTGGCTGCGCAGCCTGCGCCGCGTACAGAATCCGCGCGGGCGGCTGGTGTGCTTCCCGCACGCCGGCGGCGCCGCCAGTTTCTTCCGCGAATGGCCACAGCGGCTCGCTGGGGACATAGAAGTCCTCGCGGTGTGCTATCCCGGCCGCGAAAGCCGCATCAACGAACCCTGCGTGAACGCCATGGAGGATCTCGCCGCGCCCCTCACGGACGCGCTGGCACCATTTCTTACGGAGCCGACTGCATTCTTCGGGCACAGCATGGGAGCCTCGGTGGCCTACGAAGTCGCACGGCGCCTGTCGGCCGGCGGCCGTCCCGGCGCGGCCATGCTGCTGGTCTCGGGGCGCGCGGCCCCGCACCGTCTGCGCCCTTCCGCTCTGGGCTCCCAGCCGGACGATGACCTGATCGCCGACGTGCGCCGCCGCGGCGGGCCGCTGGCCGCAGCCCTGGACGTCCCGGACTTGCTCGAACTCGTTCTGCCCTCGATCCGGGCCGACTACCAGCTGGTGGACTCCTATGCCTCCGAGGCCACCCTGCATCCGCTCCAGGTGCCGGTCACCGCGTACTACGGCGAGGGTGACGTCGACACCCCTGCGGAGTCCGTTCTGGCCTGGGCCGACGTCAGTGGCGGCCCCGGACGATTCGCCTCCCGCGCGTTCCCCGGCGGCCATTTCTTCCTCGTCCCGCACGCCGCCGACGTGCTCGGCGACATCCATACCCACCTCGCCCGAATGACGGCAGCATGACCACCGCAGTGCGATGCGGTGCAGCGGCAGGAGTGGGAGGAGCCGTTCGTGACAGTGGGCACCCGTCTGTGCACCGGTGCAGAGATCCTGGCCGTCACCGATGACCTTTGGACCAGGAGCGTCATCGGCCCGTCGTGGTCCGGGCCCGGGTGGCTGATGCCCGGTGCCGCCTGCTACGGCACCGGTACCGCTGAGGAACCGGACGGGTGCCTCACCGCAGTCGGCGACCCGCACGCCGTCGCCGATCTCGTCCGCCTGCTGCTCGCAGAGCGGGCCGAGCCCCCGTATCTCCTCACGGTGCCCCGCGGAACCCAGGTCGAGGGGGCCGAAACCGCCGCGGCGCAATGGGAGGTGCTGTCCCTGCACCACGCCCCGCCGCTGCTGCCCGCCGAGGGGCAGGTCGTGCCGGTGGCCGGGGAACCGAGCGCGGAGATCACCGCGCTGCTCACCGCGGCCAGTCCCGAGCACTCCGTACGCCCCGGAGCGCCCGACGTCGAGCTCTGGGCGGGTGTCCGTGACACCAACGGTGCGTTGATCTGCGGGGGAGCCATGGTGCGCAAGCCGGGCGCTGCGCTGTGTTCCCTCGCCTCGATCGCCACCGCGCCCGCGTACCGGGGCCAGGGGCTGGCAGCGGGAGTCACCGCGTGGCTCGCGCGGCAGGCCCTGGAACGCGAGCCGTCCGGCTGCCTGCTGGCTCTCGATTCCGCCAACCATGGCGCGAAGCGCGTCTACGAGCGTCTGGGATTCCGCACGGTCCGGGAGTTCAGCACCCTGGAGTTCGACGTCTGGTGAGACGCACAACCGGCCCGCGCGCTGGTTCCTGGCCTGCCGTCCTCACCCCCGGCCTGCCCCTCGTCGGCGCTTCGTCGCGTCCCGATCAGGTCTCCCCCGCCGACTGCTGCACAGGTCGATTACCTCCGTGTCCCACGTCCAACAGGGCGGACAAGACCTTGGACGCAACGGACCGGGGGGGGCCCGGGGGCCCCCCCCCCCGGGGGGGGCCCCCCCGCGGGTGGGGGGCGCGGGGTGGGCGGCTCGGCGCGTGGGGCTCGCGGGGGGGAGCGGCCGGGGGGGTGGTGCGGGGGGAGA